>NZ_DATMFZ010000253.1:0-2360 GCF_035556675.1 Geminicoccus sp. | reverse complement strand
GATGCTCACCGACGACCTGGTGATCGCCGAGGAAGGCACCAAGTTCGGCCTGCCCGAGATCCTGTTCAACCTGTTCCCCGGCATGGGCGGCTACAGCTTCCTCAAGCGCAAGCTGGGCCCGGTGCTGGCCCGCCAGATCCTGGAGGACGGGCTGTCGCGCAGTGCCCAGGAGGTCAAGGCGCTGGGCCTGGTCGACCTGGTCTGCCCGGAAGGCCAGGCCATGGCTACCTTCGCCCGCTTCATCGCGGACAACCAGCGCCGCTTCGACACCCTGGTCACCCTCAAGCGGGTGCGCGAGCGTGCCGAGCCCTGCGACAAGCGCGAACTCCTCGACATCGTCGACCTATGGGTCGATCTGGCCCTCAAGCTCGACGAGCCGGCCCTGCGCCGCATGGACTGCCTGGCCCGCGTCCAGGAGAAAAAGCGGGCAACGGTCGGCGCCGACGTCGCCGACGCCGCCTGAGCCGATCCCTTTCCCTCCGCGTGACCTTGCGGACTGTCACGGTCCGGCCGGCGCGATGCCTCAGAAAGACATCGCGCCATTTTTCTTGCAACGCAGGGTAGTAGCCTGCCGGTGCACCGCCCACGCCTCCATGGGCGGCGGCGTGTCGGTCCTGCGCCGGATCGTGTGGTCAGGAGGCATCCCATGTCCCGCGATGGGAGCGGCTGCCATCGCGGGACAGTGCCAGCACGGCACGGCCAGCTGTCGGCATGGGACCGTGCTGCCGATAGCCGGCTTGGCAGTGCCGGCAGGACTACCGGGCCGGCCCGACGTCCCTGAACTTGCTACCGCTGCAGGCGCATGCCAGCTTCTCCGGGCACTGGCCGCCATCGTCTTGCCGTCGGGAGCGTCCGGCGTGGAGCCGGTCGGACCGACGGGACGGCATCCATGGCCCCGGCGACCCAGACACTGTCACATGCCCGCTCATGGCGCCGCCAATCCCGCCCATGGGACGGGCCCGTCGCCCATGGGTGTCCCGCGCGGATGGATGAGCGGAGCGAGCCGCCGCCTGCCCGGCTGCTGTCGGCTGTCGCCTGGGCCGCCGGGACGAACGGCGAACGGTGATGCCGGACACGGAGGCTTGCACCGGCGGCCTCGGGGCAGGTCAGGCTGCCGGTGCGGGGCGGGCCGTCCTCAGCGCGTCCAGGCTGTAGATGGCGAGTGCCGCCCAGATCAGGACGAAGCCCAGCAGCCGGCCGACATCGACCGGCTCGGAGAACACGAAGGCACCCACGAAGAACAGGAGGGTGGGTGCTATGTACTGGAGCATGCCGAGGGTGGTGAGTGGCAGGTGCTTGGCGGCGACGTTGAACAGCCAGAGCGGGCCGATCGTGAAGAAGCCGGCCAACATCACCAGGAGGTTGGTGGACAGGTCCAGCCGGGTGAACACGATGCCGCCGGTGGCCTCGGCATAGAGGAACATGGCGCCGGCCAGGGGCAGGGCGAACAGACATTCGAGGAACAGGCCGGCCAGCGGGCCCACCGGCAGGCGCTTGCGCACCAGGCCGTAGATCGAGAAGGAAATGCCGAGGAACAGGGCGATCTTCGGCACCACGCCGGCATATATGATCATCCAGAGCACGCCGAACACGGCGATCCCGACCGCCAGCCACTGCAGGCGCCGCAGCCGCTCGCGCAGCACTACGAGCGCCAGGAGCACGAAGGTCAGCGGCGACAGGAAATAGCCGAGGCTCGCCTCCAGCACGTGGCCGGTCTGGACCGCGATCACGTAGACCAGCCAGTTGCTGGCGATGATCAGGGCCGAGAACAGCATGCCGAGCAGCAGCCTGGGCGTGCGGAACACCCGCGCCACGTCCCGGCGCATCTCGGGCAGAGGCAGGAACAGGGCCAGCATCACCAGCGACCAGACGATCCGGTGTGCCAGCACCTCGATGCTCGTCACATGGTCCAGCGCCTTGAAGTAGAAGGGGTAGAGGCCCCACAGCGAATAGGCCGAAAGCCCCGCCAGGAACCCGATACGGTCGGTGGTCAAGAATCAGGTCCGGGGCTGCACTTGGCCGACTGGCCAGACTGGCGGGCGGGTGCCGCCTGAAGGGATGGTAGCGGCGGAGGGATTTGAACCCCCGACCCAAGGCTTATGAGTCCTTTGCTCTACCACTGAGCTACGCCGCCACACGGGCGTGGAGGTAGGGGCGGCCGGCGATCCTGTCAAGTTCGGGCTGCGGCGAGGATGGGCCGAAGGGAAGCCAGCCGCTAGGGCCCGTTAGTTCTTGAGCCAGTCGAGGGAGGCGGCGAGGCAGAGGACGCCCATGAAGGAGCGGGCGGTCTTCTCGTAGCGGGTGGCGATGGCGCGCCCCTCCTTGAGCCTGGCCCACAAGCGTTCGACCCATCGAGGGCG
>NZ_DATMFZ010000252.1:0-9001 GCF_035556675.1 Geminicoccus sp. | reverse complement strand
GACCATCCAGGCTTCGCAAGGTACCCATCAGAACCTCCGAAGAGTTTCCAATGAACACCAGAATGCTCCAGACGATCATCCCCCCAGCCAACAGCCAAGAGAACGCCGCCCGCACATCCCTCCAAAAACGCTCCTTCAAGCGCTCCACTAAACCAACGATGTCAAACAACACATCAGGATCGGCCCCACCGGACCAATCCCCAGCCCCACCTGGCACCAGCCGGCAGCTCATCGCCGCCGTCCAGCACCCCGCCGGGCTGCGTGGGCCGGGTTCTAGGCCCCACCCACCAAACCGTCAACAGGGAATCTCGACAGCTCGAAGAAATCTTCGGACGGCATGCCGCAGGGTCGGCCGCGCCCGGTGGATCAACCTGAGGGCTAGCGCTTCCTGACCTTCTACACGCTGTAGGTGGCGGCCGGTCGGTTGACAGCGGTCGTCACGCTACGCATGGTCCCGGCATCATCTAGATATGGTGGCGCGCCACCGCAGAGGCGACCAATCGACGGGCCAAAAGCGGCCCGGTGCTGGCGCTCGTGGTAATGGCAGCCCAAGAGTGCGTGCGGGGGAGGATCGAGCGTTGCGTCCACGTAAGGTCCGCCCCGCCCCCGTCCGCTGGGTTCCGCTGATGACCGCGGCCGGACTGGCGTTCACTGCCGGGTTCGGCGTCGCCGGGGCGACCTTCCATTATTTTGGCAGCGCAGCGCCCGAGCCCAGGACCGAGCTGGCACCGCCGCAGGCGACAGCGATTCCGGTCGCGGTGCCGGCGGAGCTGACATCGGCGGCATTGTTTGCCCAGCCGGGCCAGGGCTCGTCCATCGGGACGCCGGCAATCCAGGTCGCCGTGACTGCCGACGCGCCGACGGACGGGCCGGGCATCTGGGCGCTCACGAACCTCGACCAGAGCAGTTCCGTGGCCGAGGCAGCGCCCGAACGGCTCCTGCCGCCCAAGGACGAGGTGCTGGAGGTCGAGGTCGAGAAGGGCGACACGCTGATCGACATCCTGCAGCGCGCGGGTGCTGTCGACAGCGAGGCGCATGCGGCGATCGCGGCACTCAAGGACGTGTACGACCCGCGTCAGCTGCGCGCCGGTGCCCGGGTGTCGGTGGCGCTCGCGAGCGGCGACGAGGCCAGCCCGCTCCAGGGCCTGACCATCCCGATCGCCTTTGCCCAGGAGCTCAAGGTCGATCGCGACGAGGCCGGCGGGTTCAACGCCCGCACGGTGGAGCTGACCCTGGACCGCGAGGACGTGCTGGCCGGCGGCACCATCAGCGGCAGCCTCTACGACAGCGCGCGCGCCGCCGGGATGCCGGCCGAGACGATCATGCGCTTCGTCAAGCTGCTGTCCTGGGACGTCGACTTCCAGCGCGACCTGAAGGAAGGCGACCGGTTCGAGGTCATCTATGACCGCCTGAGCACGCCGGACGGCAGGGAGTCGCGCTACGACGACATCGGCTTCGCCCGGCTGGTCAATGGCGAGCGCGACTTCATCCTCTACCGGTTCGAGCGCGAGGACGGCTCGCGCGCCTGGTACGACGCCAACGGCAAGTCGGTGCGCAAGTCGCTGCTGCGCACGCCCATTGACGGTGCCCGGCTCAGCTCAGGCTTCGGCATGCGCCGCCACCCGGTGCTGGGATACTCGCGCATGCACAAGGGCACCGACTTCGCGGCCCCCACCGGCACGCCGATCTTCGCCGCGGGCGATGGCGTGATCGAGATGCGCGGCCGCAACCGTGGCTACGGCAACTATATCCGGATCCGCCACAACGCCGAGTACGCCACCGCCTATGCCCATATGAGCCGGTTCGCCAAGCAGCTGAAGGTCGGCAGCAAGGTGCGCCAGGGCGAGGTGATCGGCTATGTCGGGACGACCGGCCTGTCGACCGGGCCGCATCTGCACTACGAGGTCCTGCACCAGGGCGCCCAGATCAACCCGCTGTCGGTGAAGCAGAACGTCGCCGAGGAGCTGAGCGGCAAGGAGCTGGCGCGCTTCAAGGCGGAACGCGACCGCCTGGACGCGCTGCGCCGCCAGCTGGCCGCTCCTTCCCAGGTGGCGCAGAACTAGCGTCCGACTCGGTCGGGCAGTGGGCCGCCTGGCGCGCCGGATGAGCAGGCTGCAGCGGGGAGACATGGCATGACCAGCGCAGACAGCGGCAGCAGGGTAGCGATCGTGACCGGCGCATCACGCGGCATCGGCGCCGCGATCGCGGAGCGCCTCGCCCGGGACGGCCTCACCGTCATCGTCAACTATGGCGGACGCGCCGCCGATGCGGCGGCAGTGGTGGCGCGTATCGAGCAGGCCGGCGGCCAAGCACTTCCCGTCCAGGCCGATGTGATCGATCCCGCCGCCGTGGCTCGGATGTTCGACACGGCGCAAGCGGCGTTCGGTGGGGTCGACGTGCTGGTGAACAATGCCGGCATCATGCAACTGGCGACGCTGGCCGAGGGTGATGACGCCCTGATCGACCGCCAGCTCGCCGTCAACCTCAAGGGCAGCATCAACACCATGCGCGAGGCGGCGCGTCGGCTGCGCGGCGGCGGGCGGATCATCAACCTGTCCTCGAGCGTGGTCGGGCTCCGCCAGCCGACCTATGGCGTCTATGCCGCCACCAAGGCCGGGATCGAGGTGCTGAGCCACGTGCTGGCCAAGGAGCTGCGCGGTCGCGGCATCACCGTGAACGCGGTGGCGCCCGGACCGACCGCGACCGAGCTGTTCCTGGACGGCAAGCCGCCGGAACTCGTCGACCAGCTGGCGAAGCTGGCCCCGCTGGAGCGGCTGGGCCAGCCGGAGGACATTGCCGGCGTGGTGGCGTTCCTGGCGGGCCCGGACGGGGCCTGGGTCAATGGCCAGGTCCTGCGCGCCAATGGCGGCGTCATCTGACCCCACGTCAACCGCCGGCGAACGTTCGAGCCGATCCCGTTGCCAAAGACGAAGGGCCCGCCCGGCTGTCCGGGCAGGCCCTGTTTCATCATGGCAGGACGTCCGCGACCGTCAGGCGGCCATCGGCAGGCCGTCAGGCGCGATGGCCAGCTGGCCGTCCGCGACGGTGACCTTCACGCGGTCGCCGTCCTGGATACGGCCCTCCAGCACCGCAGTCGCCAGCGGATCCTGGAGATGGCGCTGGATCGCGCGCTTGAGCGGCCTGGCACCATAGACCGGATCGTAGCCCGCATCAGCCAGCCAATCGATGGCCTCGTCCGAGATGTCGAGCGTGATCCGGCGATCCGCCAGCAGCTTCTCCAGGCGCTGCAGCTGGATCTTGACGATCCCGCCCATCTGGGCGCGGCCCAGCCGGTTGAACAGGATGATCTCGTCCAGCCGGTTCAGGAATTCCGGGCGGAAGCTGGCGCGGACCACCGCCATCACCTGCTCCCGGGCATCCTCGGCCGAGGCGCCTTCCGGCAGCGCCGCCAGATACTCGGAGCCCAGATTGCTGGTCAGCACGATGATGGTGTTGCGGAAGTCGACCGTGCGGCCCTGGCCGTCGGTCAGCCGCCCGTCGTCCAGCACCTGCAGGAGCACGTTGAACACGTCCGGATGGGCCTTCTCGACCTCGTCGAACAGGACCACCTGGTAGGGCCGCCGCCGGACCGCCTCGGTGAGCGCGCCACCCTCGTCATAGCCGACATAGCCCGGAGGGGCGCCGATCAGCCGGCTGACGCTGTGCTTCTCCATGAACTCGGACATGTCGATCCGGATCATGGCCTGATCGTCGTCGAACAGGAACGAGGCCAGCGTCTTGCACAGCTCGGTCTTGCCGACGCCGGTGGGGCCCAGAAACAGGAAGCTGCCGATCGGCCGGTTCGGGTCCTGCAGGCCGGCGCGCGCCCGGCGCACCGACTTGGAGACCGCTTCCACGGCCGCCCGCTGGCCGACCACGCGGGATTCCAGCTTCTGCTCCATCTGCAGGAGCTTTTCCCGCTCGCCCTCCAGCATCTTGTCGACCGGGATGCCGGTCCAGCGCGACACCACTTGCGCAATGTCCTGCTCGGTGACCTCCTCCGCCACCAGTGGCCGGCTCTTCTCGGCCTCCTGCGCCTCGGCGAGCTTCTTCTCCACGGCCGGGATCTCGCCATAGGCGAGCTTGCCGGCGCGCTCGAAGTCGCCCTTGCGCTGGGCGATCTGCAGCTCGTTGCGCAGCTGCTCCAGCTGCTCCTTGAGCTTGGTCGCGGACGCCAGCTTCTCCTTCTCGGCCTGCCAGCGCGCGGTGATCTCGGCGGATTCCTTCTTCAGCCCGTCCAGCTCCTTCACCAACTTGTCGAGCCGGTCCTTCGATGCCTGGTCGTGCTCCTTCTGCAGGGCCGCCTTCTCGATCTCCAGCTGCAGGATGCGCCGGTCGAGCTCGTCCAACTCCTCGGGCTTGCTGTCGATCGCCATGCGCTTGCGCGCCGCCGCCTCGTCGATCAGGTCGATCGCCTTGTCGGGCAGGAAGCGGTCGGTGATGTAGCGGTTCGACATGGTCGCCGCCGCCACGATGGCACCGTCGGTGATCCGCACGCCGTGATGGAGCTCGTACTTCTCCTTCAGCCCGCGCAGGATCGACACCGCGTCCTGCACGTCCGGCTCACTCACGAAGACCGGCTGGAAGCGCCGGGCCAGTGCCGCGTCCTTCTCGATATGCTTGCGGTACTCGTCGAGCGTGGTGGCGCCGACGCAGTGCAGTTCGCCGCGTGCCAGTGCGGGTTTGAGCATGTTGGAAGCGTCCATCGACCCTTCCGCCTTGCCGGCACCCACCAGCGTATGCAGCTCGTCGATGAACAGGATCGCATCGCCCTCGCCATGGGCCAGCTCGCTGAGCAGGCCCTTCAGGCGCTCCTCGAACTCGCCGCGATACTTCGCACCGGCGACCATGGCGCCCAGGTCGAGCGAGAGGAGCTTGCGATCCTTCAGGCTCTCCGGCACGTCGCCGTTCACGATCCGATTCGCCAGGCCCTCGGCGATCGCGGTCTTGCCCACGCCCGGTTCGCCGATCAGCACCGGGTTGTTCTTGGTGCGGCGCGAGAGCACCTGCACGACGCGCCGGATCTCCTCGTCGCGGCCGATCACCGGGTCGAGCTTGCCCTCGCGCGCCGCGGCGGTGAGGTCGCGCGTGTATTTCTCAAGCGCCTGGTACTGGTTCTCGGCCGACGGGCTGTCGGCCCTGCGTCCCTTACGGATCTGCTCGATGGCGCCGTTCAGCGACTGCGGCGTGACGTTGGCCGCCTTGAGGACCTTCGCCGCTTCCGGGTCGACGATCGCCAGCGCCAGCAGCAGCCGCTCGGCGGTCACGTAACCGTCGCCGGCCTTCTTCGCCAGACCTTCCGCCTGGTCGAACAGCTTGGCGAGCTCCGGGGACAGGTTGACCTGCCCGGCACCGGGGCCCTCGACCTTGGGCAGCCGGGACAGCGCCAGCTCGGTCTCGCGCAGTGCCGCCTTCGGGTCGCCCCCCGAGGCGCGGATCAGGTTGGCGGCTAGACCCTGCTCGTCGTCCAAAAGCACCTTGAGCAGGTGGATCGGCAGGAGCCGCTGATGCCCTTCGCGCAGCGCCAGCGTCTGGGCCGACTGCACGAAGCCCTTTGCCCGATCGGTATATTTCTCGAAGTCCATGGAACACCTCCGTCGACAGGCTCCCCGTATCCCGGGCGAGCCATCGGTCGCGGGCCTTGCAAGAAGCACCCGCACCGTATCGTGTCTGGAGGTAGGACGCCCTTGATCCGGCGCAAGATCTTGAAAAATCGCCGTTAGAACAGTTGCGGAACATCCACATCGGCAGCCCGGCGCAGCTCCAGACAGCGCGCGATGTCGGCCAGATCGGCGTGGCTTCGTCCAGCGAGGCCGTGCTCCGCGAACCATGCCAGGAGCGGCGGCGCCTGGCCCTGTCCAATCTCCAGCAGCACCGTGCCCCCCGGTGCCAGGAGGCGCAGGAGGTCCGGGGTCATCGCCCGGTAGGACTGGAGCCCGTCGGGCCCGGGCGAGAGCGCGTCCTGCGGCTCGAAGCGCAGTTCGGGGGCAAGCTCCGCCAGATCATCGGCGTCGATGTAAGGCGGGTTGGACAGGATCAGGTCGAACTGGCCCGAGATGGCTTCGCCCCAACTGCCTAGCACCAGCCGCACCCGGTCCGCCACGCCCAGGGCCTGGGCGTTCCTGCGGGTCCAGCCGAGTGCCAGCTCGCTCGTGTCCACGCCCACGCCGCGGGCTTCCGGATACTCGGCCAGGAGGGTCAGCAGGATGCAGCCGGAGCCGACGCCGAAGTCCAGGATCCGCAGCGCCATCCCGCGATCGGGCCAGCGGCGCAGCGCTGCCTCGATCAGGGTCTCGGTCTCGGGGCGCGGCACCAGTACGCCCGGGCCCACCAGGAAGGGCCGGCCGAAGAACTCGCGGCTGCCGGCCAGATAGGCGAACGGCTCACGCCGCACCCGCCTTGCGACCAGTTCCTCCAGCCGTGCCGACTGCGCTGCGGTGAGTTCCCGCCGGTCGCCTGCCAGTTGCTCCGTCCGGCTCCAGCCGGTGGCGAGCCCGAGCAGCAGGGCCGCCTCGCGCCTGGGCGTCTCGATCCCGGCCGCCTGCAACCGCCGCCGCGCTTCCGCCAGGGCCTCCTCCAGCCTGGTCACTCGAGCTGTGCCAGCTTGCGCGCCTGGTCCTCGGCGACCAGGGCATCGACGAAGCGGCCGAGCCCTGGGCCTGCCAGCACCTCGTCCAGCGCATAGAGGGTCAGGTCGATCCGGTGATCGGTGACCCGGTTCTGCGGAAAATTGTAGGTGCGGATGCGCTCGGAGCGGTCCCCTGAGCCGATCTGCTCGCGTCGGTCGGCCGAACGCTCCTGGTCGGCGCGCGCCCGCTCCTGGTCGAACAGCCGGGCGCGCAGGATCTTCATGGCGCGGGCCTTGTTGCGGTGCTGGGAGCGCTCGTCCTGCTGGAACACGACGATGCCGCTCGGCAGATGGGTGATGCGCACGGCACTCTCGGTGCGGTTCACGTGCTGACCACCGGCACCCGAGGCCCGCAGCACGTCGATGCGCAGGTCCTTGTCGTCGATCTTGATGTCGACCTCTTCCGCCTCGGGCAGGACGGCGACGGTGGCGGCGGAGGTATGAATGCGCCCGCCCCCCTCGGTGACCGGCACGCGCTGGACCCGGTGTACACCCGATTCGAACTTGAGCTTGGCGAACACGCCCTGCCCCTCGACCGCGACCGAGATGTCCTTCAGCCCACCCAGGTCGGTCTCGGTCTCACTCAGCACCTCGAACTTCCAGCCCTGCAGGGCGGCATAGCGCTGGTACATGCGGAACAGGTCGCCGCCGAACAGGGCCGCCTCCTCGCCACCCGTCCCGGCCCGGATCTCCAGAATGGCGCTGCGCTCGTCCGCGGCATCCTTCGGCAGGAGCGCCAGGCGGAGCGCCAGCTCCGCCCCGGACAGCCGCTCGCGTGCCTCCGGCAGCTCGGCCGCCGCCAGCTCGCGCATCTCGGCATCCTCGAGCAGCAGCTCCAGGCCCTCTACCTCCTGCTCTGCGGCGTGGAAGGCATTGATCGCATCGGTCACCGGACGCAGCTCGGCCAGCTCCCGGGACAGCTGGACGATGTCCTGGCGACCGGGCTCGGCCAGGAGCGCTTCCAGCTCCTCCTTACGAGCGAGGATCGGGTCGAGGTCGAGCTTGGCCATGTCAATCGCGGGTTGGGGTGACGGGCTTTCCTGTCGGCCTGCCGGTGCTGCGGGTCAAGTCGCCAGACGCTCGTCCGCCTCGGTCTCGTCCTCGTCGCGTGCGCGCAACCGGCTGGATGCGAGCTCACCCTGCCGCTCCAGGATCGGATAGGCCACCGAGACCACGTGGGCATGGATGCGCTTGAGGTCGCGCATCACGTCCAGGTGCAGGCTGGAGCTGTCGCGGGTGTCGGCCCGACCGGTCATCAGCCGCGCCAGGTGGCTCTCGGTATAGCGGCGCTCCAGCCCGCGCATCTTCGACTTGGCCGCGAACAGCCTGCGCGCGTCCTCCACATCCGAGGTGAGGAACACGGCGAAGGCCAGTTCCAGGTCGCGCAGGATCTCGGCGTGGAAGGCCTCGATCTCCTGCAATCCCGCCGGGGAGAACTGGATCTTGTTGCGAATCTTCTTGGCAGCCAGATCCATCAGGTTCTTGTCGATGATGTCACCGACATGCTCGAGATTGGTGACGAAAGTCAGAACCTCGACTTGTCGCTCGCTCTCCTTGCGGTCCAGCTCGCGCTGGGCGAGATCGGTCAGGAAGGTCTTGATCGCCTCATGCAGCCGGTCGACCACGTCGTCCTGGTCGCGGATCTGCTTGAGCAGGCGCGGGTCGTCGCTGCGCAGCACGTCGATCACGCCGCGGAGCATCGACTGGATGACCTCGCCGATCCGCAGGGTTTCCCGCACGGCCGAGGCCAGGGCCACCGAGGGCGAGTCCAGGGCATCCTGCTCCAGAAAACGCGCGGCACCCGGATCGTCGGTGGCCGGCTGGTCCGGCATCAGCCACAGGAGCAGCCGGTCGAACGGTCCGGTCAGGGGCAGGAAGATCAAGGCCAGCAGGACATTGAAGCCGATATGTCCTGCAACCGTCACCAGGTCGAACGGCACTGCCTCCTGCAGGAGCGGCAGGATCTGCCCGACGAAGGGCAGAAGCAGCAAGGCGGTGCCGCCGCGCTTCAGCAGGTTGCCGATCGGCGCGCGCCGGCCCGCCGGGGGTGCATGGGCCGTCATTACGGCAGCGACGATCCCGGCCCCGGCATTGGCGCCGAGGACCAGCGCCAGCGCCAGCTCCAGCGGCACCACGCCCGTGCCGGCCAGCGAGGCCACCAGCAGCACGATCGCCAGGCTGGAATGGACCAGCCAAGTGAGCAGTGCCGCCAGCAGGAAACCCACCAGCGGCGTGTCCACCAGGGCACCCATCAGCTCTGCCATTACCGGCGAGGCGCCCAGGGGCTCGGCCGCACCCACGATCTGCTGCAGCGCCAGCAGCACCAGGCCCAGGCCGATGCCGACCCGGGCGAGGTTGCGCGCACGCCCGTTC
>NZ_DATMFZ010000251.1:0-14325 GCF_035556675.1 Geminicoccus sp. | reverse complement strand
GGGCACTAATCACCCGGCCACGGCACGGGGATGTAGCTCAGTTGGTTAGAGTGCCGGCCTGTCACGCCGGAGGTCGCGGGTTCAAGTCCCGTCATCCTCGCCATCCCGTACCCCTCCATACATCACTGATCGAACCAGCCGCGGGTCGCCCTTCCAGGGGCGATTGCTGCGCTGCGTGCATGGCAGCCGATCGGCCCTTGGCTGCGCTTGCACGCTTGGCGTAACCGCGGGCCGCTACTATGTTCCGCCCGCGCTGCGGTGCGAAGAGCCGTGGCCGAGGACGAGTGGAGCGCATGCAAGGCTATCTGGCGGAATACCTGCCGATCCTGATCTTCATCGCAATCGCCGCAGGCCTGTCCCTCGTGATGATCGTGGCCTCGATGCTGACTGCCCGCCAGCGCCCGGACAGCGAGAAGCTGTCCGCCTACGAGTGCGGCTTCGAGCCGTTCGAGGACGCGCGCGGCCGGTTCGACGTCCGGTACTACCTGGTGGCGATCCTGTTCATCATCTTCGACCTGGAAGTCGCCTTCCTGTTTCCCTGGGCGATCTCGCTCGGAACCATCGGCGTGTTCGGCTTCTGGTCGATGATGTTCTTCCTGTTCGTTCTGACGATCGGCTTCCTCTACGAGTGGAAGAAAGGGGCTCTGGAATGGGACTGACCACGGTGCGCGACCAGACCGGTAGCGCCGTGCCGGCCACGCCCGCCACGCCGCCGGCGCCCACCGACCTGTTCGCCCGGGTCGATGCCGGGCTCAAGGACGAGGGCTTCATCGTCACCAAGCTGACCGACCTCGTGAACTGGGCCAGGTCCGGTTCGATGTGGCCGATGACCTTCGGGCTGGCCTGCTGCGCGGTCGAGATGATGCACACGGCGGCGGCACGCTACGACCTGGACCGGTTCGGCATCGTGTTCCGGCCGAGCCCGCGCCAGTCGGACGTGATGATCGTCGCCGGCACGCTGTGCAACAAGATGGCCCCGGCGCTGCGCAAGGTGTACGACCAGATGGCCGAGCCGCGCTACGTCATCTCCATGGGCAGCTGCGCCAACGGCGGCGGCTATTATCATTATTCTTATTCGGTGGTACGCGGCTGCGACCGGATCGTGCCGGTGGACATCTATGTTCCCGGCTGCCCGCCGACCGCGGAAGCGCTGCTCTATGGCATCATGCAGCTCCAGCGGAAGATCCGTCGGCGCGGCACCATCGACCGTTGATGGATGCGAACGTGAGCGAAGCAACGTCCGAACCCGCCCATGTGCTGGCGCCCCTGCAGGCGCACTGCGCCGAGCTCCTGGGCGACCGCCTGCTCGATGCGCGGATCGCCTATGACGAGCTGACGGTCGAGGTGCCGGCCCAGCGGATCGTCGACGTGCTGACCGTGCTGCGCGATGACCCGGGCTGCCTGTTCAAGGTCCTGCTCGACGTCACCGCAGTCGACCGGCCCGAGAACGAGCAGCGCTTCACCGTGGTCTACCACCTGCTCTCGATGAAGCATAACCGGCGGATCCGGGTGGTGGTGGCGACCGACGAGTTCACGCCGGTGCCGTCCGTGGTGCCGGTGTTCTCGACCGCCAACTGGTTCGAGCGCGAGACCTGGGACATGTACGGGGTGATGTTCTCCGACCATCCCGACCTCAGGCGCCTGCTGACCGACTACGGCTTCGACGGCCACCCGCTGCGCAAGGACTTCCCGCTGACCGGCTATGTCGAGATGCGCTACGATCCCGAGCAGCAGCGCGTCGTCTACGAGCCGGTGAAGCTGCGCCAGGACTTCCGCAGCTTCGACTTCCTCAGCCCGTGGGAAGGCAGCGGCCTGCTCCCGGGTGACGAGAAGGCATCCAACTGACCTGTCGCCGAACGGAGTGACCTGGGGCGATGCCCGAGATCCAGATGCGCAACTTCACCATGAACTTCGGCCCGCAGCATCCTGCGGCCCATGGTGTCTTGCGGCTCGTCCTCGAGATGAACGGCGAGGTGGTGGAGCGGGCCGACCCCCATATCGGCCTCCTGCACCGTGGTACCGAGAAGCTGATCGAGTACCGGCCCTATTTGCAGAGCATCCCCTATTTCGACCGGCTCGACTACTGCTCGATGATGATGCAGGAGCACGCCTACGTGCTCGCGGTCGAGAAGCTGCTCGGCATCGAGGTGCCGCTCCGGGCGCAATATATCCGGGTCCTGTTCTCCGAACTGACCCGGATCATGAACCACCTGCTGAACCTGACCACCATGGCGCTGGACGTCGGCGCCATGACCCCGCTCCTCTGGGGGTTCGAGGAGCGCGAGAAGCTGATGGGCTTCTACGAGGAAGTGTCGGGTTCGCGCATGCACGCGAACTATTTCCGCTTCGGCGGCGTCAACCGCGACCTGCCGGCCGGCCTCGCGGACCGGATCGGTGCCTGGTGCGACTCCTTCGTCCATGTGTTCGACGACATGGACAACCTCCTCACCGAGAACCGGATCTTCAAGCAGCGCACCGTGGACATCGGCAAGTTCACGGTCGAGCAGTGCATGGACTGGGGCTTTTCCGGGCCGATGATCCGGGCCGCCGGCGTGCCGTGGGACCTGCGCAAGGCGCAGCCCTACGACTGCTATGACCGGATGGATTTCGACATCCCGGTCGGCAAGAACGGCGACTGCTACGACCGCTACCTCGTCCGGGTGGCCGAGGTGCGCGAATCGCTGAAGATCATGCGCCAGTGCCTGCGCGAGATGCCGGAAGGGCCGGTGCGGCCGGACGACCGCAAGGTCACCCCGCCGCCGCGCGCCGAGATGAAGCGGTCGATGGAATCGCTCATCCACCACTTCAAGCTCTATACCGAGGGCGTCCACGTTCCCAACGGCGAGGTCTACGCCGCGGTGGAAAGCTCCAAGGGCGAGTTCGGGGTCTACCTGGTGGGCGACGGCACCAACCGGCCGTACAAGTGCAAGATCCGCTCGCCGGGCTATGCGCATCTGCAGGCCCTTGATGCCCTGGGCAAGGGGCACATGCTGGCCGACGTGGTGGCGATCATCGCCGCCATGGATATCGTGTTCGGAGAGATCGACCGGTGAGCAGCGCGGAGCACATCGCCACCCGCCCCTATGGCGCGATGGCCCCGGACGTCGAGACCTTCGCGTTCTCGCCGGAGAACCAGGAGCGGGTCGCACAGATCCGCGCGCGCTATCCGGCCGAACGCCAGCAGAGCGCCATGCTGCCTCTCCTGCAGCTGGCCCAGGACCAGCATGGCGGCTGGCTGCCCAAGGCGGCGATGGACCATGTCGCCGAACTGCTGAACGTGGCGAAGATCCGGGTCTACGAGGTCGCCACCTTCTACGACATGTACAACACCCGGCCGGTGGGACCGATCCAGGTCCGGGTGTGCACGACCACGCCCTGCTGGCTGTGCGGGTCGGACGACATCGTCCGTGCAGCCAAGGACGAGCTGGAGTGCGACATCGGCGAAAGCTCGCCGGATGGCCGCTTCTTCCTGCGCGAGTTCGAGTGCCTGGGTGCGTGTGCCAACGCGCCGGTGCTCTGGGTGGACCAGGACTTCTACGAGGATCTGGACTACGAGAAGGCCCGGGCGGTGCTGGCTGCGCTCAAGCGTGGCGAGACGCCCAAGCCCGGCTCGCAGACCGGCCGCCAGGGGTCCATGCCGGCTGGCGGCAAGACCACGCTGTTCGAGACTGCTGCCGAGTCCCGGTCGGCCAATGACGAGGCGGGTGCCTGATGCTGCGTGACCAGGATCGCATCTTCACCAATCTCTATGGCGAGCACTCGCCCTGGATCGACGGTGCCCGGGCGCGCGGCGACTGGAGCAACACCAAGGACCTGATCCTGCTCGGTCGCGAGGCGATCGTCGACGGGATCAAGAAGTCCGGCCTGCGCGGCCGCGGCGGTGCGGGCTTCCCGACCGGCATGAAGTGGTCCTTCATGCCCAAGCAGTCGGACGGGCCCACCTATCTGGTGGTGAACGCCGACGAGTCGGAGCCCGGCACCTGCAAGGACCGCGAGATCCTGCGCCACGACCCTCACAAGCTGGTGGAAGGCTGCGTGGTCGCAGCGGCGGCCATGGGCTGCACGGCCGGCTACATCTTCATCCGCGGCGAGTTCGTGCGCGAGGCTCAGGCTCTGGAGCGGGCGGTGGCCGAGGCCTATGAGGCGGGCTACCTGGGCAAGGACTGCTGCGGCTCGGGCATGTCCTTCGACCTCTACGTCCATCGCGGGGCGGGCGCCTATATCTGCGGCGAGGAAACGGCGCTGCTGGAAGCGCTGGAGGGCACCAAGGGCCAGCCGCGCCTGAAGCCGCCATTCCCGGCCATGGTCGGCCTCTACGGCCGGCCGACCACGATCAACAACGTCGAATCGATCGCGGTCACGCCCACCATCCTGCGCCGCGGCCCGGAATGGTTCGCGGGGCTCGGCCGGCCGAACAATACCGGCACCAAGATCTTCTGCATTTCCGGGCATGTGAACCGGCCCTGCACGGTCGAGGAACAGCTGGGCATTCCGCTCAAGGAACTGCTGGAGAAGCATTGCGGCGGCGTGCGCGGCGGCTGGAACAACCTGCTGGCGGTGATCCCGGGCGGCTCCTCGGTGCCGCTCCTGCCGAAATCCGTCTGCGACGACGTCTTGATGGATTTTGATTCGCTGCGCGCGGTCACCTCGGGCCTGGGCACGGCCGGCGTGATCGTGATGGACAAGTCGACCGACGTGGTGAAGGCGATCGCCCGGCTGTCCAAGTTCTACATGCACGAATCCTGCGGGCAGTGCACGCCGTGCCGGGAAGGGACCGGCTGGCTGTGGCGCATGATGGAGCGGATGGTGAAGGGCGAGTGCCGCCTGGAGGACATCGACCTCCTGCAGGACGTGACCAAGCAGATCGAGGGCCACACCATCTGCGCGCTGGGCGACGCCGCCGCCTGGCCGGTGCAGGGCCTGATCCGGCATTTCCGGCCGGAACTGGAACGAAGGATCCGCGAGCAGGGCGAAGCCCGGCGGCTGGCGGCTTGAGGACGGGATCGGAACGTTAGTATGCCGAAGCTGACCGTCGACGGGATCGAAGTCGAGGTGCCGGTCGGGTCGACCGTCCTGCAGGCCTGCGAGGCCGCGGGCCGCGAGATCCCGGTGTTCTGCTTCCATCCCAGGCTCAACATCGCCGGCAGCTGCCGGATGTGCCTGGTCGAGATGGAGAAGTCGCCGAAGCCGGTGGCGTCCTGCGCCATGCCGGCCGCCGACGGCATGGTGATCAAGACCGACACGCCGCTGGTGCACAAGGCGCGCCGCGGCGTGCTCGAGTTCCTCCTGATCAACCACCCGCTGGACTGCCCGATCTGCGACCAGGGCGGCGAGTGCGACCTGCAGGACATCACCCTGTTCTACGGGCCGGACCAGTCGCGCTACACCGAGAACAAGCGCCCGGTCGTCGACAAATATCTGGGTCCGCTGGTCTCGACCCACATGACGCGCTGCATCCACTGCACGCGCTGCATCCGCTTCCTCGACGAGGTGGCGGGCGTGGAGGAACTCGGTGCCGTCCAGCGCGGCGAGCACATGGAGATCACCAACTGGATCGAGGCGTCGCTCACCTCGGAACTGCAGGGCAACATCATCGATCTATGCCCGGTGGGCGCGCTGAACTCCAAGCCCTACGAGTACAAGGCCCGCACCTGGGAGCTGCGCAAGACCGAGTCGATCGACGTCTCGGACGCGGTCGGCTCCAACATCCGCGTGGATGCCCGCGGCAACGAGGTAATGCGGATCGTTCCGCGGCTGCACGAGGGGATCAACGAGGAGTGGCTCTCCGACAAGGGCCGCTTCCTTTATGACGGGCTGAAGAAGCGCCGCCTCGACCGGCCGATGGTCCGCCGGGACGGCCAGCTCCAGCCGGCTGACTGGCGCGCCGCCCTGGACGCGGCCGCAGCGCGGCTGAAGGGCACCGCGCCGGAGCGGATCGGCTTCGTGATCGGCGACCTGGTCGATGCCGAGACCATGGTGCTGGTCAAGGAGCTGGCGGCCAGGATCGGCACGCCGAACGTCGACTGCCGCCAGGACGGCAGCAAGCTCGGCTACGGCCCGCGCGCCTCCTGGCTGTTCAACAGCACGATCGAAGGCATCGAACGGGCCGACGCGCTCCTGCTGGTCGGCACCAACCCGCGCCACGAGGCGGCGGTGCTGAACGCCCGGATCCGCAAGCGCACCCGGCAGATCCCGATGCCGGTGGGCCGGATCGGTGCGGCCGGGATCGACCTGACCTACGAGGTCCAGGACCTGGGTGCCGGGGTGCAGACCCTGTCCGACCTGCTGGCCGGCGGCGTCCGCTTCGCCGAGCAGCTGCGCGCCGCGCAGAACCCGATGGTGATCTTGGGCAGCGGCGCCACCGCGCGGGCCGACGGGCTGGCGGTGCTGGAGCTGGCGATGCGGGTCGCCGACGAGTTCGGTGCGATCACCGGGGACTGGAACGGCTTCAACGTCCTCCACCACGCGGCCTCGCGGGTGGCCGGCCTGGATCTGGGCCTGGTGCCGGGGCAGGGCGGGCTGGACGTGGCCGGCATGCTGGCCGGCGGGGTCGACGTCCTGTTCCTGATCGGCGCGGACGAGCTGGACCTGTCCGGGCTCAGCCCCGACGTGCAGGTGATCTACCAGGGCCACCATGGCGACCGCTCGGCACCGCGTGCCGACGTGATCCTGCCGGGTGCCGCCTGGACCGAGAAGCACGGCACCTACGTGAACACCGAGGGCCGGCCGCAGCGGGCCAAGCTCGCGGTCATGCCGCCGGGCGAGGCACGCGAGGACTGGAAGATCCTGCGCGCACTGTCCGACGTGCTGGGCGTGACCGTGCCGCTGGACACGCTGGGTGCGGTGCGGGCGCGGCTGGCCGAGCTGGCCCCGGTCCTGGCGACCCCGGATGTGATCGTGCCGGCGGCCTGGGAGCGGGCGGCGGGGCCGGGCGAGCTCGGGTTCGACCGGGCACCGTTCGTGTCGCCGATCACCGGGTACTACCAGACCAACGCGATCGCCCGGGCATCCGCGGTGATGGCCGAATGCACCAAGCTCCGCCTGGCGGAACACTCGATCAAGGCGACCGGGACCCATGGGTGAGCCCCTCCTCGATGCCGTCTTGCGCATCCTGATCATCGTCGGCCAGATCCTGCTGATCGTGGTGCCGCTCCTGGTGGCCGTGGCCTATCTCACCTATGCCGAGCGCAAGGTGATCGGCGCCATGCAGCTGCGCCAGGGGCCGATGACCACCGGCCCGTTCGGCCTGCTCCAGCCGCTGGCCGATGGCGCGAAGCTGTTCCTCAAGGAAACGGTGATTCCCGCGACCTCCAACAAGGTCGTGTTCATCCTGGCGCCGATGATCACCTTCACGCTGGCCATGATCGGCTGGGCGGTGATCCCGATGGGTGTCGGGCTGGTGATCTCCGACATCAATGTCGGTGTCCTCTACCTGCTGGCGGTGAGCTCGCTGGGTGTGTACGGCATCATCATGGCGGGCTGGGCGTCCAATTCACGCTACGCCTTCCTGGGCGCACTGCGCAGCTCGGCGCAGATGATCTCCTACGAGATCTCGATCGGCCTGATCATCGTGACCGTGCTGCTCTGTGCCGGCTCGCTCAACCTCAGCACGATCGTCGAGGCGCAGCGGGGCCTGTGGTACTTCATCCCGCACTTCCCGATGTTCATGCTGTTCCTCGCTTCGATCCTGGCGGAAACGAACCGGCACCCGTTCGACCTGCCCGAGGACGAGGCGACCCTGGTCACCGGCTACAATGTCGAATACTCGTCGATGGCGTTCGCGCTGTTCTTCCTCGGCGAGTACGCGAACATGATCCTGATGAGCGCCATCGCCTCGATCCTGTTCCTGGGCGGCTGGCTGCCACCCTTCGACATAGCACCCCTGAACTGGGTGCCGGGCCCGATCTGGTTCATCCTCAAGATCTGCCTGGTGCTGTTCGTGTTCATCTGGGCCCGGGCGACGCTGCCGCGCTACCGCTACGACCAGCTCATGCGGCTGGGGTGGAAGGTGTTCCTGCCGCTGTCGCTGCTCTGGGTGGTGCTGACCTCGGGCTTCCTGGTGGCGTTCGACCTGCTGCCGAATTGAGACGGTCGCTCTAAGCGACGACCTTGTTGCCGATTGGATGCGGCGCCGGAACAGCCCCGGAAGAGCGGGCTCCGGCGCCGGTATGGGATGTGGGGATCGACAGGACATGACCGCACTCGACCGGGCGGCACGCACCTTCCTCTGGCAGGAGCTGGTCCAGGGCTTCGCCCTGACTCTGCGCTACATGTTCAAGAAGAAGGTGACGATCAACTATCCCTACGAGAAGGGACCGCTCAGCCCGCGCTTCCGTGGCGAGCACGTCCTGCGCCGCTATCCCAACGGCGAGGAGCGCTGCATCGCCTGCAAGCTGTGTGAGGCGGTCTGTCCGGCCCAGTGCATCGTCATCGAATCGGAGCCGCGCGCGGACGGCAGCCGCCGGACCACCCGCTACGACATCGACATGACCAAGTGCATCTATTGCGGCTTCTGCGAGGAGGCCTGCCCGGTGGATGCGATCGTGCTCGGTCCGAACTTCGAGTTCGCCGCGGAGACGCGCGAAGAGCTGTTCTACAACAAGGCGAAGCTGCTCTCGAACGGCGAGCGCTGGGAGCGCGAGATCGCGGCCAATCTCGCCGCCGATGCGCCGTATCGCTGAACATGCGGTGCGAACGACAAAGACCGGCCGACCCTGGCCTCGTGGTTGGTGAGCGATGACGATCGAACTGGCTCTGTTCTACCTGCTGTCGGCCGTGACGGTCGGGTGTGCCGTGATGGTGATCGCCTCACGCAATCCGGTCCATTCCGTGCTGTTCCTGATCCTGGCCTTCTTCAACTCGGCGGGCCTGTTCCTCCTGCTGGGGGCCGAGTTCCTGGCGATGATCCTGGTGGTCGTCTATGTCGGCGCCGTCGCGGTCCTGTTCCTGTTCGTCGTGATGATGCTCGACGTGAACTTCCGGCGGTTGCGCGAGGGCGCCAGGCTCTACTGGCCGATCGGCGCGCTGGTGGGAGTGATCCTCTTGGCCGAGCTGATCCTGGTCACCGGCAGCTGGGCGTTCGCCGGCGGGTTCCAGACCGCGGCGCCGATCCCGAGCGATCCGGCCGTCACCAACACCGAGGCGCTGGGGCGGGTGATCTATACCGACTATTTCTACCTGTTTCAGGCAGCCGGCGTGATCCTGCTGGTGGCGATCATCGGCGCCATCATGCTGACCCTGCGCCCGCGCGGCACGCTGCGGCGCCAGGACATCGCCGAGCAGGTCCATCGCCGGCCGCAGGACACGGTCGAGTTGCGCAAGGTCGACACCGGGGCAGGCGTGTGATGGCGATACCTCTTTCCCATTTCCTGACGCTGGCCGCGATCCTGTTCACGCTGGGCGTGTTCGGCATCTTCCTGAACCGGAAGAACGTCATCATCATCCTGATGTCGATCGAGCTGATCCTGCTTTCGGTCAACATCAACTTCGTCGCGTTCTCGGCCCACCTGAACGACCTGGTCGGGCAGGTGTTCACGATGTTCGTCCTGACCGTCGCCGCCGCCGAGGCCGCGATCGGGCTGGCGATCGTCGTCGTGTACTTCCGCAACCGCGGCAGTATCGAGGTCGAGGACATCAACCTGATGCGGGGCTGAGCGGGCGATGCTCTACACGATCCTGGTGTTCGCGCCGCTCGTCGGTGCCCTGATCGCCGGCCTGTTCGGCCGCATGATCGGCGACCGCGCGTCGCAGGTGGTGACCTGCGGGTTCATGGCGCTGTCCGCCGCCTGCGCGATCGCGAGCTTCTTTCTCAACATCTATGGTGAGCCGTTCAAGGTCGTCCTGTTCGACTGGATCGTGGTCGGCTCGTTCGACACCCAGTGGGCGCTCCGGATCGACGGGCTGTCCGCCAGCATGATGCTGGTGGTGAGCTTCATCAGCTTCCTGATCCACGTCTACTCGGTCGGCTACATGGCCGAGGACGCGTCGATCCCGCGCTTCATGTCGTACCTGTCGCTGTTCACCTTCGCCATGCTGATGCTGGTGACCAGCGACAACCTCATCCAGCTGTTCTTCGGCTGGGAAGGGGTGGGTGTGGCCTCCTACCTCCTGATCGGCTTCTGGTACGACCGGGCTTCCGCCTGCGCCGCGGCGATGAAGGCATTCATCGTCAACCGGGTGGGCGACTTCGGCCTCGTGCTCGGCATTGCCGCCTGCTACCTCGTGTTCGACAGCGTCCAGTACGACGTGATCTTCGCCAATGCCGCGAAGTTCGCCGACAGCACGATCGTAGTGTTCAGCTACGAGTTCAGCACGCTCACCATCATCGGCGTGCTCCTGTTCATCGGTGCCATGGGCAAGTCGGCGCAGCTCGGCCTGCACACCTGGCTGCCCGACGCGATGGAGGGCCCGACCCCGGTCTCGGCGCTGATCCATGCCGCGACCATGGTGACCGCCGGCGTGTTCCTGGTGGCGCGGTTCAGCCCGCTCTACGAGTACGCGCCGACGGCACTCGCGATGGTCGCCTTCGTCGGCGCCTCCACCGCGTTCTTCGCCGCCACGATCGGCATGGTGCAGAACGACATCAAGCGGGTGATCGCGTACTCGACCTGCTCGCAGCTGGGATACATGTTCTTCGCCTGCGGCGTGTCGGCCTACAGCGCCGGCGTCTTCCACCTGTTTACCCACGCCTTCTTCAAGGCGCTCTTGTTCCTGGGCGCCGGCTCGGTGATCCATGCGATGCACCACGAGCAGGACATGCGGAAGATGGGCGGGATCTGGAACAAGATTCCGATTACCTATGCGATGATGTGGATCGGCTCTTTGGCGCTGATGGGCATCCCGTTCTTCGCCGGCTACTACTCCAAGGACGCGATCCTGGAGGCGGCCTGGGCCTCGCATGCGCCGTTCGCCCACTACGCCTTCTGGCTGGGCATTGGTGCTGCCTTCCTGACCGCCTTCTATTCGGGCCGGCTGCTCTGGCTGACCTTCCACGGCACGCCCCGGGCCGACCATCACACGATGGAGCATGTCCACGAGAGCCCGATGGTCATGCTGGTCCCGCTGTTCTGCCTGGCTGGCGGCGCGCTGTTCGCCGGCTGGCTGGCCCAGGGCATGATCGCGCCCGACGCCGCCTGGTGGAGCGGTGCGATCGTCATGCGCGGGGAGCCCAACATCCTGGAGGAGATGCACCACGTTCCGGCGCTGGTGAAGTTCGCCCCGCTGATCGTGGGCGTGGCCGGGTTCGGCCTGTCCCTGGTGCTCTACCTGCTGGTGCCGAGCGTGCCCGGCCGGATCGCTAGCGCCCTTCGTCCGGTCTACCTGTTCCTGCTGAACAAGTGGTACTTCGACGAGCTCTATGACCGGATCTTCGTCCAGCCGGCCAAGGCGATCGGCGCCGTGTTCTGGCGGGGCGGCGACGGGATGGTGATCGACGGGTTCGGGCCGGACGGGGTGGCGGCCACCACCAACCGCTTCGCGCGGCAGGCGGCCCGGCTCCAGACCGGCTATGTCTACCACTATGCCTTTGCCATGCTGATCGGCGTTGCCGCGCTGGTCACCTGGTACCTGTTCTTCGTGCGCTGAGGGATCTCATGAGCGACTGGCCACTCCTCTCGCTGGTGACGTTCCTCCCGCTCCTGGGGGCAGCGATCATCCTGGTGATCCGCGGTGACGACGAGGTGGTGATCCGCAACGCCCGCAGCGTGGCGCTGTGGACGTCGGGCGTCACCTTCCTCCTGTCCCTGTTCCTGGTGGCGGGTTTCGACCCGGCCCAGCCAGGCTTCCAGTTCGTCGAGCGCGCCCAGTGGCTGCCCGGCCTGGGTGTGGAGTACCATATGGGGATCGACGGGATCTCCTTGTGGTTCATCCCGCTCTCCGCGCTGCTCACCATCCTGGTGGTGCTGGGCTCCTGGTACTCGGTCGAGCACCGGGTCAAGGAGTACATGGTCGCCTTCCTGGTGATGGACAGCCTGATGATCGGCGTGTTCTGCGCGCTCGACATGGTGCTGTTCTACGTGTTCTTCGAGGCGATCCTGATCCCGATGTACCTGATCATCGGCATCTGGGGCGGCCCACGGCGGATCTACGCCTCGTTCAAGTTCTTCCTCTATACGCTGGCCGGCTCGGTCCTGTTCCTGATCGCGATCCTGGCGATCTTCCTCCAGACCGGCACCACCGATCTGGCCATCCTGCAGAATGCCGAGATCCCCTCGTCGATGCAGTACTGGCTGTGGATCGCCATGTTCGCGGCGTTCGCGGTCAAGGTGCCGATGTGGCCGTTCCACACCTGGCTGCCGGACGCCCATGTCGAGGCGCCGACCGGCGGCTCGGTCTTGCTGGCGGGCGTGCTGCTCAAGCTCGGCGGCTACGGCTTCCTGCGCTTCTCGGTGCCGATGCTGCCCGAGGCCTCGGCCTATTTCGCGCCCTTCGTGTTCACGCTCTCCGCCATCGCGGTGGTCTACACCTCGCTGGTGGCGCTGGTGCAGCAGGACATGAAGAAGCTGATCGCCTATTCCTCGGTGGCCCATATGGGCTTGGTGACGATCGGCTGCTTCACGCCCAACGCGCTGGGCATCCAGGGCAGCGTGGTGCAGATGCTCTCCCACGGCGTCGTCTCGGCCGCGCTCTTCATGGTGGTGGGCGTGGTCTATGACCGGATCCACAGCCGCGAAATCTCGCGCTATGGCGGGCTCGCCGACCGGATGCCGTTCTATGCCGTGATCTTCCTGTTCTTCAGCATGGCGTCGGTGGGCCTGCCGGGCACGTCGGGCTTTGTCGGCGAGGTCATGGTCATCGTCGGCGTGTTCCAGGTGAACAGCTGGGTCGCCGCCCTGGCCGCGACCGGCATGATCCTGGGTGCCGCCTACATGCTCTGGCTGTACCGGCGGGTCATCTTCGGCACCATCACCCGGGACGACCTGAAGTCGATCAAGGACCTGCGCTGGAACGAGATCGTGGCCTTCGCGCCGCTCGTGTTCCTGACGCTGTGGCTGGGCATCTACCCGGTCTTCTTCACCCGGCCGATGGAGCCGGCCGTGGCCCAGCTGATCCAGCAGACCCAGACGGTGGACACTGCCGCCGTCGCCGACGAGTGAGCGGCAAGGAACCAGAACCATGACCCCAGCACCGCTCCTCGACCTGATGCCGGCCCTGCCGGAGTTCCTCCTGCTGCTGGCCGGGCTGATCTTCCTGGTGGTCGGCGTCCTGCGCGAACAGGACGGCGTCCGGCTGATCGGCCCCCTGAGCGCGATGGCGCTCCTGATCGCGGCCGCGATCATCCTGGCCTCGGACAAGACGGCGGCCGACACGTTCGGCGGCCACTTCCGGATGGATGCCTTTGCGGCCTTCCTCAAGGTCCTGATCTTCGTCGGCGTGGCCGGCGCCATCCTGGTCGCCCAGAACTATCTGGAAGACGAGCGCATCGCTCGGTTCGAGTTCCCACTGCTGGCATTGTTCGGTGCGCTGGGCATGGCGATGATGGTCTCGGCCAACAGCTTCCTCGCTCTCTACATGAGCCTGGAGCTGCAGAGCCTGTCGGTCTACGTGCTGGCGGCGGGCCATCGCGACACGCTGCGCTCGACCGAGGCCGGCCTGAAATACTTCATCCTGGGCTCGCTCGCGTCCGGCCTGCTGCTCTACGGCATCTCGCTGGTCTATGGCTTCACCGGCACGGTGATGTTCGACCAGATCGGCAGCCTCCTGCGCGATGAGAACGCCTCGCTCTCGGCCGGCGCCTTGGTGGGCTTGGTCTTCATTGCCGCGGGCATCTGCTTCAAGCTGGGCGTGGTGCCGTTCCACATGTGGACGCCCGATGTCTACGAGGGCGCGCCCACGCCGATCGGCGCCTATATCGCCTCGGCACCCAAGCTCGCTGCCATGGGGCTGCTGCTGCGGGTGCTGATCGACCCGTTCGGCGCCTGGGTCGGCCAGTGGCAGCAGATCGTGGTGTTCGTGGCGATCGCGTCGATGCTGCTGGGCGCGTTCGCCGCGATCATGCAGACCAACTTCAAGCGGCTGATGGCCTATTCCGGCATCGCCAATATCGGCTACGCCCTGGTGGGCCTGGCGGCGGGCACGCGCGACGGCGTGGACGGCGTGCTGGTGTTCATGGCGATCTACATGGTCATGACGCTCGGCACGTTCGCCTGCATCCTCGCGATGCGCCGCCAGGGCAGCTATGTCGAGGACATCAGCGAGCTGGCCGGCCTGTCGCGCCGCCAGCCGGTCCTGGCCATGATCCTGACGGTCCTGATGTTCTCGCTGGCCGGCATCCCGCCGACGGCGGGCTTCTTCGGCAAGTTCTACGTCTTCAAGGCGGCCGTCGAC
>NZ_DATMFZ010000250.1:0-10711 GCF_035556675.1 Geminicoccus sp. | reverse complement strand
TTGGCCAGGCCCACGAAGCTGCTGCCGCCGCCGATCTGCCACTCGTTCAGGCTCATCCAGATCGTGAACGCCCAGGGGAACACGATCACCGAGGCGACCACGATGAGCGCCGGCAGCACGAACGGCCAGAGCGAGCCGCCGGCCCGCCGGCGCGAGGCCAGGGGCGCGGCGGCGGCAGGCTTCTCCAGGGCCAGGCTGGACGTCATGCCTCGCTCTTGTCGAGCACCGGCTGAAACTGCTGCGTCGCCTGCTTGAGCAAGGCAGCGGGGTCACCCTCGGAGAGCAGGGTGGTGAGTGCGGTGCCGAACGTGTCGCGGAACTCGGTGACCGGGATGATGACCGGCAGGCCCAGCTCGCTGACCTCGGCCGACCCCGCCACGCACTCGACCCATTCGGCCGGCAGGGTCACGCCCTTGCGCACCTCGGGATCGTTCAGGATCGACTTGCGGAACGGCACGCCGCCGCCCGCCTGCAGCAGCCGGGTGCCCATCAGCTTGGACACCGCCCACTGGCAGTAGAGATAGCCGGCTTCCTTGTTGCTGCTGGCCTCGGCCACGCCGATCCCGTCGCCGAACGTGGCCGAGACCTGCTTCACCGGGCCCTTGGGCATCACGCCGTAGCCGACCTTGCCGACGATCCGCGACTTGGTCGGGTCCTCCAGCGGCGGGGCGAAGCCCACCCCGTCCATCCACATGCCGACCTTGCCCTGCAGGAAGGCCGACTGGCATTCGGACCAGTTGAACCCGGCCACGCCCGGCGGGGCCGACTTGGTGAGCAGGCGCTGGTAGAGCTTGGCCGCCTCGATCGCCTCGGGCGTGTCGGTCTTCAGCTGGCCCTGCTCGTCGACCATGGTGCCGCCATAGCCCAGGAGGAACGAGGTCCAGACCGGCACGTTGGCGTTGCGCAGGCCGCGGGCCACGAAGCCGTACTCGCCGTTCGCCGGATCGGTCAGCTTCTCCGCGGCCGTCACCAGCTCGTCGAAGGTCGTGGGATAGGCCACGCCTTTGCGCTCGAACATCTCCTTGTTGTAGTAGACCATCCAGTAGTCGACCGAGAACGGCAGCGAGCGCATCTCGCCGGCATCGTTCTTGGCGTAGAGCAGGCCCGCCGCGGAGAAGTCGTCCTCGGTCAGCGTCGCCTCGGTGAGGTTGCTGTCTTTCAGGAACTGCGAGAAGTCGGCCAGCCACTTGGCCTTCTCGAACTGGCGCTTCTGCACGTGGTAGCTCAGATGGATCACGTCGAAGCTGGGCGAGCCGGAAGTCAGCTCGATCACCGCCTTCTGGCGCTGCTGCTGCTCGGGGATCTGCTCGGAGCCCACCCGAATGCCGGTGAGCTCGGTGAACTCGTCCTCGTATTTCTGCAGCGTCTCGCCGCGCGGCCCCTTGGTCAGCATGACCTCGAGATCAGTGCCCTCGAACGCCTTCCAGGCCGGATCGGCCCATGCCAGCCGCGCCCCCGACAGCCCGAAGGCACCGGCCGCCATCGTGCCGGCCAGCACCGAACGCCGCGTCGTCCTGCCGAATCTCATTCTGGTCGCCTCCCTGTCCGGCCGCCATTTTCACGGCCTGTCCATGGCATGGTGTGAGCCGCCCAGTCTCCCGCCGGGCTCGGCACCACCTTCCTGATCGTTTCCCAGGATCAAACATGGACCTGCCGACCCTGCAAGCGGAATATCCTCGCGCTGACATGTCAGCCGTGGCATCAGCTTGTCGACAGGGCTGGCTCGAATGGTAGGATGACGGATGGCGGGCGATCGGTTCGGACTCTCGGCAGCACTGGCGACGCCGTTCACCGAGGACGGCAGCATCGACCTGGCGCGGATGGTGCGTCATGCCAGCTGGTGCCTTGCCAATGGCTGCGCACGGGTCACCCTGTTCGGCACCACCGGCGAAGGTGCCTCGATCGGGGATGGCGAGCGCGAGGCGGTCTGGCAGGCGCTGGAGGCCGCCGGCATCAGCGAGCACCGCCTGATCGGCGGCGTTGCCGCGTCCTCCATGGAATCGGCGCTGTTCCAGGTGGGCCAAGCCTATGAACATGACGCCCATGCGGTCCTGCTGCCTCCCCCCTTCTACTTCAAGGGCGTGGACGACGAGGGCCTGTTCCGCTGGTTCGCCAGCCTGATCGAGCGGCTGGGCGGCCGCGCCCGCGACCTGCTGCTCTACCACATCCCGTCGGTCACCGCCGTGCCGCTCAGCCTGGCGCTGGTGACGCGGCTGGCCGAGGAATTCCCGGGCGTGGTGACCGGGGTGAAGGATTCCTCGGGCGACTGGGCCTATGCGGAGGCGCTGCTCGCCGCCCATGCCGAGCGGCTGACCATCCTGATCGGCGACGAGCGCCAGCTGGCCCGGGCGGTGCGGCTGGGCGGCCAGGGGGCCATTTCCGGCCTGGCCAATCTCTGCCCGGCGGCATTGCTGCCACTCGCCGCCGAAGGCCAGGATGACGTGCGCATCGCCCGGCTCGTGGATGCGATCTGCGACCAGCCGGTGATCCCGGCAGTCAAGGCGCTGGTGGCGGCGCGCAGCGGCGACCCTGCCTGGACGGCGGTGCGCCCTCCGCTCCTGCCCGCCACGGAGGTCGACGCGCTCCTGCCGCTGCTGGACGGGATGCCGGGCCGGGAAGCCAGGGCGAAATGACCATGCCGGAGACCGGCGACGGGGCTGTCCAGCTGAAGCTGCGCGAGCAGGCCTATGACCGGTTCACCCGGCAGCTCCTCACCCGCGAGCTGCGGCCCGGCCAGTTCGTCTCGCAGCGCGAGCTGGTGGCGCTCACCGGCATGAAGCTGGGTGCGATCCGCGAGCTGATCCCGCGCCTGGAGGCCGAGGGCCTGATCCGCACCGTGCCACAGCGCGGCATGCAGATCGCCCATCTCGACCTCCACCTGATCCGCGACGCCTACCAGTTCCGCCTGTTCCTGGAGGGGCCCGCTACCCGGCTGTTCGTCGAGGCCGCAGCCGACGAGGTGCTCCAGGCCCTGCACGCCCGCCACCTCCTGGTGCTGGAGCGGGCGCGGGCCGAAGGCCATTCCCCGGAGCTGGAGGCGCTGGCCCAGGCGACCGACTGGGGCATGCACGACCAGATCATCGATGCACTCGGCAACGAGATCATCAGCAAGGCCTACCGGGTCAACTCGATCAAGATCCGCCTGATCCGCGACGCCGCCACCCGCATCGACGCGCTGGTGGTCCCGGTCATGGAGGAGCATCTGCGCATCGTCGAGCGGATGCTGGCGCGTGACGCGGCCGGCGCCGAGGCCGCGATGGCGGCGCACATCCAGCACGCCCGCAACCGGGCGCTGGGGATGGGCTGAAGCGGGCTTGCTGCGGCCTCCTGCCCTGAGCCGGCCGGACGATTTCACGTTCAGGCCATGGCGAGACTGCCTTATCGTCCGTCGTGCTCAGGGAAAGGCCGGCCGTCGCCGCCAAGGCGGCGTGCCGAACCAAGAGGAACGAAGCCATGCGTGCGCTGCGCTTTCACGGGGCCAGGGATCTGCGGGTCGACGACATCGCGCCGCCGGACCGGCCGGGGCCGGGCGAGGTGGTGCTGGAGCCGCGCTGGTGCGGGATCTGCGGGACCGATCTGCACGAGTTCATGGCCGGGCCGATCTTCATTCCTACATCGACCGACC
The DNA here is from genome assembly GCF_035556675.1 of Geminicoccus sp. Classification (GTDB taxonomy): domain Bacteria; phylum Pseudomonadota; class Alphaproteobacteria; order Geminicoccales; family Geminicoccaceae; genus Geminicoccus. Next base: position 7,086 of record NZ_DATMFZ010000250.1, on the reverse strand, counting down.
CGTTCACCGGCGCCAAGGCGCCGCAGATCCTGGGGCACGAGTTCTCCGCCAAGGTGCTGGCGACCGGCGATGGCGTGACCAGCGTCCAGCCCGGCGACCGGGTGGCGGTGCAGCCGCTGGTGGCACCGCCGGACGACTTCTACACGAGGCGGGGCTTCGGCCAGCTCAGCAGCCGGCTGGGCCTGGTCGGGCTGAACTGGCCCTGGGGCGGGTTCGGCCAGCAGGCGCTGGTGCGCGAGGCCAATGTGGCGAAGCTCCCGGACCAGGTCACGGACGAGCAGGGTGCCATGATCGAGCCCGCGGCCGTGGTGGTCCATGCGGTCGACAAGGGCAAGGTGCAGGCGGGCAGCTCGGTGCTGATCACCGGGGCGGGGCCGATCGGCGCGCTCGCCGCGCTGGCCGCCAGTGCTGCGGGTGCCACCCGGATCATCGTCTCGGAGACCAACCCGCTGCGCCGCGAGCGGATCAGGGAACTGGGCGTGGTCGACGACGTGGTCGATCCACAGGACCAGGGCACCCTCCAGCGGATCGCCGGACAGACCGAGGCCGGCCAGGGCGTGGACGTGGCGATCGAATGCGTCGGCCATGCCGCTGCGTTGGACACCTGCATCCGCGCGGTGCGCCGGCGCGGCACGATCGTGCAGGTGGGCCTGAGCGTGGAGCCCGGCACGGTCGACATCTCCGCGCTGGTGACCAAGGACATCACGCTCGAAGGAAGTTGGTGCTACCCGCTCACGCTCTGGCCGCGCACCATCAGCCTGGTCGCTTCGGGCAAGCTGCCGGTGGAGCGGATCCTGTCGGACAAGGTCGGGCTGGACGAGGCGGTCGGGCGCGGCTTCGACGTCCTGACTCGGCCGGGCTCGGACAAGCTCAAGATCCTGGTGAACGCCCAGGCCTGACCATCGACGGATCGCCGGCTTCGCCCTGTCGAACGGGCGTCGCCGGCACCCGGCGTCAGCAGACTTGAATTAGACCATTTCCAAACTTGTTGCGGTTCGCTTGCGTACCAACCCCGATTATTGTTCTTCATCACCGCAGCTCCTGGGAGCGTCTTCAAGCATAAGGGGTGGGACATGAACGCGGCGAAATCACTGCGGCGCTGGCTGCATGGCACGATGCTGGCGGGTGCAGCGGTTCTGGCGGCGCAGGCGGCGCAGGCCCAGGAAGTGAACATCTACACCACGCGCGAGCCGGGCCTGATCCAGCCGCTCCTCGATGCCTTCACCAAGGAGAGCGGCATTCAGGTCAAGACCGTGGCGCTCAAGGACGGGCTGGCCGAGCGGGTTGCCAGCGAGGGTGAGAATTCGCCCGCCGACGTGCTGATGACCGTAGACTTCGGCAACCTGGTGGATCTGGTCGAGGCCGGCGTGACCCAGCCGGTCAAGTCCGAGGCGCTGGAAAGCGCCATCCCCGCCAACCTGCGCGACGCGGACGGCAACTGGTTCGCCCTCTCGCTGCGCGCGCGGGTCCTTTATGCCGACAAGGACCTGAACGACCTCATCAGCTTCACCTATGAGGAGCTGGCCGATCCCAAGTGGGACGGCAAGGTCTGCATCCGCTCAGGCAAGCATCCGTACAACATCGCGCTCATCTCGACGATGATCGCCAAGGACGGGGCGGAGAAGACCGAGGCCTGGCTGGAGGGTGTGAAGAACAACCTCGCCCGCCCGGCGGCCGGCGGCGACCGCGACGTGGCGCGCGACATCCTGGGCGGCATCTGCGAGATCGGCATCGCCAACTCCTACTATGTGGGCCTGATGCGCAGCGGCAAGGGCGGGCCCGAGCAGGAGGAATGGGCCAAGGCGATCAAGGTGATCCTGCCGACCTTCGCCGATGGCAGCGGTACCCAGGTCAACGTGTCGGGTGCCGCGGTCGCCAAGCACGCGCCGAACAAGGACAATGCGGTCAAGCTGCTGGAATATCTCGTCTCCGACGAGGCGCAGGGCATCTATGCCAGCGCCAACTACGAGTATCCGGTGAAGCCGGGCGCAGCGGTGGATCCGATCATCGAGGCGCTGGGGCCGCTCAAGGTGGACGCGACCCAGCTCACCGAGATCGCCGCCAACCGCAAGACCGCGGCCGAACTGGTCGACAAGGTCGGCTTCGACGAGTAATCGCCCCGGGTGGTGGCGCGGCCACCACCCCTTCCCTCATTTCCGATGGTCGCGGCGCCTGATGCGCTCTTTCCTCGCGACGGCGCTCGATCGTTCGTCCTCCCATTCCGGTCGCGGCTGGCAGATCGCCGCGGCCGCCATCGCCTTTCTGGTGGTGCTGCCGATCCTGGCTCTGCTCGCGATCGCGACCCAGAGTTCCGGCGATCTCTGGCCGCACCTGATCTCCTACGTGCTGCCGCACGCGCTGACCCAGACAGCCCTCCTGCTGCTGGGCGTCAGCCTGATCGTGGTGAGCCTGGGCACCGGCAGCGCCTGGCTGGTCACCGCCTACGACTTCCCGCTGCGCCGCATGTTCGAGTGGGCGCTGCTCCTGCCGCTGGCGATCCCGACCTATATCATCGCGTTCGCCTATCTGGACCTGATGCACCCGATCGGGCCGGTGCAGAGTGTGCTGCGCGCCCTGTTCGGCCTTACGCCGCGCGACCTGCGCTTCTTGGAGATGCGCTCGCTCACCGGCTGCATCTTCGTGCTGGGCATCGTGCTCTATCCCTATGTCTACCTGTTCGCCCGGGCGATGTTCCTGATGCAGGCGGCCAGCATGGTGGATGCCGCGCGGATGCTGGGTGCGGGGCCCCTCGAGGTGTTCTTCCGGGTGGTCCTGCCGATGGCGCGGCCGGCGATCGCGGTGGGCACCAGCCTGGCGCTGATGGAGGCGATCAATGATATCGGCGCATCCGAATTCCTGGGGGTGCAGACCCTCACCGTCTCGATCTACGCCACCTGGATCAACCGGACGAGCCTGCCGGGTGCCGCCCAGATTGCCATCGCCATGCTGGTCGTGGTGGTGGCGCTGATCGTGCTGGAGCGCACCGCCCGCACCCGCCAGCGCTACGCCGCCGAGGCCAGCCGCGCCCGGCGCCTCCAGCCGGTGCGCCTGAAGGGGCCCATGGCCCTCGTCGCCGTGCTGCTCTGCCTGGTGCCGGTCCTGCTGGGCTTCGTGGCGCCGGCTCTCCATCTCGGCAACGAGGCCTGGAAGCGGCTGAGCTTCGCCGGCTTCTCCTCCCGCCTCGTGGAGGAAACGCTCAACACCATGCTGCTCGCCGGCACGGCCACGCTGGTGATCATCCTGGCCGGGCTGGTGGTGGCGTTCACCGCGCGCCAGTCGCGGCTGGGAATCCAGCTCCTGCGCGTCGCCAGCCTGGGCTATGCCGTACCCGGCACCGTGCTGGCGATCGGCCTGCTGTGGCCGATGGCGGCACTCGACCAGGGTCTGAACCGGCTGGGCCTGGTGAGCGGCATGTTCCTGTCCGGCTCGGTGGCAGCCCTGATCTATGCCTATGCCGCCCGATTCATGGCAATCTCGGCGGGCGGCATCGAGGCGGGCCTGGCGCGCATCCCGCCCACCTATGACCAGGCGGCACGGATGCTGGGCCGGACCCGGGCCGGCACGATCCGTGCCATCCACCTGCCTTTGGTCCGCCCGGCCCTGCTGACTGCGGCGCTCCTGGTGTTCGTGGACTGCATGAAGGAGCTGCCGGCCACCCTCCTGCTCCGCCCGCTCGCCTTCGAGACCCTGGCGACGCATCTCTATGGCGAGGCGGCGCGCGGCACCTACGAGGACGGCGCCATCGCCGCCCTCCTGATCGTGCTGTTCGGCCTGATCCCGGTGATCCTGCTGGCCAGACTCAGCCGGAAGGAAGGCTGAGGCCGCTTACTGGCCGGGCCGGCAGGACCGCCGCCTGCAGCCGCGCCAGGGCTGGCGGGACCTCGGCTGCCTGCGGGTCGGCCTCGACCGGCCGGCGGTCCGCCATCACGTAGAGCCGGTCGGCAAAGCCCCGGACCAGGCGCAGGTCGTGGGTGACGAACAGATAGGCGATCCCGGTTTGGCTGCGCAGCCGCTGGAGCAGGCGGAGGATCTGCGCCTGGGTCAGGAGGTCCTGGCTGCTGACCGCCTCGTCGAGCAGGACCAGGCGCGGCGAGAGTACCAGAGCCCGGGCGATGCACAGGCGCTGGAGCTGGCCGCCGCTGAAGCGATGGGCGGGCCGGTCCAGCTCCGCGGGATCGAGCCCGACTGCGCGAGCCAGCCCCGCCACCCGCTCCCGCAGCCCATCGCGCTGCCCGGCATGGCGCAGCGGCTCGGCCACTACCTCGAAGGCGGAAAAGCGCGGGTTGGTGGCACCGAACGGGTCCTGGAACACCGCCTGGACGGCTCGGCGCACGTCCGGCCGGATGCGGCCCCGCCGGTCGTGCAGCGGTGCTCCCTCGAACCGGACCTCGCCCCGGTCGGGCCGTTCCAGCCCGAGGAGGATCCGCCCGAGCGTGCTCTTGCCCGAGCCGGAGGCACCGACCAGCGCCACGCACTCGTCTGGCTCGATCCTGAGATCGGCCCCCTCCAGAACCTGGACCGTTGCCGACCGTCCGAACGGCCCGCCGCCCCGGTAGGCTTTGGCGACCTGGCGCAGCTCGATCAGGCTCATGCCGCGAGCTCCGACGGCTCGCCTTGGCAGAGCGCCAGATGCGCCTCCAGCAGGGCGCGGGTCACTGGCTGGCGCGGCCTCTGGAACAGCTCGCCGACCGCGGCCTGCTCCACGATCCGCCCACCCGCCATGACCGCCACATGATCGGCCAGGCGCGCCACCACCGACAGGTCATGGGTCACCAGCAGGACGCCCAGGCCGCGCCTTGCCCGCAGCCGGCCCAGCAGGTCCAGCACCTGCGCCTGCAGAACGGTGTCGAGATCGGTGGTGGGCTCGTCGGCCAGGAGGAAGCGCGGGTCCAGGGCCAGCGCCAGGGCGATCATCACCCGCTGCAGCATCCCGCCACTCAACTGGAACGGGTAGCGCCCGACGATCTCGGCCGGATGGTCGAACCCGACCTCGGCCAGCAGTTCCAGGGCGCGCGTGCGCGCTGCTCCCCGCCGCAACCCCGCCAGCGCCAGGGTCTCGCGGAAATGACGCTCGATCGTGACGACCGGGTTGAACGAGCTGCGCGGGCTCTGCTGCACCAGTCCGACGGTCCGCCCGCGGAGAGCGGCGAGACCGGCCGTGTCCTGCTCGATGCCATCCAGGATGATCCGGCCGCCCGTCCGCTGCACGCCCGGCGGCAGGAGGCCCAGCAGCGCCAGCGTGGTCAGGCTCTTGCCGCTGCCGCTCGCCCCCACCAGGGCCAGTACCTTCCCTGGCTGGAGGCAGAGCGCCACGTCATCCACCAGCACGCGGCCGGCGGCTTCCAGGCGCAGCCCGACCAGTTCGAGCCGCCCGGTCAATGGACCCGCTCCGCCAGCACCGGGTCGAGCCGGTCGCGCAGGGCGTCGCCAAGCAGGTTGAACGCCATCACCGCGACGAAGATCGCGGCACCCGGCAGGATGATCAGCATGGGCGAGGTCCAGACGAACGGCCGGGCATCGTTGATCATGATGCCCCATTCCGGCGTGGGCGGTGCCACGCCCAGCCCCAGAAAGGACAGGCCGGAGACGTGCAGCATCCAGTGGCCGAGGTCGAGGCTGGCCAGCACCGCCAGCTGGCCCAGCACGCCCGGCAGGATGTGGCGGCGCAGGATCGCGAAGCGCGACCCGCCGGCGACCACCGCTGCGGCCACATAGTCGCGGTTCTTCAGGGACAGGGTCAGGCCGCGCACCAGCCGCGCATACCAGGCCCAGTGCGACAGGATCACCGCGATGATGACGTTGGCGAGCCCGGTGCCGAGCACGCCGATCAGGAACAGCGCCAGCACCAGGGTCGGCACGGTCATGAAGGCGTCGCAGACCCGCATCAGCACCGCGTCGACGGTGCCGCCGGCATAGCCGGCGACCGAGCCCACCAGGATCGCGACCGTGAGCACGCCCACCAGGATGAGCGCCACCGAGCCCAGCGAGGCCCGGGTACCGGCCAGGATCCGGGAGAACAGGTCGCGGCCCAGATGGTCGGTGCCGAGCCAGTGGCTGAACGAGGGCGCGAGCAGCCGCCGCTCCAGGTCCGCCTCGGCCGGGTCGTAGGGGGTGAGCCAGGGGCCGGCCACCGCCAGGACGAGGAGGACCAGGACCAGCCCTAGTGACAGCCAGAGCATCCAGTTCTGCCTAGTCATGACGCGCTGGCGCCAAAGCGGATGCGCGGGTCGAGCCAGGCATAGGCCAGGTCGACCGCCAGGTTGCAGAGCACGAACACCGCCGTCATCAGCAGGATGAAGCCCTGGAGTGCCGGAAAATCGCGGCTGGTGATCGCCTGGAGCGCATAGCGGCCGACGCCTGGCCAGCCGAACACGATCTCCACGATCATCGCCCCGCCGATCAGCTCGCCGACATGCAGGCCGATCGCGGTCACCGGCGGGATCAGGGCGTTGCGCACCACATGGCGGCCGATCACGGCGCGCTCAGACAGGCCGCGGGCCCGGGCGAACAGCAGGTGGCGCTCGCCCAGCTGCGCCAGCACCGAGGCGCGCATCAGGCGCAGGTTGATGGCGGTCGACATCAGCGCGGTGGCGATCGCCGGCAGGACCAGGTGCTCCAGGCCGCCCCGGCCCATCGGCGGCAGCCAGCCCAGCTGGACGGAGAAGACCAGGACCAGGAGGAAGGCCAGCCAGAAGTTCGGGATCGAGGCCCCGACGAAGGCGAACAGCCGGGTGAGCTGGTCCGGCCAGCGGTCCTTGGTCAGCGCCGCCAGGATGCCCAGCGGGATGCCCACCACGATCACCAGGAACAGCGCGGCGCCGGCCAGCTCGAGCGTGGCCGGCAGGTAGTGGAGCAGCTCGTCCAGCACCGGCCGCCTTGTGACCCAGGACGTGCCGAGGTCGAGCCGGACCGCACCCGCCAGCCAATGGAGGTACTGGAGGGGGATCGGCTGGTCGAGGCCCAGCTCCGTCCGGGCCTGCGCCAGGGCGGCCTCGGTCGGCGGGATCTGGGCCAGGCGCAGATAGTCCAGCGCCGGGTCACCGTGGCCCAGGCGCAGCACGAGGAACACCGCCACCGAGACGATCA
>NZ_DATMFZ010000249.1:0-3209 GCF_035556675.1 Geminicoccus sp. | reverse complement strand
CCGTTCGGCGAGATGATCGCCAACGACGTGCCGCCGGCCGAGCGGGCCCGGGCGCAGTCCTGACGGGCAGGCGGCGGCACCCGGGCGATGGCGTCAGGCGGCCCGGCTGCCGGCCGGCCGCCGCTCCATGACGGTCCGCGCGACCATTGCCGCCTGGGTGCGGATGTCGGGCACCGCGACCATTTCCCAGAAGGTGCCGCGCACGATCGGGCCGACCCCGAACAGGCCCGGCACCACGTCGCCGTTCCGGCCGATCAGCATGGAGCTGGTCGTGGCATCCAGGCCGAGCCGCGCCCGGTCGGGCCGGACCAGCCCGTCCTGCAGGAGCTGGCGGACCAGCGGGTCGTCGCTGCCGGCGAGGTCGACGCCGATCCCGGTGCAGTTGATCACCCGCTGCACTTCCAGGGCCAGGACCTGCCCGGAGCGGCGCGGGCGGTAGGTCACCAGCGATCCGCACGACCAGGGGCCGGACGATTCCAGGCCCTGCAGCTTGCCGCTGTGCAGCACGAGCCGGCCGGAGCGCCGCATCGCCTCGATCCGGGAGGCGACCTGCGGAGCGATGCGGTGCCGGTGCGCGTCCCACCAGGGCCGCAGATGGCGCAGGAAGCGCTGCCGGTCGCTCAGCGAGAGTTCCTGCCAGAGCAGTTGGGTGTGCGGCCGGAGCGCATCCACGACCGAGCGCCAGCCGATGCCGGCCTGGGCGGCCCGCGCCACCTCGCGGCGCACGCCGCGCATCAGCGTGGTGAGCGAGCGGCGGTCGTCCGCGGTCAGGCGCAGGTCGCGCCAGGCAGGGGCCGCCGCATGGGCGTGCGGCAGGAGGCCCCGGCGGGACAGGGCGTGGATCCGGCCACGGAAGCCGTGCTCCAGCAGGCGCAGGGTCACGTCCACCATGGTGAGGCCGGCGCCGAGCAGCAGCACCGGGTGCTCCAGGTCGATCTCCTCGATCGCCTGGGGCTGCCAGGGATTGTCCACGCAGCCGGGATAGGGCAGAGGCGCTGGCGGGAAGTTGCCCAGTGCCAGGATCACCGTATCCGCGTCGACCGTGCGGCCGGATGCCGTGCGCAGCTGCCAGCCCTGGCCGGTCCGGGCCAGGCTCTGCGCCTCGTCCTTGATGATGGCCAGGCTGTCGGTGCTGCGCCGCTGACGCAGCACCTGGGCGAGCTGGTCGCGCACGTAGCGGCCATAGAGCCCGCGGCGCACGAAGGTGCCGGCCGGGCCCGACGTGCCGACATGGGCGCGTTCCGCCTCGGGCAGCGCTTCCAGCCAGCGCAGCAGATGGCCCGGCTCGTCCGGGAACGCGCTCATGTTCTCGGCGCGCACGTTCAGGACGTGGTTCGGGTCATCGGTGGCGAACGCCACGCCCCTGCCGAGCTGGCGATTGCGCTCGATCAGGATCACCCGGTCCTGCTCGCCGGCCCGCCGCAGAAGCTGGAGCGCAGTGATCGTCCCGCTGAACCCGCCGCCGATGATCGCGATCGATCGGCCGGACGGTGGCCCGCCCGGCTGCCGCGGTTCGGTCATGGATCATTCTCCCCCTCGCTTGTCCCGCGTCAGCGCCGAAAGGCGGCAGCCGGATGGCCTTCCCCCGGCCGGCCGCTGTCCGGGCCGCCCAGCTTGGTGCGCAGCGTGCCCGCCCGATATTCCTGCTTGTAGCGGCCGCGCCGGGTCAGTTCCGGCACCACCAGGTCGGCCACGTCGCTGAAGGTCCGGTGCGCCAGGGCGCAGGCCAGGTTGAAGCCGTCCACGCCGGTCATCTCGAACGCGTTGAGGCGGATCTCGCGGCTCATGGGGCCCGGTTCACGAGGCGCCGTGCCGCGGCGGCAGCACGCCATTCAGGTGGAAGTTGCCGATATGGTGGTACTTCCAGCGGACCGGGTCATGCAGCGTGTGGGTGCGCGCGTTGCGCCAGTGCCGGTCGAAGGCGAACCGGTCGGTGGTGGCACGGGAGCCAGCCAGCTCGAACAGCTTGCTCGACACCAGCAGCGAGGTCTCGGTGGTCCAGACCTTCGCCTCCGCCACCGCCATCGAGGCCCGCGCCACGCTGCCTTCGTCCGGCTCGGCACGCGCCCGGTCGATCAATTCGCCGGCCCGTTCCAGCAGGGCGTCGCCGGCATCGACCTTGAGCTTCAGCTCGCCCACCTGATGGATCGTGTAGACGTCCTCGTGCGCATGTTCCTGGCCGCTGTCCATCCAGGGCCGGGCCTGCTCCTGCACGAAGGCGATCGTGTCGGCCAGTGCGGCGCGGGCGATGCCCTGGTCGACCGCCGCATGGATGATCTGCGCCACCGGCCCCATCGGGCTCGGCCGGTCGAACGCATCCTGATGGTCGATCACCAGCTCCGGCGGCACGCTGATCGCCTCGAACAGGACGGTACCGCTGCCGGTGGTGCGCTGGCCGAACCCGCTCCAGTCGTCGATGAGGGTCAGGCCGGGCGTGCCGCGCGGGACGAAGGCCAGGGTAGTGCGGCCCTCGTGGCCTTTCGCTACCGCGACGATCCAGTGGGCGAACAGCGTACCCGTCGCATAGAACTTGCGGCCGTCCAGCCGGAAGCTGCCGTCCGGCTGGGGCGTCAGGCGGGTGAGGTAGTCGTTTGCCCGCTTGGTGCCGATCTCGGCGAACGCATTGCCGAACCGGTCACCCTCCAGCACGCGGCCGAAGAAGAATCGCTGCTGCGCGGGCGTCCCCGACTGGACGATCGCCTCCACCATGTAGTGATGGTTCTGCGGGATCTGGCCAATGCTGGCATCGGCGGCCGAGACGATCGCCGTGACCTCGGCGAGCGTGACGGCGGACAGGCCGGGGCCGCCGAATGGCCTGGGCACCAGGATGCCCCACAGGCCGGACTGCGAGTACGCCTCGATCTCGGCCACTGGCAGGATCCGCTCGCGGTCGCGCCTGGCCGAGCCTTCGGCGATCCGCGCCGCGACCTCGCGGGCCGCGGCCAGCGCCTCGGCGTCGCTGCCGATCCGCCGGGCAGGATGGCGGCGTACCGGCAGTTCGGGCAGGGCAGGATTGGTCATGGGCGCCTCACAGCCAGGGATGGCGCGGCGGCCTGATGCCGTTCAGCGCGTGGTTGCCGATGTGGAAGTACTTCCAGCGCACCGGATCGTGCAGGGTGTGGACCCGGGCGTTGCGCCAGTGACGGTCCAGGCCGTGGCGGGCGAGGGTGGACCTGGTGCCGGCCAGCTCGAACAGCTTGTTGGTCGCG
>NZ_DATMFZ010000248.1:0-2879 GCF_035556675.1 Geminicoccus sp. | reverse complement strand
GAGGCCCGCTCGACGGTCCTGACGCCCGAGGAGGAAGCGATCATCGTCGCGCTTTGCCGGCATGCGCTGCGGCCGCTGGACGACGACCGGAGATCGAGGGCGGCAAGCCCATCAAGAAGCTTTGCCAGCTACCCGATCGGCTATGTCCACCTCGACATCGCCGAGATGCAGACCGAGGAGGGCAAGCTGCGCCTGTTCGTGGTGATCAGCCGCCGGCAGCCGGCCGATCCGATCTTTCGAGCAGACCGGGCCAGCAGGCGCGGCAGGCGGCTGCACCAGTGGGGTCGCCTTCGTCCAACTGGTGGAGAGCGCCGGCAAGATGAAAGCCGCCCGGCTCCTGCGTGCGCTGATCCTGGCCGTGCCTTGCGAGGTCCACTGGGTGCCGACCGACCACGGCACCCGGTGCACGCCGCGCAAGCAGGACATCCGGGACGTCCGGCACATCACGATCTGGGTGCGGCGCGTGACCTGGCGTCGCAAGCCAAGGGTCGTCTCGTCCGGGACCTCCGGCAGAAAGCCACTGGCGCAGAGCTGCGCCCGCACCGTCGCGTCGGTCCTGTCGGCCTTGATGCGCGCCTCGGCGATCAGCCGCACCTGGCGCGGGTTGGCGATCACCCCCCGGCCCATGTGCGGCCGGATCACCTCCGCCACCGCCCTCGCGGTGCCGGTCGCCGCGACCACGACATGGCCGGCACGGGTCAGGTTCTGCGCGAACGCCACCCCATGAGCACGGGTCATGCCGATCCGGCCAAGCCGCCGGCCATGCCGCGCTCCCAGTGCATCCGGCCTGCCCGCACTTGGGTGCTCCCGGTGCCCCACATCCCGGATGGGCTCACCATAGCGCTGATCCGGAGATCAGCGGGACCGCAGGGCACCGAAGCCATCATGCCGGATACCGGATAATGGCCAAGTCGAGCGGCTCAACCGCACGCTGAAGGATGCCACCGTCCGCCGGTCACGTCCGTCAGTGTGGTGGAAATTGGTCTGTGGTCTCAGGTAGCCATCGGTCAGGCGGCTCTGGGTGGGATTTGAGCAGGCTCTGGCTCGGCAGCTGCCACCGTCAGCTCGGCCATCGCCTCGACTTGCATGTAGCGGTGCTGGAGCTGCCATTCGTCGTTGGCCTCGAGCAGCACCGCACCGATCAGCCTTGTTATTGAGGCTTCGTTGGGAAAGATGCCTACCACGTCGGCCCGGCGCTTGACCTCCTTGTTCAGCCGCTCGAGGGGGTTCGTGCTGTGGAGCTTGACCCGGTGCTGGACGGGGAAGGCCATGTAGGCCAGCACGTCGTGCTCGCTCTCATCCATGAGCACAGCGAGCTTCGGCCAGCGGGGACGAAGCTGGTCGGCGACCTGCCGCCAAGTCTGCTGCGCTGCCGCCGGATCGGCCTGTAGGAAGGCCTGGCGCAGTGCCGCTGCGACCATTGTCTGCTGCCCTTTGGGCACGTGCGCCAACGCGCAGCGCATCCAGTGGACGCGGCAACGTTGCCAGGTGGCGCCGAACACCCGCCGGATCGCCCCTTTGAGCCCTTCATGGGCATCGGAGATCACCAGCTTCACAAGCTTCAGACCGCGTCGGACGAGGCCCTTGAGGAAGGTCGACCAGAACGTCTCCGCCTCGGAAGGCCCGAGGTGTAGGCCGACGATCTCACGCCGGCCTTCGCTGTCCACGGCTACGGCGATTATGGCAGCGACCGAGATGTTCGAACGGCAACGCCGATCGAACCGCCCTCGCGCACCTTCAGATAGGTGGCATCCAGCCAGAGATAGGGCCATTCCCCCTCGATCGGTCGCTCCAGGAAGGCGTTCACCCGCTCATCGATCTCCTTGCAGAGCTTGGAGACCGTGCTCTTGGAGATGCCGGAGAGACCCATGATCCGCCAGCAGGCGGATCATCCGTTCCATGAAATGGACCGGGCCAGCAGGCCCGGGAGGCGCCTGGACCAGATCGTCGACGCGCCGGGTCGAGACGCCACTGACCCAGGCCTCTTGAATGACAGCGACAAGCGCTTTCTCACTTACCTTCCGCGGCTCCAGGAACGGCGGGAAGTACGAGCCCTGGCGAAGCTTCGGCACACGGAGCTGCAAGGTCCCAAGCCGGGTATCGAGCGCGCGATCCCGGTAGCCGTTCCGGTAGTTCAGCCGCTCGGCTGAGCGCTCGTGTCGCCCAGCACCGATTAGGCCCTCCACGTCGTTCTCCATCAGGAGCTGCAGCACCGCTTCGGCGACGGCGCGCAAGAAGTCGCTATCGCCGGCCTTCTGCATGAGATCGGCCAGTGCCAATCTGTCTTCGGCCATCGGGTCTCTCCGTCCAGGTGAAGTGTCGCAACTCCACCCTAGCCGGCCGGCCCGATGGCCACCTCAAAACCGCAATGAATTTCCACCACGTCCGCGGACGCTACCTCCCGCTGCTGTGGATCGCGCCGGCCGCCAGCCATGACTGGTACGAGGGGTTGCGCGCGCCCAGCGGTGACCTGTGCTGCAACCAGAACGACTGCCGGTCGGTCCCCTACCGCTTCAACACCGAGACCGGGACGGAGGAAACCCAGGTGGATGGCCGTTGGTGGCCGATCAATCCGGAGCAGGTCGTGCCCTCGGCCGCGCCGGATGGCCAGGCCCACGCCTGCTGGAGCTCCTACATCCGCAACCCGACCCACACCCAGGCGAAGATCCCCACCTTCCGCTGCATCATCCTACCCCGGATGAGCAGTCTGGCTGTTGCCATCACCGGCTAGGCGAGATGCTCATGCCACCGGTCGATACGTTATGGCGGAATCGGGGCCATAGGGCAGGTATAGGCGCAGGCCCGCGATCTGCTGCATCATGATGGTGGATCTAGGTTAGCAGAAGCGCACGCTGATCCCTGGCAGGCCGATGCCATCC
>NZ_DATMFZ010000247.1:0-31525 GCF_035556675.1 Geminicoccus sp. | reverse complement strand
CCCATGCGGTCGATCAGGCGCACCAGCTCGTCCCGGCCGGGCGGGGTCTTCAGATACTCGATGACCACCGGCTCCTCGCCGCTGTTGCGGATCAGGCCCAGGGTGTTGCGGGACGTGCCGCAGGCCGGGTTGTGGTAGATGGTGACGGTCATGGGGTCCTCGGCTCGGGCGGGCAGCAGGGCAGCAGCTCGTCGAGCAGCGGCCCGCACAGTTCGGGACTTCCGGCGCAGCAGTCCCTGACGAGGTAGAGGGTCAGCGCCCGCAGCCCGTCCAGCCCGGCACGGTAGATGACCGACCGCCCCTGGCGCTCCGACCTGGCCAGCCCCGCCCGGGCGAGGATCGCCAGATGCGCCGACATCGTGTTCTGCGGCACGCCCATCCAACGCGCGATCTCGCCGGCGGGCAGCCCCTCCGGCTCGTGCCTCACCAGCAGGCGGAAGGTTTCCAGCCTGGTGGCTTGCGCAAGCGCCGCCAGCGCTTCGATGGCATCAAATGGTTCCATATATCTAGATTTATCGATGTATTCTCCGGCGGTCAATCGGCCCGTACCGGCGATGCAGCCGGCTGAGCGGGCCCGTCCGCCGCTCAGCCCTGGGCCAGCAGGAACGCGCCGGCGCCGGCAGCGATCGCCACGGCGCTGGCGCCGGTCACCAGCAGCCCCAGCCGCGGCGAGCCGAGCGCGCCCGCCATGACGCACTTGACGGCCGTGTTCACCGCGACGGCGATCGCGATCGACCCCGCGGCCACGGCCAGCGTGATGCCGCTGCCGCCCATCCGCGCCATCGACAGGGTCAGGGCGTCCACGTCGGCCAGGCCGGACACGGCGGCCAGGACATAGAGGCCGGTCGCGCCGAACCGGTCGCCCACGAGCTTGGCCAGCAGCATGATGACCGCGATGATTGCCGCCAGCTTCAGGGCAACCCTGAGTTCCAGCGGATTGGTCAGCGTCAGCTCCGGCCCCTCCCCCTGCCGGCCGGTGCGGCGCAGCAGCAAAAAGCCGCTGCTGGCCAGGAACACCAGGATCGCGGCACCGAGCGGCCAGGCCAGCGGCAGCACCAGCGCCGGGTTCAGCGCGAAGGCGACCACCAGCACCCGGCCGGCCATCACCGCGCTCGCCAGCAGGATGCCGCCGGCCAGCACGCTCGCTCCCTCTGCCTGCCCCTTGGCCATCCGCGCCAGGGTCAGCGTCACCGCCGTGGACGAGGCGAGCGCCCCGGCCACGGCCACCAGCACGATCCCGGCGCGCGCGCCGATGACCCGCACCGCCATGTAGCCGACGAAGGACAAGGCGGCGATGATGATGGCCAGCAGCCAGATCTCGGCGGGATTGAGCGCGTTCCAGGGATCGACCGTGCGGTCGGGAAGGAGCGGCAGGAGCAGGAAGCTCATCGCCAGCAGCACCAGGCCGGCGCGGATCTCCGGCCAGGTCAGCCGCCGAAGCCAGGCATGGAGCGGCTGCTTGAACGCCAGCAAGGCGACCACCGCCACGGCCGCCGCCACCGCGACCTGGATCTCGCCCAGCACCGCATAGGCGCCGAGCGCGAATGTGAGGATCCCCGCCACCACGCCGGTGGCACTGAAATCGCGGTCGGCCTGCGCCTCCAGCCAGTGGAACGCGGCAAAGGCCAGGGTGAAGGCCAGGAGGCCCGCGGCCAGGACCAGGGCGCCTGCCAGCGGCACCAGCGCTGCACAGATGCCACCCAGCAGGCCGCTCAGCGCGAAGGTGCGAAAGCCCGCCGCGCGCCGGCCCTCCCCTTCGCCGCGCGCCCGCCAGCCGCGCTCGAGCCCGACGAGCAGGCCGATCGCGAGCGCCACCGCCAGCCGATGGAGAAGTTCGTCCGAGAACATGGCCCGCCCCCGTGTCCGGCGGGACGAATCGGTCGTGCGGCTCGTCCCCCGGCCAGGGCAAGCATGGCTGCCGCAAGCTGGCTAGCCGTTCCTGCCCACACTCATCGCGGTTCGGAACTCCTCGTCATCATCCACGAACACCGGCCCGGTCTCGCACCCGCCGCCGGCAAGTAACCGCCGACCGCACATGGACGAACGTCATCACGACGGTGACCTGAACGTTCGCATCCTTCACCTGGGACAGCATGGCCGGCACGTCACAACCTGATGATTTCTTCGTGCATGTCGCAACTGCTCCTGGCGCGGCCCACGGCCCGCTCGTAGAAGCCGCGCATACTTCATCCATACGACAGGTGTCCCATGTCCCGGCCCGGCTGCATCGTCATGCCCATTCATTTCATCGCGGATACTCATCATGGCACAGAAATGGCGCCGGACCGGACCCTGGCGTGAGAGCGTCCTGACCCAGGCCTTGCAGGACGAGCGCGACGGCAAGTTCCAGGCTCTGGTGGGCCAGCGGATCCTGGTCGGGTTCACCTTCAAGGACCGTGACGGCAACGTGCAGGATCACGCCCAGCACACGGGCTGGATCGTGGCGGCCTCGCCCGACGGGATCGAGATCGAGGACGACGAGACCGGCGATGTGTTCAGCATCCCGGCCGACCTGGACAACCTCACCGTGCCCGCCCCCGGGCGGTACCGGCTGAAGAAGTCCGGGCGCATCGTGATCGACCCGGATCTCTATTCGACCTTCGACATCTATCCCGCCCCGGAAGGCTGCGTGGCCGACGAGGACGAGATCGAGACGCAGACCTGAAGCTCGACCGGTCTGGCGGCGCCCCCCGAGGCGCCGCCAGCACCCTCCCGCTCCAGTCGACCGGCGGCACGCTGATTTCCGGCCATGCCGACGCCCGGCCATGCTATCATCGCCGGCCAGATCGTCAGCCAGGCCCGCGGGCCCATGCAGCAGCGACGATTCGCTTTTTGCAAGAACGAACCCGAGAACCCCATTTTTTCTAGATATATCAATTATTTGACGCGCAGCAGAACGTCACGGCGAGTGCGTCTTCGCCCTCCTCACACCAGGGAGAACCCTCGCCAGAACGGGTCGCGGTCGTCGACGATGATGGTGTTGTAGCCGGTGGTGCGTGCCCAGCCGGCGATCGAGGGGATGATCGCCGGGATGCCGGCCAGCTCGGCCGCCGCCTCCACCCTGCCCTCGAACAAAGAGCCGATGATGCTCTCGTGGACGAACGCATCGCCGACCTTCAACCGCCCCCTGGCAACCAGCTGCGCCATGCGCGCCGAGGTGCCGGTGCCGCACGGGCTGCGGTCGATCGCCTTGTCGCCATAGAACACGGCGTTGCGGGCATGGGCGCCCGCTTTGGTGGGCCGTCCGGTCCACTGGATGTGGCTCACCCCCCGGATGGTCGGGTCGAGCGGATGGACCGGCTCGACCAGGGCCTGCAGGCGGCGGCGCAGCTCCGGCGAGAGGCGCTGGATCTGTCCGGCCGAGAGGTCGGCCATGTCCCGGAAGTTCGGCTGCGGCTCGACGATCGCGTAGAAATTGCCGCCATAGGCGATGTCGACCACCAGCTCGCCCAGCTCCGGGCAGTCCACCCGCACCTCGCTCATGGCGAGATAGGAGGGCACGTTGGTGAGCCGGACCTTCTCGACGAACCGCCCGTCCCGCTCGTACTCCGCCACCACCCGCCCGGCCGGCACGTCCAGCAGCAGCCGGCCCTCGGCCCTGGGCACGACATGACCCTGCTCGATCGCCATGGTGACCGTGCCGATCGTGCCGTGGCCGCACATCGGCAGGCAGCCCGAGGTCTCGATGAACAGGATGCCGACATCGCCGTCGGGCGTGGTCGGCGGGTAGAGGATCGAGCCGGACATGACGTCGTGGCCGCGCGGCTCGAACATCAGCGAGGTGCGCACCCAGTCCCAGTGCCGGAGGAAGTCCTGGCGCTTCTCGGACATGGTCGCACCCTTCAGGTCCGGCCCGCCACCGGCTACCAGCCGCACCGGGTTGCCGCAGGTATGGCCGTCCACGCAGAAGAAGGTGCGGTTCAAGAATCCACTCCCAAGTCGGTGTGGCACACGGCACCGCGGGCCGCGGCAGTCGTTGCTGCTTGAAGCGGAAAATGAAGGAGGGCGCCATGGGCCTCATCGACTTCGTCAAGGCAGCGGGCCGTTCGCTCGGCATCGGCACCGCCGACGCGGCACCGACCGCCGACGAGCTGAAGAAGGAGGCGGAGAGTCATGGGCTGGACGTCTCCGGCTTGGACGTCGCGGTGGACGGCGACAAGGTGACGGTGAAGGGCGGGGCCAAGTCCCAGGAGGAGAAGGAGAAGATCATCCTCGCCATGGGCAATGTCGCGGGCGTGGCCAAGGTCGAGGACCAGATCGCCCCCGCCGCGGCGGCACCGGCGGACAGTGCCAGCTTCTACACGGTGAAGAAGGGCGACACGCTCTCGGCCATCGCCAAGGCCCAGTACGGCGATGCGAGCAAGTACCCGGTGATCTTCGAGGCCAACAAGCCGATGCTGAAGCACCCGGACAAGATCTATCCGGGCCAGGTGCTGCGCATCCCGAAGCAGGCCTGAACGAGCAAGGGGCCGGTCGCCCGGCCCCTCTTTTCGTGCCTCAGACCCAGCCGCCGTCCGCGACATAGGTCTGGTTGGTCATCGCCGAGCTGTCGTCGGCGGCCAGGAACAAAGCGAGCCTGGCCATCTCGACCGGCTGGAGCTGCCGCTTCAGGCACTGGCGCTTCATCAGCTCCTCGATGCCTTCCGGGGTCAGCCACAGCGACTTCTGCCGCTCGGTCATGATCCAGCCAGGCGCGATGCAGTTGACCCGGATGTCATAGGGGCCGAAGTCGCGGGCCAGCGCCCGGGTCAGGCCCGCCACCGCCGACTTGGCCGTGGTGTAGCCCGGCATGCCGCCCTGGCCGATCATCCAGCTGGTCGAGCCGAAATTGATGATCGAGCCGCCGCCGGCCTCCTTCATCATCGGGAACACCGCCTGGGCGGCGAAGAACTGGTGGCGGAGGTTCACCGCGAACCGCTCGTCCCAGTATTCCGGCGTCACCGTGTCGAAGGCGTGCCGGTCGTCGCGCGCGGCGTTGTTGACCAGGGCCGTGATCGGCCCGTGCGCCTCCGCGGCACTGGCGATCGCCGCCTTGAGCTGGTCGATGTCCCGCACGTCCGCCTGGCGGAACAGGACCTCCCCGTGGCCCGCTTCGGCCAGCCGGGCGACCAACGCGTTGCTGGGCTCCAGGGCGAGGTCGCAGAACGCCACCTTCGCACCCTGCTGGGCGAAGGCCTCGGTGATGGCGGCCCCGATCCCGGAACCGCCGCCCGTGATGAAGACCGACTTGCCCTTCAGGCTCGGATAGATCGCCCAGCCGCTCACCGTTCTGCCTCCCAGATGTCCGCAAGTATCCTGCGGCTCATGTGACCGATGCTTCCTCGTCCGTGACCAGCGGCGGCTTGGCCCGGATCATCGACCAGATCAGCCAGATCCAGGCCGCGATCACGATCACGCCCAGGACCGCGGAGATCGGCCGCTCGAAGAACGCCAGCACGTTGCCGTCGGCCTTCATCATGGAGGTCATGAAGTTGTTCTCGACCAGCCCGCCCAGCACCAGGCCCAGGATGGTGGGCGCGATCGGGAAGCCGTTCTCCTCCATGAGATAGGCGATGATGCCCATGACCAGCATGATGCCGACGCCGAACAGCGTGTTGTTCATGGCGAAGCTGCCGACGATGCAGGCCATCAGGATCAGCGGCATCAGCATCTCGCGCGGCACCTTCAGCACGTGGCGGAACAGCTTGATCGCCACCCACCCCAGCGGGAGCATCACGATGTTCGCGATCATGAACACGATGAAGATCGCGTAGAGCATCTCCGGCTGGTCGAGCATCAGGGTCGGGCCGGGATTGAGGCCCTTCATGTAGAGCACCCCGATCACGATCGCGGTGATCGAATCGCCGGGAATGCCGAACACCAGTGCCGGGACCCAGGCGCCGCTCAGCGAGGAGTTGTTGGCCGTGCCGGCGTCAACCACGCCTTCGATATGGCCGGTACCGAACTTCTCCGGCTCCTTGGAGAACTTCTTGGAGATCGCGTAGGTCACCCAGGCGGCGATGTCCGAGCCCGCCCCCGGCAGGAAGCCGATCACCACGCCGATGACCGCACTGCGGAACGTGTTCCACTTATATTTCAGGAACAGCGCCCACTGGCCGCGGAACACCGAGCCCAGCTGCTTGGTCTGCAGGGTCTCGACCTTGCGCGTGCCCAGCACCCAGCGCAGCAGCTCGGAGATGGCGAACATGCCGATCATGACCGGGATGAAGTCGATGCCGCCCAGCAGCTCGACCGAACCCATGGTGAAGCGCGGCTGGCCTGCCGTGGGGTCGATGCCGACTGTCGCGATGAACAGGCCGAGCAGGACCGAGACCATCCCCTTGATCGGGTGGCCGGTGCTGATGAAGATGGCGCAGGTCAGGCCGAAGATCGCGATCCAGAAGAACTCGAAGGACGAGAACTTCAGCGAGATCTCGGCCAGCGCCGGGGCGGCGAACGCCAGGACCAGGCTGCCGAAGATGCCGCCGATCGCGGAGAACACCAGGCAGCAGCCGAGCACCAATTCCGCCTGGCCCTTCTGGGTCAGCTTGTAGCTGTCCGCGACATAGGCGGCCGAGGAGGGAGTGCCGGGGATGCGGATCAGGGCACCCGGGATGTCGCCGGCGAAGATAGCCATGGCGGTCGCGGTCACGATCGCGGCTACCGCCGGCACGGGCGGCATGAAGAAGGTAACGGGGATCAGGAGTGCCGTGGCCATGGTGGCGGTCAGCCCGGGCATGGCGCCCACGAACATCCCGAACAGACCCGCCAGGGTCATCACGGCGAGGTTATAGGGATCGATGACGATCCATAATGCCTGAAGGATCGGGTCCATGGCCTACCACATCCACCTGGACAACGGCCCCAGCGGCAGGGGGACCAGGAGCAGTTTCCGGAACAGCCAGTCGATCACCAGCGAGCCGATGATGCCGACCGCGAGAGCCTGCGGGATCTTGCCGCCCCAGTAGCGGGCCGACAGCACGGTCAGGACGATGGTGGAGGAGATCAGGAAGCCCAGCACATCCCAGACCAGCATCATGAACACGACGCTGCCGAGGGTCAGAAACGCATCGAAGATCCTGCCGGGCGCGCGCGCCCCGGGATCGAGCTCGAACGCAGGTGCCCGCGCCCGGATGCCGGTGAAGATGAGGGCCAGGCCACAGATCGTGAACCCGGTAGCGATCAGCGACGGGACAAATGCCGGGCCATAGTCCTGGCCCGGCATGTCAGCAAATCCCGCCGCCTGCTGAAAGATCAGCCCCGCTCCGATCAGGAGGACGAGGCCGAACACCCAGTCGGCAACGCGCATGTAGAAAGCAATCCTTTACTCGGCCTTGGCGAGGCCGATGTCCTTCATGATGCCGCCGAACATCTCGTCACGCTCGGCCATGAACGTCTTGAACTCTTCCGGCGGCAGATAGACCGTGCCGAAGCCCCGGCCGCTCATGAAATCCTGGTAGGCGGCGGAGTCGTAGATCTTCTTCATGGCCGGAACCAGCTTGTCGACCGCCTCCTGGTCCATGTCCAGGGGACCGGCGAAGCCGCGCCACGAGCCGACGCTGAAGTCGATGCCTTCCGCTTCCTTGACGGTCGGAACGTCCGGGAAGGTCGGATTGCGCTCGTCCGCCATGACCGCCAGGCTCTTCACCCGGCCGGCGTCGATCAGCGCCTTGGCCTCGGGGATCGAGCAGGGTGCGAAGTCGACGCCGCCCGAGAGCATGTCCTGCAGGCCGGCCGCGGCACCCTGGCTCGGGATCCACTGGACCTTGTCGGCCGGGATGCCCGCCGCCTTCAGCAGGCCGCCCAGGCCCACGTGCCAGATGCCGCCCTGGCCGGTGCCGCTCGCCTTGAACGTGCCGGGCTCGGAGTTCTTGATGTCCTCCAGCAGCTCGCCGACCGTGTTCCACTTGGCATCGGCCGGGACGTTGAGCGCCGGCGGGTCGTCGTTCATCAGGGCCAGCGGCGTGTAGCTCGCGCCGTTCAGCTCGGTCAGGCCCTGCCAGTGCATGATGCCGATCTCGGACGTGATGATCCCGATCGTGTAGCCGTCCGGCTGCGCCGTCGCGATGGCGCTGTGCCCGACCACGCCGCTGCCGCCCGTGCGGTTGACCACGTTGACCGGAACGCCCAGTTCCTTCTCGAGCTCGGAAGCCACGATACGGGCCGTCGCATCAGTGCCGCCGCCGGCACCCCACGGCACGATCATCGTGATCGGCCGCTCGGGATAGGCGGCCTCGGCCGCGCCCAACGTTCCAAGCGTCAGCATGGTGGTGGCCAGAACGGCCAACGCGCCACGACGGATCATCATCGTCCCCCTTTGTTGGAGCCCAGCCCTTCGGCAGGGCCCTATTTGCGCAGCGGACGCTAGACGAGGGTGCCCGGCCTGTCACCGCTTTAACCCGATTAAAGCTACTCTTCAGGTGACAGCTGCCGCGGGGTACCGAGCAGGCCCTGCGGCCGGAAGACCAGGAGCGCCACCAGCACGGCCATAACGTAGACATCTCTCCACGCGGCACTGCCATAGCCGGCGGCCGCGGTTTCGACTACCGCGATGATGAAGCCGCCGACGAAGGCCCCGGGCACCGAGCCCAGCCCGCCGAGCAGGGCGGCGGTGAGGGCCTTGAAGGTGATGGCGCCGCCCATGAGGTGATCGGCGATCCCATATTCCGCGACGAGCGCCAGACCGCCGATGCCCCCCAGGGCACCGCCCAGGAGAAAGGTGCGGCCGACCACCCGGTCGACATCCACGCCGACCAGGCGGGCCGCGGCGAGGTCCTGGCTCACCGCACGCAGGCAGCGGCCATATTCGGTCCGGCCGATCAGCCACGCCAGCCACAGGGCGATCAGGCAGGTCCCGCCCGCCACCCAGAGATGGCCGGACGTCACCGAGACGTCGAAGCCATACCCCTCGATCAGCACGATCCGGGCATCCGCCACCACCGACATCTGCCGCGGCCGGTTGCCGACGGCCAGCCGCACCGCCTCGTTGGCGGCGATCATCAGGCCGATGGAGGCGATGAGCGCGCCTGTGCCGTTCCGGTCGCGGATCGGGCGGAACACCAGGCGGTCGGCGAGCCGGCCCCCCTGCCCCGCGACCAGCGCCACGACCGGCAGGGCCAGCGTCACCACCACTCCGGCAGGCAGGCCCAGCCGGAGCTGCAGGCCGACATGGACGATCAGGAACAGCCAGCCGCCCAGCGCCACCAGCGGGCCGAAGCCGAACATGATGGTGCGGGCCGCCGCGGCGATCAGGGTGAAGGCCACCGCCACCAGCGCATAGACGCAAGCGAGCGTCAGCGCGTTCAGCACCTGCTGGAGAAGATAGAGGAGCCGGACGGCCGGCGTGGCCGGCACCTTTTCCAGCACCACCCGGGCCTCGCGCCGCTTGAGGCGCAGCATCTTGAGCGCCTGCTGCACATCGTAGCGGCTGAGGCGGCCGAACCGGGAGGTTTCCACCTGGGTGAACTGCCAGGCACCGCCGCTGGCCGACCTCGGCAGGAACCAGCAACGGATCCAGCCCGGCCCGGGCGAGCCGCCGGCCCAGGCGATCCGCACCCCGAACGGGCGGGTCTCACCCTCGTCGTCCGTGGCGACCGTGATCGAGGCCGGGCTCGCGACGAAGACCGGGAGCAGCTGCTGGCAGGCGGCAATGGCGTCAGTACGGTCGGCCGCCGCCACGGGTATCGGCAGCAGGAGGCAGGCGAGCAGGACCAGGCACAGCCTGGCGCTCCCTGCCCGCCTCATCGGGGCTCAGCCGTAGGGGCCGGCCGGCCGGCCGGGCAGGCCGGCGCCGCCGCGCACCCGGGCAAGATCGGCGCGCGCCGCGGCGGCGAGAAGCGGCACGTCGCCGGCACCCGCCACCAGGGCATAGCCCTCCGCGAACAGCTGCTCGGGCGTGCGGGCGGCACTCGGCACGGTCCCGTAGGGCTTGCCCACCTTCTTCAGGTTGCCTTCGGCCAGCTCGACCAGGGCCCGGACCTCCGGGTCGGCCAGCTGCTCGAGCTTGCCGATCGTGCCGGCCATGTCGTTGACCCCGATCAGCACCATGTCGACCCCGTCGACCCGGGCAATGCTCTCGGCGCGCTCGGCAGCCCCGGCGCTCTCGATCTGGGCGATCAGGAACAGGTTCTCATGCCACTTGGCGCGGTAGTCCGTGTCGCGCCCGTAGCCGGAGCAGCGCAGGGCCGGGGCGGCATAGCCGCGGCGGCCATAAGGCGGATAGAGGCAGGCAGCCACCGCGGCCTTCGCCTCCTCCTCGTTCTCCACCATCGGG
This sequence comes from Geminicoccus sp., assembly GCF_035556675.1. Lineage (GTDB taxonomy): Bacteria > Pseudomonadota > Alphaproteobacteria > Geminicoccales > Geminicoccaceae > Geminicoccus. The sequence goes on along the minus strand of NZ_DATMFZ010000247.1, from coordinate 21,273 downwards.
ATCATCACCGAGGTAGCACCGGCATCCAGGATCCGCTTGAGATAGACCTGATCGTTCCACGGCACCCGCACGATCGGGTCCGCGCCGCCCACGATGCAGGCGCGCATCAGCTCGATCGCGGTCTCGATCGAGGCGGCACCATGCTCCTGGTCGATCACCAGGAAGTCGTAGCCGGCCGTGGCCAGAAGCTCGGTGTTGGCGGTCGAACCGGTCGACACCCAGGCACCATAGAGCTGCTCGCCCGCGGCGAGCCTCCGCTTGATCCGGTTGCCACCCTGCATGCTCGTCTCCTCCCTGGACGCGGGCCGGGATAGCGCCCGGGCGAGAGCGATGGCAAGCGCGGCGCCAATCCCCGCGAGACCAGGGCAACGGCGGCAGCGGCCGCCGGACAGCCGGGATTCAGGCCACACTTCGGTCGCAGCTCGGAGGAAACGACCGGCCTGCGGCGTCCCGCCGCTTGAGCGGGGGGTGGGTCCGCATACCATCGTTCGAGAGACCTGCCCGTCGAGCGACCTGTGCCCGCCCAGGCCAGCTTGCCTTTGCTTCGCTGCGCCGTAACTTTCAGGTTGGATCAGAAGTCCACACCACAAGCTATGGCGTATGTCACTTTATCGGGTGATTCCCTTCTTGGCGGGTCCGGCTTGGCTGGGCTACCCTTCCTGATCCCAAAAGGAAGGCAGCAGCCAGGTGTGGGTTGACTGCATCTATACGCAGCATTCCGACCATGCTGCTTGCGCGATGCGCGAATTCGTTTAGATTTCTCAACCATCGGATGTACTCAGGAGTCGTACAGCTGGAAGACAGGACGGACTGACTGCCGTTCGAGGTTCGTGCGTTGAACGTAGCCCCCTTCCGAAGGATGCGGAGACCGTGAGCACTACCGTCGACTTTGCCGCCATCATCGCCGAAGACCGCAAAGCGAGGGCGCAGGAAGAATGGCAGGGAACGTTTCTCGACTACCTGGAAAAGGTGAAGGCCGATCCCAGCCTTGCGCATCATGCGCATCGGCGATTCCACGACATGATCATGGCCAAGGGCGTGCACCATCTGGACGCCGAGGCCGATCCCAGGGTCAAGCGTCTGTTCGGCGACCAGCCCGTCAACGTGTACGGCTTCTTCGAGGACGAGTTCTTCGGGATGGAGCGCACGCTCGACAAGATCGTGCGCTATTTCCATTCCGCGGCGATGGGCGGCGAGGAAAGCCGCCAGGTACTCTATTTCCTGGGCCCGGTGGGCTCCGGCAAGAGCTCGCTCGTGGCGCGCCTGCAGCGCGGGCTGGAGGAACTGCCGCCGATCTACGTGATCGATGGCTGCCCGACCTTCGAGGACCCGCTGCACCTGATCCCGCGCCACCTCCGCTCCGCCTTCGAGGACATGCTGGGGGTGCGGATCGAGGGTGACCTCTGCCCGGTCTGCCGCTGGAAGCTGAAGGAGACCTGGGAAGGCAAGTACGAGGACGTGCCGATCCGGACGGTGCGCTTCTCCAAGCGCGCCCGGCGTGGCATCGGCGTGGTGCCGCCGGTCGACCCGAACAACCAGGACACCTCGGTGCTGATCGGCTCGGAGGACATCTCCAAGCTCGACCGCTATTCCGAGGGCGACCCGCGCGTGCTCGAGCTGAACGGCGCCTTCAACGTCGGCAACCGCGGCATGGTGGAGTTCATCGAGGTCTTCAAGAACGACCCCGAATATCTCCACACCATGATCACCGCCACCCAGGAGAAGTTCGTACCCGCGCCTGGCCGGCACGGCACCATCCATGTCGACACGGTGATCGTGGCCCATTCCAACGAGGCGGAATGGCAGCGCTTCAAGGCCGACCACACCAACGAGGCGATCCTCGACCGCATGGTGGTGGTCAAGGTGCCCTACAACCTGCGGCTCTCCGAAGAGACCAAGATCTACGAGAAATTCCTGAACAAATCGCAGTTCAACGCCAAGATCGCGCCGCACACGCTCGAGATCACCTCGATGTTCGCGATCCTCTCCAGGCTCGAGCCGACCTCGAAATGCGATCCGCTCACCAAGCTCAAGATCTATAACGGCGAGGAGGTCCTGGAGAAGGGCCGGCCGAAGAAGGTGACCTCGCACGAGCTGATGGATGACGCCAAGCGCGAGGGCATGTTCGGCATCTCGACGCGCTTCATCATGAAGGCGATCGACACCGCGCTCACCAAGAACGACGGCGTGATCCACCCGATCAACGTGCGCGAGGCGCTGATCGGCATGGTCAAGGAGACCGAGCTCCCGGACAACACCAAGAAGCAGTATCTCGAATACCTGCAGGACACGCTGCACAAGGCCTATCTCGACCTGCTCGAGAAGGACATCACCAAGGCGTTCGTCTACAGCTTCAAGGACCAGGCCGAGACCCTGTTCCAGAACTATCTCGACCATGCCGAGGCCTACGTCACCAAGACCAAGGTCAAGGACAAGCAGACCCGCGACGAGATGCAGCCGGACGAGAGCTTCCTGAAGTCGATCGAGGAGCAGATCGCGGTGATCGGGCCGGCCGCCGACGGGTTCCGCCAGGAGGTGATCGCCTATCTCTGGTCGGCCACCCGGCGCGGCGAGAAGGTCGCCTACACCTCATACGAGCCCTTGAAGGAAGCGATCGAGAAAAAGCTGATGAACTCGGTCCGCGAGATCAGCCGGATCGTGACCAAGGCCCGGACCCGGGACGAGGAGCAGCGGCAGAAATATGACAGCATGGTCACGAATCTCATCGCGCAGGGCTATAGCGAGGAGAGCATCGACACCATCTTGAAGTATGCTGCCAACCATCTCTGGAAGGATTGAAGGGGCGCGTTTTCCGGTAATCCAGACGCAGGGGAGCTTCCTTGACGACTGTCTTCCGTCCCTATGAGGAAAGCGATGCGCTGCGATCCGACCGCAGCGCCGGCGATCGGCAGCGCCATCGCGAGAAGCTGCGCCGCTCGCTGCGCGAGAACATCGCCGACATCATCGCCGAGGAGAGCATCATCGGCCGGGATGGCGACAAGATCGTCAAGGTGCCGATCCGCGGCATCAAGGAGTACCGGTTCGTCTATGGCGACAACGAGGGCGGGGTGGGCACCGGCAACGGCGACACCAAGCCCGGCCAGATCGTGGGCCAGGCGGGCGACGGCGAGCCCCAGCCCGGCCAGGGCCGCGCTGGGTCGGATCCCGGCGTCGACTATTACGAGACCGAGATCAGCATCGACGAGCTGATCGAGATCATGTTCGAGGACCTCGAGCTGCCCGACCTGGAGCGCAAGGTCCTGCGCGAGGTCATGTCGGATTCGACCTTCAAGCGGCGCGGCTACCGCAAGCGCGGCCCGCGCGTGCATCTGGACCGCAAGCGCACCGCCAAGGCCCGCATCCGGCGGATGATCGCCGCGGAGACCGACACGGCCGAGCTGCGCAGCAACCTCCAGAAGGAGCCGGAAAGCCCCGAGGAGCGCTTCCCCTACCGACGCGAGGACCTGACCTACAAGCGCGTGATCACCGATGTCCGCGAGGAAAGCAACGCGGTGGTGATCTGCATCATGGACACGTCCGGCTCGATGGACCGGATGAAGAAGTACCTGGCACGCTCGTTCTTCTTCCTGCTCTACCAGTTCGTGCTGACCCGCTACCAGAACGTGGAGCTGGTGTTCATCGGCCACCACACCGAGGCCAAGGAGGTCAGCGAGGAGGACTTCTTCCACAAGGGCGAGAGCGGCGGCACGATGATCAGCTCCGGCTACAAGAAGGCGCTGGAGATCATCGAGGAGCGCTTCCACCCGGAGCTGTGGAACATCTACGCCTTCCACTGCTCGGACGGCGACAATTTCGACAGCGACAACGAGGCGACCATCGCCGCGGCCAGGCAGCTCTGCGAGATCTGCAACCTGTTCGGCTATGGCGAGATCAAGCCGCTGGGCTCGCACTATTACGAGAGTTCGATGCTGGAACGGTTCCGCGCCGTGGACGCCAAGAACTTCCACAGCGTGCTGATCGAGCGCCGGGAGGACGTCTACCCCTCCTTCCGCCAGGTCCTGTCCAAGGAACGGGCGGACGCCGGCTGAGGGACCGCGCCGATGGCCTACTGCGTGATCGTCGACGACCTCTACCACTACATGGACGAGGACGCCCGCTACGAGGCCGGGGAATTCGCCACCGCGGACGAGGCGCTGGCCTGCTGCATCCGGATCCTCCGCTCGGACCTCAAGGCGATGGCGGCCGACTGCCCGACCGTGGACAGCCTGTACGGCCAGTGGCTGAGCTTCGGCGAGGACCCGTTCATCGTCACCACCGACGGGTCATCCTCGGTCGAGTGGAGTTCGCGGCAATATGTGCTCGCCCATGGCGCCGAGGTGATCGCTTCGGCCCATGGCGCTGCTTCCCTGCCTGATGGAGCGACCGCATGACCAACTGGACGCTCGACGAGCTGGCCCGCTGGGACGACCGGATCCAGGAAAAGGTCCAGGAGTTCGGGCTGGACTGCTACCCGCAGGAGTTCGAGGTCTGCGACCAGACCGCCATGCTGGGCTACATGGCCTATCACGGCATGCCCTCGCACTATCCGCATTGGTCGTTCGGCAAGTCGTTCGAGAAGACCAAGACCATGTACGACCATGGGGTCTCCGGCCTGCCCTACGAGATGGTCATCAACTCCGACCCCTGCCTCGCCTACCTGATGCGGGACAACTCGCTCTGCCTGCAGATCCTGACCATCGCCCACGTCTACGGCCATAACGACTTCTTCAAGAAGAACTTCAACTTCGCGGCCGGCACCCGGGCGGGCGAGACGGTGGCGATGTTCAAGGCCCGCGCCGACCGGGTCCGGCGCTACCAGGAAGACCCGTCGATCGGCGCGCTCGCGGTCGAGGAGTGGCTCGATTCCTGCCACGCCTTGTCCTTCTCGCGCTCGAAGAACCCGTCCATCCCGCGGCTCAGCCATGCCGATCAGGTTCGCCGGGCGATCGAGGCGGCCAGCCCGCCCGAGGACCCGTTCCCGCTCCTGGCACGCCGGACCGAGGCGCTGCCCCCGGATCTGTCGCGCGTGCCGCTGGAGCCGGACGAGGACCTGCTCCTGTTCATCCGCGACCACCGCCGCGACCTGGCCGACTGGCAGCGCGACATCCTGACGATCGTGGACGACGAGGCGCGCTATTTCATCCCGCAGATCGAAACCAAGATCATGAACGAGGGGTGGGCCAGCTTCTGGCACCACAAGATCATGAACTCCCTCGATCTGCCCCAGGACATCCACCTGGAGTTCCTGGTCCGCCACAATCAGGTGGTCTGCCCGCACCCCCGCTCGATCAATCCCTACCATCTGGGCTTCGTGCTCTGGCACCGGATCGAGGAGAAGTTCGGCGGCGCCGACACGCCCGAGGGGCGCAGGAAGATGTTCGAGGTCCGCGAGAGCGACCGGGACAGCTCGTTCCTGCGCCGCTTCCTGGACGCCGAGACCATGCGCGAGATCGACATGTTCTCCTATGCCCAGCGCGGCGAGCATTATGTGGTCGATGAGGTGGCCGAGGAGGGCTGGGAGGACATCAAGGCCAAGCTGATCCGCCAGACCGGCACCGCCTCGATGCCGACCATCAAGATCCACGATGCCGACTATGGCGGGGCGCGCGGTCTCTATCTGGTCCACGAGCACGAGGGGCGCGACCTGGAGGTGACCCATGCCGAGAAGACGTTGGGCCATCTGCGCCACCTGTGGGGCGGTAAGGTCTGGCTGCGCTGCATCCTGCGCGGCAAGCCAACCCTGCTATGCTCCGGGCCCGACGGGTTCGACGCCAAGCTGATCAACTGATCCCGCGGCCTCCGACTCAGAGCCCGACGATCCCTCAACCTGCAACGTCTGCACGACGGCGTGGCCACAGATATGCGGGGTACGCAATGGCACCATCCGTCCCGTAGAACGCGTTGTGATGAGGATGGCGCACTGATACCGCAGGAGCCAATTTCCTGCCTGACGCTGCGCTTCCGAAAGCTCGCATGCATAGGAAGAAACTGGTGCGCCCGGCGGGATTCGAACCCACGACCCCAGGATTAGGAATCCTGTGCTCTATCCTGCTGAGCTACGGGCGCGCTCCGCTGTCCTGTACCACCGGTGTCCGGTTTCGGCCAGTCGTCGCGGCACTCTGGCACTGCTGGCGGGGCTGGCCGGCGGGGCGATGGCGCCCGTGGCGCTCGGCCGGGCGGCGCTCACGCCGGTCCGCGCGGACGAGTGGCGGCTGGCCGACGGGCGCCTACTGCGGCTGGCCTCGATCGTGGTGCCGGATCGGCCAGACATGCTGGCGGCGAAGGCGCTGGCCCGGGCTCGCGAGCTGGCGGAGGAGAGCGAGCTGGTGCCCTCGGTCCTGGCCCAGGCTGACCGATTCGGCCGCCTGGTCGGCAGCCTCCGGGACGGGCGCGGCCATGACCTGCGGGCCGGCCTACTGCGGGAGGGGCTGGCCGTGGTGCGGACCGGGGAGGAGGACGACCAGGCGCTGCTGCACCTGCTGGCCGAGGAAGCCCAGGCCCGGCATGCTGGGCGCGCCATCTGGGGCGAGCTGGACCAGGCAGTGGCCACAGCGGAGGATGTCGGGCGCCGGATCGGCCGGTTCGTGTTGGTCCGGGCGCGCGTGGTCGCGCACAGCCGCCGCTTCGAAGCGGATTTCCTGGACTTCGGGCCGGACTGGCGGACCGATTTCGGCATCCGGATCCGCAAGGCGGACCTGCCGGCCTTCATCGCCGCCGGGCGCGATCCGGCCGCCCTGGTGGGCCGGGTCGTGGAGGTTCGCGGCTGGCCGTTCCTGGCCAGCGGCCCCATGTTGGAACTGCGTCATCCACTGGAACTCGAGCCGATGCCATGAAGCGGATCCTCCTGTCGCTCCTGATCAGTGCCGCGCTGGCTGGCTGTACCCAGGTCCGCAATCCGGCAACCGGCGAGATGCAGTACACGACCCTGTCGCAGGAGGACGAGCTGCGCCTGGGCCAGCAGGAGCATCCCAACGTCCTGGCCGAGTTCGGCGGCGACTATGATGGCGAGCGGGCTGCTGCCTACGTCCAGGAGATCGGCCAGCGGCTGGTGGCGGTGAGCGAGCTGCCCGAGCAGCGATTCACCTTCACGCTGCTGAACAGCCCGGTGGTCAACGCCTTCGCCCTCCCGGGCGGCTATGTGTACGTGACCCGCGGGATCCTGGCGCTGGCCGCCGACGAGGCCGAGCTGGCCGGGGTGATCGCGCATGAGATCGGCCACGTCACCGCACGGCACACTGCGCAGCGAGATACCCAGTCGACGGTCGCGCAGGGCACCAGCATGCTCGGCGTACTGCTGGGCGGCCTGTTCGCCGGCGAGACCGGGGCAAGGGCGGCCGCCCAGCTCGCCCAGGCTGCAGCCCCTGCCTGGGTGATGAGCTATTCGCGCGAGCAGGAATTCCAGGCCGACGAACTAGGCATTCGCTACCTGACCCGTGCCGGTTACGATCCGCGGGCCATGGCGAGCTTCCTCGGCCGGCTGCAGGGGCAGGCGCAGCTGGAGGCGGCGCGCACCGGCCGCAGCCCCGATCCGGAGCAGAGCATCTACGCGAGTCACCCGCGCACGCTCGACCGGGTGGCCCGGGCAGCCGAGGCCGCAGCGCAGCGGACCGACGGGCCGGAACGGCGCAACCGCGACGCCTATCTCCTGGCGGTGGACGGCATGCGCTACGGCGACGATCCGGCCCAGGGTCTGGTGCTGGGCCGCAGCTTCGTCCATCCCCGCCTGGGCTTCCGCTTCGATGCGCCACCCGGCTTCACCCTCGCCAATACCCCCAAGCAGGTGATCGGCCGATCGCCGGAGGGCGCGGTCATGGTGTTCGACGGCGCCGAGCGGGGTACGCCGGACGTCGCGAGCTATCTGCAGCGGGAGTGGCCGGGACAGGGTGCCACGCGGGCGGTCTGGCCGGCCCAGATCGACGGCCATGCCGGCGCGACCGGTCTGGCGGTCGGCCGGGTCGGCAACCAAGTGCGCCAGGTGCTGGTCGGCGCCATCGATGCCGCGGATGCCAAAGTGTGGCGCTTCCAGTTCGTGGCACCGCAGCTCGACCAACGTAGTGTGGGCACCTACCAGGCGGCGATCGAATCCTTCCGCTTTCTCTCGCCCGCCGAGGCGGCACGCTATCCCGGCCAGATGATCCGCATCCACGAGGTGCGCCCGGGCGAGTGGCTGGAGACGCTGATGGGTACCACCGATGCCGACCTCTTGGCCGAGGCCCGGCTGATCAACGGCCTGCCGCTCGACGGCGGCCAGCCCGAGCCGGGGCAGCGGGTCAAGCTGATCGTCCCGGCCAGCGGCTGAATTCCGGTAGCCGGGGCCGGCCCGCGGCCTCAGAGCCCGTCCGAGCAGTCATGCGAAGCGAGCCGGCCGTCGGATGAGGGGCAGGACGGATGCGGCGTAGCGGCCGGCCTCGGCGGATGCCAGGACCGCTTCGTGGGGTCTTGTCAGAGGCGTCGGTTGCGGCCGATCCAGGCGAACAAGCGTTCCACGATCCATCATCCGCCAGCAGGCGGATGATCCGCGTCCCGAAGGGACAGCGGTCGGCAGACCGCCGAGGGCGCCGCGGGTGACCGCCAAGCCGATCTGGCGCGGGTGGCTGGCGCACGATCGCCACGGTGATGGTGCGGCATCCGCGGGACGATCACCGGCGCTGCCGCGATCCCGATCGAGGCGCCGCCCGGAACGGCACCTCGATCGGGCGCATCCGTTCCGGGTTCGGCCGGCTCTCGCGACTGGCCAACGGTAGAACGGCCGATCGATCCCGATGCCCCTGGCACACGAGCGACAGCCGCGGATGTTCCGGCTCGATCATCCGGCGTCCACGGTCAACCCGCTCCATCCAAAGCCGCCCGATCGGCGCGTGCAGCTTCTCCCTCTCGGCCTCGGTAGTCTTCGCGCGCGCTCCTGGGCCGTCGCCTTGCCGGCGAACCCCGACGCCGGGCCCTCCATCGCCTGCCGCTCCCAATCGCTCGCCATGGTCGGGGGCGGCCGGGCCCGGCCGCCAGCTGCGCTGTCGTCAGCTCCCCACGCATCGCCTCCAAGCCCACCTTCGCCGCGAACTCGGTCGAGGATGGGGCCTGCTTCCCCGTCCTCCGCGCCGGCCCTCATGCAGAGCGAACCAGGCTCATCCACCGGGCCGAAATTCGGGGGTCACCTCCGTTATCGCAGTGCTCGCTCACCGGCAGTGGCGGAACCGATTCAGGATCTGGGGCAAGATCAACCAATAATTGATATATCGTTAATGGATCGATAGTTTTACGCGAAGCGGCGGTGGCGCCTCGGATGGTGGACAGGAGATGGAGCAGGCAGGGCCGGAACGGAGCGGTATCCGGATCCTCGGGGGCGCGGCTTGCGTGGCGCTCGCCTGGTTCCTGTTCTCGGTTCACGATGCCAGCGTGAAGCTGCTGGTCGCCGGCCTGTCGGTCTGGCAGGTACTGTTCGTGCGCAGCGCCATCATCGTGCCGGTCTGCCTCCTGGTGAATAGCCGGCAGAGCCTCAAGGGCGTGCTGGCGCCAGGCATCTGGCTGCGCATCCTGTTCGCTGCCCTGGTCTATGCGTGTGCTTGGCTCGCCTATTACTCGGCGGCGCGCCATCTGCAATTGGTTGAGCTCGAGACGATCTATTTCGCCTCGCCCCTGATCGCGACCCTGCTGGCGGTCATGCTGCTGGGCGAGCGCGTGCCCCTGGAGCGCTGGCTGGCGCTCCTGATCGGTCTGGGGGGCGTGACCATCGCCTGCGGTCCGGCCGGCTCGGCGGAACCGGGGCCGGTCGCCCTGGCCCTGCTGGCCGCGGCATTGTGGGCCTTTGCCGTGGTGCTGATCCGTCAGCTGGCGCTGTCCGTGCCGACCAGCGCGCAGATGCTGGCCAACAACGCGGTGTTTCTCGTGATGTGCGGCATGGCCATGCCCTGGTGGTGGCAATGGCCGACCCGGCGCGACCTGCTGCTGCTGCTGCTGGTCGGCAGTGGGGGGATGCTGGCGCAGTACCTTCTCTACGAGGGCATCCGCCGGGCTCCCGCCTCGGTCACCTCGCCCCTCGAGTTCACCGGCCTGCTCTGGTCGTTCTGGCTGGGCATGCTGGTGTTCGGCGACCTGCCTGGTCCCAGCGTGGTGCTCGGTATGGTGCTCATCGTCGTGAGCGGCGGCCTGGTGATCCACAGCGAACTGCGTGAGCGGCGCGGGTCAGTACCGTCGCGCACGGCCGCCCCTGCGGACACGGAGCTGGAAGCCGCCGATCTCCGCTGACCTGCCGCTCGATCACGGTACCATCGTCAGGTGATCTTCGCGCTGCTTCCGCGGCTTCAAGAACGGCGGGAAGCAGGAGCTTTGTTGGAGCTTGGGAACGCACAGCATGCAGCATGCCCAGCCAAGGTGGGCTCGGTCGCGATAGCCATGGTGCCAGCGCAGCCACTCAGGCGACTGCTCATGCCTGCAGGCATCGACCAGGCCCTCCACGACAGCGTCTAGCGGAGCCCCGATCCTGCAGGACGGGGAGCGAGGATTTGCAGCACCGCTTCGACCCGCCACACGCCGGAAGTCGCTATCGCCAGCCTTCCGCAGGACTGATGAAGCCTCGCAGCTCCGCCCTGAGCCACCGGTCCGATGGCCACCTCGACCTGCACCCTGCGGGACCCTGAGATTCCACCACCTCCGTGGACGCTGCCACCGGCGGTACGCCGCCAGCTTCAGCCCGCCAGGCGCGCCGCTGGCAGCGCCTCGTCCAGGAGAAACGGGCCTACGACGTCATGAGTGAGGTAGAAGGCGCGCCGCTCGGGCGGCAGCTCGCGGAACGGGCCGACCTCGCGCCGACAGTGCGGCGAGCCGCAGGCGCAGGCCATCCGCTCCAGCGGATTGCCGATATAGGTGGAGTAGTCGTAGGTGAGCTGGTCACCCGTAGCAATGTCGCGCAACGCGATCAGGCGGTATCCGAGCGGGCTCAGGCGGATCCCGCAGTTGGGCTCGCAGGAATGGTTGATCAGGTCGTCGATGCTACCCCGCGGCAGCAGATAGCGGCCGTGGTCGACCTGGAAGCAGTGGATGCTGAGGTCGAGCCCCAGCCGCCGCACCTGTGCCTCGTCGATCATCTGATCGAAATAGCTTGTGTCCTCCTCGACCACGATGGCCCGCCCCGCCCGGACCGGGACCGCGGAGAAGATGCCAAGGCCGCAGCCGGGTACATCGGCGATGTAAATGTTCCGGCAGCGCGCGAGATTACGGCGCATGGCGGCGAGCTCCGCCGGCCCGGGTGCCGACGGGACGGCGGGGCGCGTCAGGCCCAGGCGCTGAACCGGGTCCGCCCCGGGTATCATTCCGCCAGCCATGCCCATTGCCGGCATGGTCGGATCGGTCACCGCCTCGCTCATATCCACGGATCCCCTGCAGACCGAGACCATCGAGCCAAGAGCAATCTAAACCAATGATTGTTTTACTTTCAATTATATATCTTGCGGTTGCATTGATCGCGCCTGTCTGTGGCAGGCAGCAAATGCCACTCAGCCGGCGACCGGCACCGGATCGGCCGGCGCCTCGATTGGCACGGATCGTGGCGATCCAACGGAGACACGCTCCTGCGCGGTGGTGATCGTGGCGTCGATGGCACCGGCTTCCATCGCACGCCCGAACAGATAGCCTTGCAGTTCATCACAGCCGATCTCACGCAGGAAGCGAAGCTGGTCGGCGTCCTCTACGCCCTCTGCGGTGGTTGCGATGCCCAGACCATGGGCCAGCGTGACGATCGCGCGCACGATCGCCTCCGCCTTGGTCGCTCCGCCCAGGCGTGCCACGAAGGAGCGGTCGATCTTGATCCGGTCGAACGGCAGGCTCTGGAGGTAGGACAAGGAGGAGTAGCCGGTGCCGAAATCATCCATGGCCAGGCGGATGCCCAGCGCCTTCATTTCCAGCAGGACACCGCGCGCCCCTTCCAGGTCGTGCACCAGGAAGCTCTCGGTGATCTCCAGCTCCAGGCGGGACGGCTCGAGGCCCGACCGGTCGAGCGCACGCCGTACCGTGGTGATCAGGCGCGGGCTGCGCAGCTGCACGGGCGAAAGATTGACGGAGACGGGGTAGCCCGGCCAGCGGGCCGCCGCCATGCAGGCCTCTTCCAGCACCCATTCGCCGATCGGCAGGATCAGGCCGGTCCGCTCGGCCACGTCGATGAAGCCACCGGGCATCACCAGCCCACGCTCGGGATGGCGCCAGCGGACCAGGGCCTCGAAACCGGCCAGCTCGGCCGTGTCGGCCCGGCATTTCGGCTGGAAATGCAGTTCCAGTTCCTGTGCCTCCAGGGCACGGCGCAGCTCCCGCTCGGTGTCACGCCGCCGCTGCAGTTCCGAGTTCATCGCCGGGGCATAGAAACGGAACGTGCCCCGCCCCTCGCTTTTCGCCTGATAAAGCGCCAGGTCGGCGCAGCGCATCGCCAGATCCGCTTCGTCCGCATCGGCCGGCAGCACCGCCACGCCGATGCTGGCGTTCACGTGCACGGCCTGCCCTTCCAGGTCGAACGGCTCGGCGATCGCTGCGAGCGCCCGGCGGCAGAAAGCCTCTGCCTCGTCCACGCGGCCGCAGCCGGACAGGAGAATGGCGAACTCGTCGCCGCCCAGCCGGGCGACCATGTCGGTGCTGCGCACCAAGGCGCGCAACCGCGCGGTGACATCGCACAGGAGCCGGTCGCCGACCGGATGGCCCAGCGTGTCGTTGACCTCCTTGAACTTGTCGAGGTCGAGATAAAGGGCAGCGCTGGGCCGGGCATCCACGCGCGCCACGGCCACCACCTCGGCCAGCCGCTCGGCGAACATCAGGCGGTTGGGCAGCCCGGTCAGCGGATCATGCAGTGACAGGAATTCGGCGCGAGCCTTGGCCTCCACCTCGTCGGTGATGTCGGTAGCGGCGCCGCGGAAGCGGTCGATCCCGCCATCCGCGGCCAGGATCGGCAGACAGGCCAGCCGGAGGGTCCGTTGACGGCCGCCCGCATCACGGACCGTCGCCCGCAGATCGCGCAGCGGCGTTCGGGCCGTACCACCCGCCACGCTGGTCCACCCGCTGCTGCCACTGTCGATCGGGCGCAACACCGTGACCAGGGGACGGCCCAGCACCGTATGGACCGGGATGCCGGTCACCTCCTCGAAGCGCCCGGACACATAGGTCAGGCGCAGCTCCCGGTCGGTCTCGAAGATCCAGTCCGACGACGAGGTGGCCACGTCGCGGAAGCGCTCCTCGCTGGCTGCCACCGTGACGGCAGCCCGCCGCAGCGATCTGCCGGTCAGGATGATCAGCAACAGCAGGCCTGTCGCCGCTGCGCCGAGCCAGGGCAGGGCGGAATGCAGCAGCACCGTGCCGGGCCGCTCGGGTCGCCAGCGCAGCCAGCCGAGCTGGCCGCCATCGGCACCCACCAGCGGCAGGGACGCCCAGTGGTCCGGACGCTCGCTCAAGGCCAGCTCGAATTCCAGATCGTTCAGGAGATAGTCCGCGGCGATCTTGCGGACGACCTCCTCGTCCAGGACGTCGACGAACAAGAGCAGAGGTGCCGTCTCGGTCGTGGCACCCGCCACCGTGTCGTCGTGTGGAAAGACCATGACCGCGGCGGCGAGGGCCGGCCTGCCCGAAACGGTAACCGCACCCACCGCCGGCTGGCCGTCGCGCCCGCCGCGGCTGCGCGCTTGCCGCAGCAGCCGCTCGAGACCATGGCCGATCACCTCGGACGCTTCGACCGGCACGATCTGGCCGCGGTCGACGGCATAGGAGGTCCTGCCGGCCGCATCGATGATAAAGACATACTCGTAGCCGAGCGAATCGTAGATGTTGCTGCCGTAGTTGGCGCCATCATAGACCCACTCGACATTCACCGTCGGATGGATGTTCCGATAGGCCTCGGACCAGAGCGCATAGTCGCGTACGACGCGGCCGATCTCCGCGTTGCGGGCCTGGATCGCGGTCGCCGCCAGCCGCGCGGAGGCGGCCGACGCGGCCAGATCCTGCTCACGGGTCCCAAGACCCACGACGGCGGCAAGCCCTACGGCGCCGGCGATCACCAGCCCGGCGAAGCTCGTGACCAGGCGGAGGCTGAACCGCGTGCCGCAGCCCCGGACCGGATCTGCTCCGCAGATGCGCCGGAAGAACGCGATCGACATGATCTGCACACCTGCTGGCTGCCCGTCGTCACGACCCTGCCATGGTAATCCTAAGAAAGTATGAACCCGCCCGGCAGCGGCCTGCCGCCTGGTGCGGGCCTGCCGCTTTGCCCGCTTGCCGGCGGGTCAGGCGAGTGCTTGCTCCGGCCGATCCTGCGCGTCGGCTTCGCGCGGATCATGTGCCATGCGGTGCGGGATCGGCTGGCGCGGGAAGCCCTTCATGCCATCCGCTTCCTCCGCCTCGTCGCGCCGGATCTCGACCGGGCTCAGCACGTAGGCGGTAAGAAGCTCCGCCACCGAGCGCAGTGCGTGCATGTGCACCCGCTCATAGCCGTGCGATGCATCGACTCCGAAGGTGACGAGTGCGTTGCGCACGTCGTGGCCAGCCACCAGCGCCGCGGCGGCATCGGAGCGGTAGTAGCGGAAAACGTCCTTCTGGTAGCGGATGTCGTGCTCGCGGCACAGCCGGACCAGCGAACGGGTCAGGTGATAGTCGAACGGGCCGGTCTGGTCGGCCATCGCCACCGTCACCCCGAACTCGGCCGAGCCCTGGCCGGGGCCGGTCGTGCCGTTGTCCACCGCGACCACCGCGGCCACGTCGTCGGTGAGTGCGGAAGAAGCACCCACCCCGACTTCCTCCGCGATGGTGAACACGAAATGCGTGTCCACCGCCGGTGGCTCACCATGCGCCGCCAGCGCCTTGAGCGCGGCCAGCATGAGCGCCACACCGGCCTTGTCGTCGAGATGACGGGAGACGACGTAGCCGTTCGGCACGAATTCCGGCTGCGGGTCGATTGCGACGATGTCGCCGATCTCCACGCCCAGGCGGGCCAGATCGCCCCGGCTGGCGACCCCCGCATCCAGGCGCAGCTCGACATGGCTCCAGCCCACCGGCAGCGTGTCGACCTCCTCGTTGAAGATGTGGCCAGACGCCTTGAGCGGCAGGATCGTGCCGCGGACATAGCCCTGCTCGGTGAACACGGTGACCCGGGCCCCCTCGGCGAAGCGCGCGGACCAGGTGCCGATCGGGACGAGCTCCAGCCGGCCATTGTCCTTGAGCTGCTTCACCTGCGCGCCCAGCGTGTCCAGGTGGGACACGATCGCACGGGCGGGGCGACTGTCCTTGCCGGACAGCACCGCCCGCACCGCACCCCGCCTGGTAAGCGTCGGGACCAGGCCCAGCCGCTCGAGCTCCATGCAGACCTCGCGCACGATCGTGTCGGTGAACCCGGTCGGGCTCGGCACCTCGAGCAGCCGGGCCAGCTGCGCCGCCAGATACTCGGTGTCGATCACCAGTCGCGTCATGTGGCTCCCGCCCGTGCCGCCGGCGCCGGCCAGCCCGGGCCGCCAAACGCCCTACCGGTTAGGCAAAAGCCCGGCGGCACGGAAGGCCGCATCTCAGCCCGGACAGCCACGCTGGTGATCTCGGGCACGGCTGCCACGCCTGGGGTGCGGGCCGACCTCAGTCGTGGCCGCCTGCCAGCGCATCAGCCATCCGTTCGGCCAGCGCCGCCTGCCGGGCCGCCGCCGGTACCGAGTTCGGGAACAGGAGGTCGATGAACCGCTCGGCCGTGGGCTGCGGCTCATGGTTGGCGAGGCCCGGCCGCTCGTTCGCCTCGATGAACACATAGTCCGGGTCATGGGGGGAGGGGACCATGAAATCGATGCCAGCCACCGGGATATCGATGGCCCGGGCCGCGCGCACCGCGGCGTCGACCAGACGGGGATGCACCTCGTCGGTCACGTCGTGGATCGTGCCGCCGGTATGGAGGTTGGCCGTGCGGCGCACCTGGATCTCCAGGCCTGCCGGCGGCACATCCCCCAGCCCGTGGCCGGCGGCGGCCAGGCAGCGCAGGGTCTCGTCGTCGAGCGGGATCGCCGATTCGCCCCCGGTCGCGGCGGAGCGGCGCCGGCTCTGGATGCGGATCAGCTCCTCCAGCGTGCTCTTGCCGTCGCCGGTGACCCGGGCCGGCCGGCGTACCGCTGCCGCGACCAGGCGGAAGCCGATGATCACGAGCCGGAGATCCTCGCCCACCGCACGCCGCTCGACCAGCACCCGGTCGCAGTAACGGTGCGCCACGGCGATGGCGGCCTCCACTTCCTCGATCGTTTCCAGCCCCACCGCGATCCCGCGGCCCTGCTCGCCCCGGGCGGGCTTGACCACCACGCTGCCATGCTCGGCGAGGAAGCGCTGGAGCTCCTCGCGCTCGCCCGCCTCGATCTGCTCGGGCACGGCCACGCCGGCCGCCTGGACGATCCGGCGGGTGACAGCCTTGTCGTCGCAGATGCTGACCGCGACCCCGGTGGTGAGCTCGCTCAGGCTTTCCCGGCAATGGATCGAGCGCCCGCCTAAGGACAGCCGGAAGAAGCCGCCCTCGGCATCCGTGACGCTCACGTCGATGCCGCGCCGGCGTGCCTCGTCCACGATGATCCGCGCATAGGGGTTGAGCGCCTCGTCCGGCGAGGGGCCGGTGAACAGCCGCTCGTTGATCGGGTTCTTGCGCTTCATGGTGAAGAACGGGACCCGTGTGAAACCCAACTTGTCGTAGAGCGCGATGGCCTGCTCGTTGTCATGCATCACGGTGAGGTCGGTATGGGCGGCACCGCGGCTGGCCAGGAACTCGACCGCCGTCCGCACCAGGGCCTCGCCGATGCCCGGCTGTGCGGCCTGCGGGTCCACCGCCAGGCACCAGAAGGACGAACCGTGCTCGTCGTCGCCGAACGCGGCGTGGTGGTCGATCGCCATCACCGTGCCCAGGATCTGCCCGCTGGCATCCTCCTCGGCGACCAGCAGGCGGATCACGTCGGAGCCGGCCAATGCCATGAAGTGGTCGGGCCGGATCGCGACCATGTGCCGGGCGGCGTAGAGCCGGTTGAGCGCATCGACGTCGTCGGGCACGCACACCGGCCGGATCCGGAAGCCTGCCGGCGACCGGTTCGCTTTTCGGTAGTCGGCCAGGCGGAGGCGGTAGGTGTGGGACGGGTCCAGGAACATCTCGTGCGGGGCGAGCGACAGGGCCACGTGCGGGTCCTGGACATAGATCGCCACGTCACGCCGCTCGGGCCCTTCCGCACGCATCACCGCGACCAGCCGTTCCGGCTGGTCGAAGGTCTGGCCGAACAGGAGGCAGCCCCAGCCGCAATCGATCGAGGCCTCGCGCTTGGTCGCCATCTCGCTCAGATCCCCTGCTCCTGCAGCCACAGCTCCAGCAGCCCGACCTGCCAGAGCTCCGAGCCGCGCAACGGCGTGATGGCGTCGCGCGGATTGGCATAGAGCCGATCCAGATAGTCCTGGCGGAACAGGCCGCGTTCCCGGGCAGCCCGGCTGGACAGGGCGTCGCGCACGAAGTCCAGGCGGTTGCCCTCGATGTATTTCAGGCTCGGCACCGGGAAGTAGCCCTTCTCCCGGTCGATCACCGCGGACGGGATGACCTTGCGGGCCGCCTCCTTGAGCACGCCCTTGCCACCCTGCGCCAGCTTGTGCCGCGACGGGATGCGCGCCGCGAACTCGGCCAGCCGGTAGTCCAGGAACGGGACGCGCGCCTCCAGGCCGAACGCCATGGTCATGTTGTCGACCCGCTTGACCGGGTCGTCCACCAGCATGACCGTGCTGTCCAGGCGCAGCGCCTTGTCGACGGGGTCGTCGGCACCGGGCTGGCCGAAGCTGGCCGCCACGAAGGCGCGAGCCTCGTCCGTTTCGACCTGCCAGTCCGGCATCAGCTCCTGGCCGAGCCGCGCGTGGTCGCGGTCGAAGAAGCGCCTTGCATACTCGCCTACCGGATCGTCCGAACCGGCGAGCGGCGGGTACCAGTGGTAGCCGCCGAAGATCTCGTCCGCCCCCTGGCCGGACAGCACCACCTTCACATGGCGCGCGACCTCCTGCGAGAGGAGGTAGAAGGCCACGTTGTCGTAGGAGACCATCGGCTCGGACATGGCACGGATGGCGCCCGGCAGCGCGTCCAGCATCTCCCGCTCGGGCACGAAGATCTTGTGGTGGCGGGTCCCGTAGTGCTGGGCGATCAGGTCGGAATAGCGGAACTCGTCGCCCTTCTCGCCATTGGCTTCCTCGAAGCCGATCGAGAAGGTCTCGAGCCCCTGCTGGCCGGCCTCGGCCAGGAGGCCGACGATCAGGCTGGAGTCGAGGCCGCCCGAGAGCAGCACGCCCACCGGCACGTCGGCCACCATCCGCCGCAGCACCGCCTGGCGGAACTCCTCCAGCAGGAGGTCGCGCCACTGCTCGAAGGGGCGGGCTTCGTCCTCGGCGCTGCGATCATAGACCATCCGCCAGTAGACCTGGTCCTGGCTGCGGCCGTCCGGCTCGATTACCCGCACGGTCGCCGGCGGCAGCTTGCGCACGCCCTTCAGGATGGTCCAGGGCGCCGGCACCACGGCGTGGAAGGTCATGTAGAACTGCAGCGCCACCCGGTCGATCGACCTGTCGACCCGGCCGGTCCTGACCAAAGCGGGCAGCGAGGAGGCGAACAGGAGGGCGCCATTGGATTCGGCGAGATAGAGCGGCTTAATCCCGAACCGGTCGCGCGCCAGCACGAGCCGGCCGCTCTCGCGCTCATGGATCGCGAAGGCGAACATGCCGTTGAAGCGGCGCACGCAATCCGTGCCCCAGGCATGGTAGGCCTTGAGGATCACCTCGGTGTCGGCATGGGAGAAGAAGCCGTAGCCCAGGCCCTCCAACTCCGCGCGCAACTCACGATAGTTGTAGATGCAGCCGTTGAAGGCGATGCTGAGTCCGAGATCGGGGTCGACCATCGGCTGCTCGCCGCGGGCCGACAGGTCGATGATGCTGAGCCGGCGGTGGCCGAGCGTCACCCGGCCGCGCGCCAGGATCCCGCTGTCATCCGGCCCGCGTGCCGCGAGGGCATCGTTCATCGCCTCGGTGGCAGCCGTCCCGGCCGGCCGGCCATCGAAGCGCGCCTCGCCGCAGAACCCGCACATGCCGCAATACTCCTCGTCCGCTTCCGATAATGATGATGCTTACCTCAAAGCCTGAAGGGGCCGTTCGCTCCCTGGACCAGAACGCCGAGCGGGCCGCGCTTCCACGATGGCCATGGCAGCAATGTCCGGAGCAGCCACCAACCCGACGGGCCTGAGGATAATACCCTACATGGCGGACGCTGATCACGGCGCCGGCCAGAATGGTTTCGTCGGACCAATCCCCTACCGGTGGGCTAATATATCCGTGTCAGATACCACATAGAGTACCGACCCTGGGCATCAACCGCCGAAGCTAGATTTTCCGTACCGTTACAATCCGGTAACGAGAGCTTTGCCCGGCCTAGATTGTAATATCGGTCGCAACGACAGCACGCTCCGGCTGTTACTCACCGGGGTGCTGGAGGTCGGCGCGCTCCTGCCTGCTGCCCACAATTCGTCCAGATCGGGGCCATCCAAATTGGGGAAGGACGCCAGACCATGACCATGATCCGCTCGGCGCTCGCCAGCCTGTTCCTGGCGGGCCTGCTCGTCCTGCCGGCCCTGCGTCCGGCCGACGCCCAGATCCCGAGCGACGTGCTGGTGGTGGGCCAGATCGCCGAGCCCGCCTCGATGGATCCGGCGGTCAGCACGGCGACCAACGACTTCCGCATCCTGGTGAATCTCTACGAGGGGCTGGTGCGCTACAAGCCCGGCACGCTGGAGGTCGAGCCGGCGCTGGCGGAGAGCTGGACGATCTCCGAGGACGGGCGGGTCTACGAATTCAAGCTGCGTCAGGGCGTGACCTTCCACGACGGCACACCCTTCGACGCGGAAGCCGTGAAGTTCAACTTCGAGCGGATGCTGGACGAGAACCACCCGGCCGCCGGCACCGGTCCGTTCCCGCTGGCCTTCTTCTTCTCTGCCGTCGACAAGGTCGAGGCGGTGGACCCCCAGACCGTGCGCTTCACCCTGAAGGAAGCATTCGCGCCGTTCCTGTCCAACCTCGCCTATCCCACCGGGCTGATCGTCTCGCCCAGCGCGGTCACCGAGAAGGGCCAGGACTATGCCCGCAACCCGGTCGGCACCGGGCCGTTCCGCTTCGTCGAGTGGGTGGGCGGCCAGCAGGTGACCATCGAGCGCAATCCAGACTACTGGGGCGAGCCAGCCAGGCTCCAGACAGTGGTATTCCGGCCAATCGCGGATGCCAACACCCGTGCGGCCGAGATGCTGGCCGGCGGGATCGACGTGATGGTCGAGGTACCGCCGGACGCGCTCGGCCAGTTCAGCGGTAGCGACTTCCAGGTCCATGAGCAGGCCGGGCCGCATCTATGGTTCCTGATCCTGAACACCAAGGAGGGGCCGCTTAAGGACAAGCGAGTCCGCCAGGCCGTGAACTACGCGATCGACAAGCAGGCGATCGCCGACAACATCCTCCAGGGCACGGCCGTGCCGGCCAAGGGACCGATCGCACCAGCCTTCGAATGGGCGTACGACGACGCGATCCAGGGCTATCCGCACGATCCGGACAAGGCGAAGGCGCTGCTGGCCGAAGCCGGGGCCGAGGGCGCCAAGCTCACCTTCTATGTCGCGGAGAGCGGCTCGGGCATGCTCGATCCGGTCGCGATCGGGACCGCGATCCAGGCCGACCTGGCCAAGGTTGGTCTCAAGGCCGAGATCCAGACCTACGAGTGGAACACCTATCTCGCCAACGTGAATGCCGGCCTGGGCGACAAGGCCGACATGGCCGAGATGGCCTGGATGACCAACGACCCGGACACGCTCCCCTACCTGACGCTGCGCACCGATGCCCTGCCGGAGAATGGCGGGTTCAACTCGGGCTACTATTCCAACCCGGAGCTCGACCGGATCCTGGACGAGGCGCGTCGCGAGAGCGACCAGGGCAAGCGCGGCGATCTCTACCGGCAGGCGCAGCAGATCATCGTCGAGGACGCGCCCTGGACGTTCATCGCGCACTGGCAGCAGAACGCCGTGACCACTGCCGCGGTCCAGGGCTTCGCGCTGCAGCCGTCCTTCTTCCTGCTGCTCCACGACGTGAGCAAGCAGTAGGACCCGCGCCTTGCCCGCCTATGTCCTGGGCCGCCTGCTGGCCCTGCTGCCGGTCCTGTTCGGGCTCAGCCTGATCGTGTTCCTGATCATGGCACTGATCCCGGGCGACCCGGCCCAGGCGATCCTCGGCTCCTATGCGACCCCGGAGAAC
>NZ_DATMFZ010000246.1:0-12976 GCF_035556675.1 Geminicoccus sp. | reverse complement strand
AACGCATGTCAGCCTCCCCAGCAAACATGACTTTTCCTAGAACGAATCCGAGGTGCCGCGAAGCTGTCGTAGCGGTCCGTCGAGGAGAAACCGGGGTCGCTGCCCCCATCCGCCCCGCTCGACATGGCGTGACCCCAAGCGGGCGCTGCGTAGCAGGTAGGTGACATCCACGGGATGTCGGTCGACGGGATCGATGCGCTGGTCGACGTCCGACGAGATCCGACTGCCGGTGTACCCGGCTGCTGGCCTAGCCGCGTGGATGGGCGCCAGCCAATCGGGCGCGCGGCCGACCAGAGCACTCTTCCGGCTGCCCGTTCGGTGCCGGTGAGCCCGCTCGACGTCGCAGCTGGGCCAGCACCCAACGGGAAGGCTTGCCAGCGACGCCGACCGTCGCTAACAACCCGCCACCGACGCGGGCGCCCAGGTAGCTCAGTTGGTAGAGCAGCGGACTGAAAATCCGCGTGTCGGCGGTTCAAATCCGTCCCTGGGCACCATTCCTTCAAGCTTGGCAGCATCAAAAGGCTCGGACGAGTTGGCAAACTCGGTAGCCGATGCCAGCACCTGTGCACGGTCGCTGCTGGCTGGTGAAGGGCCTGATGTCCAACTGCAAGGTAGCGCTGCTCGTCGGGGATGCGGCGACGGTGGCGGTCAGAGGTGGTCTGGCTGCCCGGAGCCGCAGCAATACGTGGTTCAGCAGGGCCGCCGGCAGGCGACGCTGCCATCCCGGGTCAACGGTCGCTCTGTCGTCTTGCCGAGTTGCCCGGCGGCGTGCCGGCCACGGCGACGTGACATCGACCGGGGGCAGTTGGCAGCTGGTATGCGTGCTTGGTGGCAGCGAAGCAGGAACTGGCGCTGGACGATGAAGCTTTCGCCTCGCCACCGCTTCCCTGCGGCAGAACATGACTGGGTGAAGGGCGAGCTCTGATCGGAGCAGCCCGCGTCAGCCTTCTCACCGGCTCTGCGGCCAGCACACGAGCATGATCGCCTATGCCGCCAATCAGACCGCCAATCAGGTGGACAAGGATTTGACATCCGGGGTGGCGCGAGCCCTACCAGCCTGCGCAGGGTCGAGCGGCTGGCCAGCCGGGAGTGGCGCCAAAAGCGAGCCTTCCTGGCTCATGAAGGCGGCCGCAGCAGTGCACCATCCTCCGCCTTCACCGCTACGCAAGCGTCCGGAGAGACACCACGAGTCCGCAAAAGCCAGCGTGTCGCGGCAGAGTGCGGATCGCCCGCCTGCTGGGTGAAAATGGCACCAGGCAGGCAAGGCGGGATGAGATCAGGGCGTGGCTCAGTCGCCGAACACATGGCGGTGGAGTGCCTGCTCCTGGCGCACCGTCAGATCGATCCGGTCGCGCCGGATGCCGCCCAGCAGGACATAGGCGGCGATCGCTGCGGCCAGGGCCAGCAGGACCGTGCCACCGCTGCCGAGGATCGCGGCGGCAACCAGCAGGGTCGTCAGCCCCGGTCGCTCCCGGGCTTCGGTAATGATCCGGCTGCACATCCCGGCGAGCGCGCGGAGCAACGTTTCCAGCATATCCGTCAGGAACATCGTCCATCCCCCAAAATATGAACGAACAGTAACATTTTGCGGGGGATGAGTCAATGTTCGCAGCGCTTCCGCGAGCTGGTGTCCCGCCCGGCTCAGTCCTCGTCGACCTTGGCGCTGCCCGGGATGAAGCGGGCCAGGACGCGTACCAGGGTCACGATCACCAGGCCCAGCGCCAGGCCCACCAGCACCAGCCGGTACTGGCCGGCACCCGCCGCGATCCCGAGTGCTGCCGCCAGCCAGAGATTGGCCGCGGAGGTCAGGTTGTGGACGCTGGTCTTGGAGACGAAGACGGCACCGGCCGCCACGAAGCCGATCGCCTGCGCCAGTCCCTGCACGGCGCGCAGTGGATCGATGGTGGCGCCCGTCTCACCGCGCAGCTCGATGAACAGCAGCAGGCTCGAGATCATGATCAGTGCGGAACTCATCGCGACCAGCGCATGGGTGCGGATGCCGGCGGAGATCCCGCGCAGTTCCCGGTCCAGGCCCAGCAGCAGACCGGCACCGGTGGCCAGCCCCATTCGGGTGGCGATCTCTTCGAGTTCCACGGTTCGCTTCGCTCCCGGCTGGTGACGGCGGCCGATGGCCCGCCCCCCGATGCAGCGGCATATCTCTTCAGTTGGCCGCTTGTCAGCGGCGGGCGGATCCGTAAAGTCCGATGTAACGATTCACAGGGAGAAGCTTCCGCTTCGCGCTGCTCCGGCAGAGACCGGCCGGACGATCGCAGCCTTGAGCAACGAGATCAGAGGAGGCGACAGCAATGAAACGCAGGACCGCGCTCTTGATGGCCGGCACCATCATGGCGACATGGCCGATGCTCGGCCGCCCGGGCCGGGCGCAGGACAGCCAGATCGACTGGGCGAGCGAGCTCGGCAAGCATGACGGGGCCACGCTGCGGATCCTGATGATCCAGGATCCCTGGGTCAGCGGGTTCGAGCAGCTCAACCCGATCTTCGAGCGGCTCACCGGTGCCAAGGTCACGATCGACGCGTTCAGCTACGACCAGACCCATGAGAAGGAGGTGCTGGAAGGCACCTCGCAGAGCAGCCAGTACGACATCATCGTGCTGGATTCGCCATGGGTCGGCGAGTTCTGGAGCGGCGAGTTCGTCGAGGACCTCAAGCCCTATATCGAGAAGACCAAGCCGGAAGTGATCGCCTGGGACGACTTCGTCCCGGCCTTCCAGACCGTCGCCGAATGGGAGGACACCATCGTGGGCGTGCCGTTCGGCGCGTATTTCATGATGATGCACTACCGCAAGGACCTGTTCGAGAAGGCCGGGCTGCAGCCGCCGAAGACCATCGACGACTACAAGGCGGCGGCCAAGCACTTCACCGGCAACCCGGACTTCCCGGGCATGTACGGTACTGCGCTGAACAATGCGCGCGGTTCGGCGATCGGTCAGTCCTTCTTCGAATGGATCTACAATTTCGGCGGCAAGCCGTTCGCCAATACCGTTCCCGGCAACGAGGACCCCTATGGCGACATGACCCCGCAGTTCGACAAGCCGGAAGCCAAGCAGGTCTTCGAGTTCTTCAAGGAAATGCTGCAGTACCAGCCGCCCGGTGCGGAATCGATCGACTGGGAGCAGCGTGCCGCCACCTTCACCACCGGCAAGACCGCGATGATCACCGCCTGGTCGGTGCGCACGCCGGGCTTCTACGACCCCAGCCAGAGCCAGATCGCCGACAAGGTCGGCACCTCGGTGTTCCCCCATGTCGAGGGAACCGACGGGGTTCCGCCGCTGGGCGGCTGGGTAATGGGCATCAACGCCCATAGCGGGCAGAAGGACCTCGCCTGGGACTACATCAAGTGGTTCACCTCCAAGGAGGTGCACAAGCAGTTCGTGCTGCTGGGCGGCCCACCCAGCCGGATCTCCGCGATCGAGGACCCGGAGATCCGGGCGAAGATGCCCTGGGTCGAGACGATCGCCGAGACGCAGAAGCACGTCTATGCCGAGTGCCGGCCGCGCATCCCGGAATCCTTCGAGATCATCGACACGGTCGGCCTGCAGTTCTCCCGCGCCCTGCAGAACCAGGTGACGGTCGACGAGGCCCTGGCCGAACTGCAGACCAGCATCGCCGACCTGATGGTCAAAGGCGGCTACACCGTCCAGCAATAGGACCCAGCACTAGGGCATTGGCAGGGCCGGGCGGCAATGCCCGGCCTCCTTCTCGCCAAGGAATCCGACGGTGGTCAGCCGAACCACGAAGCTGCTGTTCATCGGCCCGGGCGTCGCCTATCTCGCCATCATCGGGCTGTTTCCGTTCTTCTACTCGCTCTACCTGAGCACGACGTCGCTGAACCTGACCCGGCCA
Organism: Geminicoccus sp.; assembly: GCF_035556675.1. Lineage (GTDB taxonomy): Bacteria > Pseudomonadota > Alphaproteobacteria > Geminicoccales > Geminicoccaceae > Geminicoccus. The sequence continues at coordinate 9,112 of NZ_DATMFZ010000246.1, read as the reverse complement.
CGGCGCAGCCAGTTCGTCGGGATCGACAACTACGTCCAGCTCGTCACCGATCCCTTGTTCCAAAAAGCGATCCTGAACACCGCCATCTTGGCCGTGGGCTCGATCGCGCTGGAGATCGTGATCGGCTTTCTCATCGCCAAGATCTTCTACGAGATCGCGCACCTGCGCACGGTCAACTGGCTGCGCACCCTGTTCATCCTGCCGATGATGGTCACGCCGGTGATCACCGGCCTGATGTTCACCTACATCCTCAATCCCACGCTCGGCGTCGCCAACGTGCTGCTGCGCATGGTGGGGCTGCCCGAATCCGGATGGTTCGGCTCGGTCGACGTGGCCCTGCTCTCGGTGATCATGGTCAATGTCTGGCAGTGGACGCCGTTCCTGATGCTGATCATGCTGGCCGGCCTCATGTCGGTGCCGCGCGAGCTCTACGAGGCGAGCGCTCTGGACGGCGCACACTGGTACCAGCAGTCCTGGCACATCGAGCTACCGGCCCTGCGCGACGTGCTGCTGGTCGGCGCCATCATCCGGCTGATCGACAATCTGCGCTTCTTCGACGTGGTCTACATCGCCACGCGCGGGGGGCCGGGCGATGCCACCGAGGTGATCAGCATGTTCGCCTACCGCCAGTCCTTCCAGTTCTTCAACATGGGCTATGGCTCGGCGGCCGCGGTGCTGATCCTGTTCATCACCCTGTTCGTGACCACCCTCGCCATGCGCTACCTGCGGAGGGTCGAGAATGGCTAGCTCGCGCCGCAGTCGCCTGCTTCTCTACATCGCGGCGCTGGTACTGACCCTCGTCAACCTCGCCCCAATCATCTGGATAGCGCTGACGGCGTTCAAGAACCGGGCACAGATCTACCAGATCCCGCCGGTCTGGATCCCGGACTTCACCTATCTCGACAACTTCGTCACCGTCATCCAGGGCTACTGGCCGTTCCTGCTGAACTCGGTGGTGATCACGCTATGCAGCACCGCGCTGTGCCTGCTGATCGCCATTCCCTGCGCCTTCGGCCTGACCCTGTTCACCTTCAAGGGCCGCGAGGACCTGAAGATGTGGGTGCTCAGCAACCGGATGATGCCGCCGATCGCGGCCGCCGTGCCCCTCTATCTGGCGATGCGCGGGATCGGCCTGCTCGACACCTGGACCGGCATGGTCCTGATCTATACCGGCTTCAACCTGCCGTTCGCGATCTGGATGGCCATGTCCTTCTTCCGCAACGCGCCGGCCGAGGTGCTGGAGGCGGCCAGGATCGACGGCTGCAACTGGCTGCAGGTGCTGGTCAAGGTGATGGTGCCGATGGCGGCGGGCGGGCTGATGACGGTGGCGGTGTTCGTGTTCCTGTTCGCCTGGAACGAGCTGCTGATCGCGCTGTTCCTGACCAATCGCAACGCCCGCACCTTCCCGGTGATCCTCACCTCCTTCTCCGGCCAGGCACAGACCGTCTGGGAGCAGATGGCGGCTGCCTCCATCATCCAGCTGGTGCCGCCGGTGATCCTCACCTTCTTCGTGCAGCGCCACATCGTGGCCGGGATGACCATGGGGGCGGTGAAGTGACGGCGGCAGCGGGTGGAACCAAGGAAGGAAGGGAGCAGGTCGCGATGGACAACAAGGTCGCCATGGTCACCGGGGCCAGCCGCGGGATCGGCCGCAGCATCGCCCTGGCGCTGGCCAAGGACGGGTTCGATCTGGTGCTGAACGACATCGATCGGCAAGCCAATACCCTGGACGAGGTCGCAGCCCTGATCGAGGCGGAGGGCCGGCGCAGCCTGATCACCGTCGCCGATGTCCGTGACAAGGCCGCCATCCAGGGCATCGTGCGCACGGCGGCGGCGCGGATGGGACGGATCGACGTCCTGGTCAACAATGCCGGGATCCTCACCAGCGCCCGGATCGAGGAGCTGACCGAGGAGCAGTGGGACGAGGTGTTCGCCGTCAATGCCAAGGGCGTGTTCCTGGTCACCCAGGCGGTGCTGCCCTACATGCGCGAGCAGGGCTACGGGCGGATCGTCAACATCGCCTCGGTGGGCGGCAAGCGCGGCGCACCTGGCCAGGCCCATTACTGTGCCTCCAAGGCCGCCGTGCTCGAGTTCACCCGGGTGCTGGCCATGGAGCTGGAAGACAGCGGCATCACCGCCAACTCGGTGTGCCCCGGCATCATCATGACCGAGATGGGCAAGGCGAACCTGCCCGATCAGGCGAGCATCGACAAATGGGCGGCCGTCACCGCGCAGCGCCGGATCGGCTATCCCGACGACGTGGCGGGTGCCGTGTGCTTCCTCGCTTCCGACGCCGCTGCCTTCATCACCGGCCAGTCGCTCAACGTGTGCGGCGGGCTGATCTTCGATGGCGGCTGAGAGCCCGCCCAGCGAGAGGATGGTGGCCTGACGCCGTCCGTCAGGCGAGTGCCGGTGCCGACGCGGTCGAGGCCCGCCATTCCAAGGTGCAGGCGAGCTGGATCCTGGACGGCGGCGACTGGTCGCCCTGGATGCGCTGGAGCATGCGCGCCCAGGCGTGACGGGCCATCTCCTCGATCGGCTGGCGCACGGCACTGATCGGCGGGCGGAGGACCTGCATCCACTCATGATCGTCGAAGCCCAGCATCGACACGTCCTCCGGCATGCGCAGGCCGCGCTCGCCCAGTTCCTGGACCGCCGCCAGCGTGGCGACATCGGACAGGGCGAATACCGCGGTGGGCAGCGGGTCGCGCTGAAGCTGCTTGCGCAGGGCCTTGCCAATCGCCTGGAGATCGCCGCCCCCGCACAGCACCCCGCAGCTGTCGCACAGGCCCGCCGCGGCGATCGCGGTCTCGAACCCGGAGATGCGTTCGCGCATGTTCGGAATGGTGCGGCTGGAGCCCACCGCCAGGATCCGCCGGTGGCCGAGCTCGATCAGCCGGCGCGTGGCCATCAGCGTGGCTTCCAGGTTGTTGACACCGACCGAATCCAGGTCGGCCGCCTCGCTGGTCCGGTCGACGATCACCGTCCGGATGCCCTGGGCGCGGATCAGCTGGTGCGACGGGAAGCGATGGTCGACCGGTGCCATGATCATGCCGGCGAGACGCCAGGCCAGCATCGCCTGAACCCGGCTCACCTCCTGCTCGGCATCCTCGTTGGCGCTGCCGACCAGGAGCTGGTAGCCGCCCGCATGGGCCAGCCCTTCCAGGCGCGTCGCCAGCGTTGCCAGGAATGGGCTCATCAGCGAGGGCAGGACCAGCCCCACCACCGAGGTCTGCCGGCGCCTGAGCGTCGAGGCGACCTGGTCGCGTTGGTAGCCCAGTTCCTCCATCACCCGCCGCACCCGCGCCACCAGCTCCGGTGCCACGCTGGTCCGGCCGTTCAGCACATTGGACACGGTCGCGATCGACACACCGGCGGCGTTGGCGACATGCCGGATGGTGACGCGCGACCCTGCGACATTCGCCTGACGTTCGGCCAAGAACTGTCCTGCCACGTGTTCCGTTTCATGAACGGAACGAGCATCCCAGTGCCGGCCGCTCCCTGTCAACTGCCACTGCCGCCGATCGCGCTTGCCATTCGTTTGAGCCGACGTATACGAAACCGCGTGAAAGGTTTTACGCACCGGTACCGCCGCATCGCCCGAGTCATGGCCCGGAACGGCCGGACCGACGGCGGCATGGGCGATCGGCCGGCCCCGGCCGCCGCCGACAGTTGCCGGCACCATCGCGCCTGTGGAGGAGACTTGCTCGTCGTGCCGCTTCTGCCTGCCCTGCCCGGCGGCCCGACCGGGGAGGCTCGCCCATGACCACCGCCGTCCTCGACATCGGCAAGACCAACCTCAAGATCCATCTCCTGGACGACGACGGCACGCTCCTGGCCGAGCGCAGCCGGCCGAACCAGTCCCTGCCGGGCCCGCCCTGGCGCCACTACGACCTGGCGGCGATCGAAGCCTGGCTGCTGGCGACCCTGGCGGAGCTCGGCCGCAGCCATCGTCTCGACGCGTTCGTTGCCGCCTGCCATGGCTCGGGCGGCGTGCTGGTCGACGAGCAGGGACCGCTGCTGCCCCCGATCGACTACGAGAACCCGGTACCACCGGCGGTGGCGGCGGAATATCGCGGGCTGGTGCCGCCCTTCCCCATGTGCAGCGCGCCGATCCAGACCCAGGCTGGGCACTTCGCCCAGCAGCTCCTGATGATGCAGCGCGGCTTTCCCGAGACCTTCGCCAGGGCCCGCCACTTCCTCCCCCTGCCGCAGTACTGGGCCTGGCGGCTGACCGGCCGCGCGGTGCTGGAGCCCACCATGCTGGGTGCCCAGTCCCAGCTCGTGAATCCGCTGGACGGCAGCTCCACCGGCATTGCCGAGAAGCTCGGCTGGCAGCACCTGCTGTCGGAGCTGGTCCCCCCTTTCCAGCGCGTGGGCCAGCCCAGGCCGGGCCTCGGCCTGCCGCCGGACATGGCGGTGCTGGCCGGCATCCACGACAGCACCGCCAACCTCCATTGCTACCAGGCGGCCGGCCTCACCGACTTCACACTCCTGTCGACCGGGACCTGGCTGGTCGGCATGTGCCCGACCACGCCGGTCGAGGCACTGGACGCCGCGTTCGGAATGACCGTCACCAGCGATGCCGACGGCCGCCCGATCGCGGGCGTACTGACCATGGCGGGCCGGGAATATGCCGCGATCACCGGCAACGCCCCCGGCCGGGCCAGCGCTGCGGCGGTGGCCGAGGCGATCGCCTGCGACAGCCAGGTGCTGCCGGGCTTCGTCGACTATGACGGGGCTTTTCCGGGCAGTGCCGGGCGGGGCCGGCTGGTGGGCGAGCCCGCCGGCCAGGATGGCCGGATCGCGCTCGCGACCCTCTACAACGCGCTGGTCGCCGACATCTGCCTGGACCTGATGCGCAGCCAGGCCAGCGTCGTGATCGATGGCGGCTTCACCGCCGATCCGATGTTCGCCCGGCTGGTGGCGGCATTGCGCCCGGGCCAGAGGGTGCTGGTCAACCGGCGAGGCGGCGGGACCGCCGCGGGTGCCGCCCTGCTCTGGACGCACCGCAACCTGGGCCTGCCGGTGCGCCTCGACATCGAGCCCGCGGAGCCCATCGAGTTCGAGGGCCTGACGGGATATCGTGCCCGGTGGCGCCGGGCCGTGCGCCGGCATATCCAGCGGCCGCTGCCGCCATCCTGCAGCGGCCTCGCATCGACCGCAGACGAGGAGTAGATCGTGAGTGAGATCGGTCACCAGGACATCCGCCAGAAGATCATCGCGACCTGCCTGGAGATGACCCGGCAGGGCATCAACCAGGGCACGGCCGGCAACGTCTCCTACCGGATCGAGGACGGGCTGCTGATCACGCCGACCAGCCTGCCCTACGAGGTGATGACCCCGGAGGACATCGTCCACCTGAAGTGGGACGGCAGCTATACCGGCCGCCACCGTCCCTCCTCGGAATGGCGCTTCCACCGCGACATCCTGAAGAACCGTGAGGACGTGAACGTCGTCCTGCACAACCACGCCACCTACACGACCGTGCTGGCGACCCATGAGCGCGGCATCCCGCCCTTCCACTACATGACGGCGGTGGCCGGCGGCCACGACATCCGGGTCAGCAAGTACGCGACCTTCGGCACCCAGGAGCTGTCCGACGAGATCCTGGTGGCGCTGAAAGACCGCTATGCCTGCATCATGGGCCACCATGGCATGCTGACCACCGGCAAGAGCCTGGACAAGGCGCTGGCGCTGGCGATCGAGGTCGAGACGCTGGCCAAGATGTATGTCCATGCCCTGGCGATAGGCGAGCCGCCGCATCTGCCGGCGGAGGAGATGGACCGGGTGATCGAGCAGATGCGCCGGATGTCCTACGGCAATGCGCCGGACCTGGACCATGTGAAGGACACGCCGAAGTCCGCGGCCGCCTGACCGCCAGCCGCTCCCTTGCAAGGGCCGCCCTTCGGAAGACGGGCGGCCCTTTTCTGTTGCACCAGCCGCTCCTCCGGATTTCTCCGCTGATCCGGATTGCCACTTCAGCGACCCTCAGATTATCTGCCGATCTACCGGGAACATGTAAATCATATGAACAGTCTGACAGAGGCAGGATGGTCGAGTCGGCAAAGCCCAATGATCCGTTGTTCGATGATCAGTGGCATCTCCTGAACAGCGGCCAGGATGGCGGAACGGCCGGCATCGATGTCCGGGTCCTGCCGGCATGGGCGGACTACAGCGGCAAGGGCGTCCGGATCGCGATCTTCGACAAGGGCGTGGAGGGTAGCCATCCGGACCTCGCCGCAAACTTCGATACCGAGGACGGCTACGATACCGCGTCCGGCAAGGTCGGCCCCGGCCTGCCGGTACTGGAAGGCGACAACCATGGCACCGTCGTGGCGGGCTTTGCCGCCGAGGTAGGCAATAACGGCATCGGCGGGATCGGGGTTGCCCACGGCGCCACGATCGTCGCCTACCGCATGCCGCTCGGCGGTGACGACGCCGATCCCGATAGCGAGAACGAGGACGACGAGCCCATCGGTTTCGAGCAGCAGTTCCTGCAGGGCGTCGACATCTCCAACAACTCCTGGGGCGGACTGCTGATGAGCCCCCAGGATCCGGACAATGCCGCAATCATCGACCGGTTGGCCACCGAGGGACGGGGTGGCCTGGGCACCGTCATCGTGTTCGCGGCCGGCAACGAGCGCTACAGCGGCGTGCTGGCGAACGGCGAGGACGACCAGTCGGACCCTCACGTCATCTCGGTGGGAGCGATCGACCGGGACGGGCGGGCAACCTGGTTCACCAACCCCGGCGCCGGCATCCTGGTGATGGCGCCGGGCCAGGACGTGCTCTCCACTGATCGGATGCCGCCACACGGCCTGGATCCCGACAGCGACTATGCGGTCGACAGCGGTACCTCCTTCGCGGCGCCGATCGTGAGCGGCGTAGCGGCGCTGATGCTGGAGGCCAACCCGCTGCTGGGCGCGCGCGACGTCCAGCAGATCCTGGCCGCATCCGCCTGGAAGCCGGAGGGTGCCGACAGCTGGATGCAGTCGGCCGACAGGATCCTCGAGGTGATGGGTCCACATGTCGAAGGAATGACCGCCGAGGATGCGGCGCTGCTGGTGCGGCCATGGGACTGGCAGACCAATGGTGCCGCGCACTGGAACGGCGGCGGCTACCATGTCAGCCATGATTACGGCCTGGGCCTGGTGGACGCCCATGCCGCGGTCCGGTTCGCGGAAACCTGGCGACAGGACGTCCAGACCTTCGCCAACGACCAGGAACTGTCGTTCAGCGACTCCACAGCCCGGTCACTCGCGGCCAGTGCCACCGCCGGCTACGACATCAGCTTCGCCGATGCCGGGGGTGTCACCTTCGAGCATCTTACCCTGCATGTCGACCTGGCTGCGGATCCCGACCTGACCCTGCGCGACGTGTTGCTGATCTACCAGGATCTCGACATCCGGCTGACCTCGCCCGGCGGCACGGTCAGCTATCTGCACACCGGCTTCGATGCCGATCTCTGGTACGGGTTCAACAGCGGGACGGACCTCGACAGCGCGCTGGGCGAGGGTCTCCGGCTCGACCTCGGCACCACCCAGCACTGGGGCGAGGCGGCAGACGGCGTCTGGCGGGTGGACATCACCAACCGGGGCACGACCGGCTCGGTCATCGAGCTGGAAGGGATCAGGCTGGAGGCGCAGGGCAGCACCGGCAACGACGACCAGTATCTGTTCACCGACGAATACGGGCAGGTCGCGGCGGCGGATCCGTCGCGCCAGGTGCTGGCGGATCGCAATGGCGGCCAGGACACCGTGAACTTCGCGCCGCTCACTTCGGACCTGGTGATCCGGCTGGACGGCACGGCCGGTCAGGTGGGCGACACGCCCTGGCGACTGGCCGCGAACGTGCGGATTGAGCATGCGGTTGGTGGCGATGGCGCCGACCGGATCCACGGCAATGACGAGAACAACTGGCTGCGCGGCATGCGCGGCGACGACATGCTGTTTGGCGGCTCCGGCAACGACCGGCTGGAGGGAGGTGCGGGCAACGATCGGCTGGAGGGCGGCCCCGGGAGCGACCGCCTGTTCGGCGGCGAGGACGACGACATCCTCCAGGGCGGCGACGATGGCAGCCTGCTTTCCGGCGGGCGCGGCGACGATGTGGTGCTGGGCGGTAGTGGCGACGATGAACTCTACGGCTTTGCCGGGCAGGACCGGCTGCAAGGCGGGCTCGGCGACGACCTGCTGGATGGCGGCAAGGGCGACGATGTCATCTTCGGCGATGATGGCGATGACCTGATCATCGTGAACTACGGGGACGACCGGATCGATGGCGGCAGCGGCACCGACACACTGGCGGCCGGTGCGAGCTTCTCCGGCTACCGGCTGGAAGGGACCGCGGCCGAAGGCAGCCTGACGGACCTTGGCACCGGCGACCGCAGCAGTTTCACCTCGATCGAGCTCCTGCGCTTTGCCGACCAGACGCTCGGCTGGAACGGCTCGGCCTGGGACCGGGTGGCCTGAGTCTCCCCTGGGCGCATTGCCTCCGGCGGCCGCCGCATCTGCCGGCGGAGCAGATGGACCGCGTGATCGAGCAGATGCACCGGATACCCAACGCAAGGCACTGGACCTGGACCATGTGAAGGACACGCCGCATGCGGTCTGATCGAGAAGTGCCCGCCCCGCTGGCGGCTCGCGGGTACCGTTGCGAGGCAGCGGTTTCGGCCGGCAGGTTTCGGGCTGGCTGCAATGGCACAATGGCGACCAGGAAATCGAGAGCTGGCAGATGGGCCGGCTGATCGACGAGCAGCCAATGGGCGGCGGGGTAGGCCCCGAGCTGGGCTAAGCCCTCGCGCTCATGGGCGGGCTGGGCGTGATCGGCGCTGCCGACCTTCCTCCTGACATGGCACTGGAACTCGGTACCGCCTACGTGATGGACGTCACCAGCCCTGGCGGGAACAACGCCACGATGCGCACGGCTGAACGCCTCGCCCATGCATCGGACCGGGCCGGCTCCGAACGTGGCGACCATGTGCCCGCGCAGCCAGCCCGACCTGCAGGCACCATGGCGAGCGAGGCCTATCGCTTCACCTGTCCCTCCGGACAGACGCACGAGATCGTGGTGCCCTATCTGGACTTGGCGAAGCTGGCGGTGAAGAAGTCCT
>NZ_DATMFZ010000245.1:0-25233 GCF_035556675.1 Geminicoccus sp. | reverse complement strand
AGAAGGTCTTGCGGTAGAGCCGGTCCCAGATGGCACCGATCTGGCGGGCGTCCTGGCCCTTCAGGTGCCGCTCGAACAGCTGCGTCAGGGTATGGATGGCGCCGCGGTTGCCGTCGCCATAGGCCAGGCCCACCTCGCCGGCACCGGAGATGCCGGCATCGGTGTCGATCTTGATGATCACCGGGTGCTGGTTGACGTTGTGCGAGAGGCCGTAGTCGACGTCCCAGATGGTGAGGCCGGTGATCTTCATGGCCGGCCTCCCACCACCAGCTTGTCGAAGCGCGCCAGATAGTCGTCGTTCAGCTCGATGCCGAGGCCCGGCCGGTCGGGGATGCGGTAGCGGCCCTTGCGCTGCTGGTGCTCCAGCGCCTGGGTAACGATCGCGTAGCGGTCGTCGGTCCAGTAGGGGAACCATTCCATGATGATGAAGTTCGGGATCGCCGCGTCCAGCTGGACTCCCGCCGCGGTCGAGACCGGGCCGCCGCAATTGTGCGGCTGGACGTGCAGGTTGTAGGTCTCGGCATAGGCGGCGATCTTGCGCGCCTCGGTGATCCCGCCGCACAGGCCCATGTCCGGCTGGAGGATGTCGAGCGCCTGGCTCTCCAGGTAGGGGCGGAACTGATAGCGGGTGTAGAGCCGCTCGCCGGCCGCGATCGGGATCTTCACGTTCGCCGACACCTTCTTCATGCAGGCGACGTTCATGGGATCGACCGGCTCCTCGTAGAAGAACGGTCGCGACGCCTCGAGCATCCGCCCGTAGGTGATGGCATCGGTGGTGCCGAGATTGCCGTGCAGGTCGAGCAGGATGTCGACGTCCGGGCCCACCGCGTCGCGCACCGCCTCGACCCTCTTCACCGCCAGGATCGCCCAGTCCCGCTCGATATGCCGGCGCGGGTAGCGCCACTCGCCGTCGGGCGTGGTGCCGAACGGGTCGAACTTCAGGGCGTCGTAGCCGTCGGCCACCACTTTCAGCGCCGCCTCGGCATATTCCTCGGGCGCGTTCAGGCCGGTGTACCAGCCGTTGGCATAGACCCGGATCTCGTCGCGGACCTTGCCGCCCAAGAGCTCGTAGACCGGCACACCCAGCGCCTTGCCCTTGATGTCCCAGAGCGCCTCGTCGATCGCGGACATGGCGCCATAGATGATCGGCCCGCCGCCCTGGCCCCAGAAGGTGCGGCGGAAGAAGGTCTCCCAGATCGATTCGATCCGGTTCGGATCCGCACCGATCAGGAAGGTCTCGGCCAACGTGCGGATCATGTGGATGCCACCCTTGGCGCCGGTGCCGTAGGCCAAGCCCAGCTCGCCGGCGCCGTAGATGCCCGCGTCCGTGTCGATCCGCACGATCACCGGGTTCCAGAAGGTGTGGAAGTCCCGGCCATAGTCGACGTCGTGGATCGTCACGCCGGTGATCTTCATCGGGATTTCCTCAAGGCTTGATCAGGCCGAAGGCCCTGGGCAGGGCGAGGGTCAGGTCGGGCCAGAGCCCGATCAGGACGACGATGGCGCCACCGCTCAGGATGTAGGGCAGCATCGCCCGGGTGAGCGGGCCCACCCCGATCTTGGCGATGTTGGCGACCGCGAACAGGACGTTGCCGACCGGCGGCGTGATCAGGCCCAGCACGCAGTTCACGATCAGCATGATGCCGAGCTGGACCGGATGGAGGCCCGCGGCCAGCGCCAGCGGGGTCACGACCGGCGCGAACAGGATGATCGAGATGCTGGCGTCCAGCCACATCCCGCAGAACAGGAAGAACAGGTTGATCAGCAGCACCACGGTGACGAGGTCGGTGCTGACGCCGGCCAGCATGGTCTTCACCACCATGGGCAGGTTCTCCATGGCGAACACCCAGCTCATCGCCGAGGCGCCGGCGATGATGAAGAACAGCCGGGCGGTATCCATGGACGCCACCGACAGGATCGGCCCGAGATCGGCGATCTTCAGGGTGCGCAGGAAGAAGAAGCCTACTGCCAGCGAATAGACCACGCAGGCTGCGGCCGCCTCGGTGGGCGTGAACCAGCCCATGATGATGCCGCGGATCATGATGATCGGCATCACGATGGCGAAGAAGGCGTCCCTAAAGCCCAGGAGCAGCTTCTTCGGCGTCACCTCGACCTCGACCTTGGGATACTGCCTGCGCCAGGAGATCCACTGGACCTGCGTCATCTGGACGAGGCAGAGCAGGATGCCCGGCAGGATCGCCGCGGAGAACATCGCCCCTACCGAGACATTGGTGACCGCGCAGTAGACGATGATCATGGTGGAGGGCGGGATGATGGCGCCGGCCAGCGAGGTCGCCGCCGTGATCGCCGCGGAGAACGGCCGGTCGTAGCCCTGGCGCTCCATGGCATAGATGAACATCCGGCCCTGGCTGGCGATGTCGCCCAGCGCCACGCCGGTCACCCCGGCGAACAGGAGGCTGGAGACCACGTTGACCTGGGCCAGGCCGCCGCGGATCCGCCCCACGATCAGGTTGCAGAAGTCGAACAGCCGGTCGGTCAACTTCGCCCGGTTCATGATCTCGCCGGTGAGCAGGAAGAACGGGATCGCCATCAGGACGAACACGTCGATCCCGGCGAACATCTTCTCCGGCAGCATGCGCAGGAACAGGAGGTTGCCCGAGAACAGGAAATAGGCGGTCGAAGAGACCAGCATCACGAGAGCGATCGGCAGACCCAGGGCCAGGAGCAGCAGGAAGACGATGATGAAGCCGGTGATGCCCATGGGTTCAGGTCGCCCGGTCCGGCATGGGCAGGCGGCCGGTGAGGCGGAGCAGGTCGCCCCACAGATTGACCAGGGTCGCCAGGATCATCAGCACCGCCGCTACCGGGATGGCGAGATAGGGCCAGAACAGGCTGACTCCGAGCGCAGGGGCGTGGGTGACCTGGCGGGCCAGCGCCGCGGTCCAGGACTGCTGGGCCAGGATCAGGAGGAACAGGAGGACCAGGAGGCGCAGCAGGAGGTCCAGGACCAGCCGGCTTCTCGATGAGAGCCGGTCCTGCAGCAGGTTCAGGCTGATATGGTCGTCGCGGCGCAGCAGCACGGCGGCCCCCAGCATGCTGAGCCAGACGAGCAGGAACCGGGTCAGTTCCTCCGACCAGGAGAAGGAGAAGCCCAGCAGGTTGCGGGACAGGACCAGGGCGGCAATGACGAGGGTCATCACCGCCAGGATCGCGTTGCACAGGAACTCGATGGCGCGGCTGACCAGGTCCGCCCATCGGCTGGCGCGCTCGTACATGGGCCGGATGCCTGTACCGGAGCTTCGGGGGGCGGGCTCAGCGATAGCCGTAGAACTGCTCGGCCTCGGCCACCGCAGCCTGGATCTCGTCCAGCACCTTCGGGTCCATCTGGGTCTTCAGCCATTCGATCGCTGCGGGCTGGGCCTTCTCGCGGAACACCGCCTTCTCTTCCGCGGCGGGCTCGTAGATCGACACGCCCTCGCTTTCCAGGAAAGCCCGCCCCGACGCCTCATTGGCGACCGACAGGCCGCGATTGGTTTCCAGCGCCACCTGGGCCGCTTGGCGGATCACGCCCTTCAGGTCGTCCGGCAGGCTCTGGTACCAGGCCTCGTTAATGGCGACGGTGTTGATGCTGTAGACGTGGCCGTCCAGCACCATGTTCTTCTGCACCTCGTAGAGCTTGGGCACCATGAAGGTCGGGATGGAGTTCTCCTGGCCATCCACCACGCCGGTCTGCAGCGCGGTATAGAGCTCGCCCCAGGCGATCGGGGTCGGCGACATGCCCAGACTCTTGGCGATCTCCATGTGCAGCGGATGGTTCATCGTCCGCATCTTGATGCCGGCCATGTCCTCGGGCGACTTCATCTCCTGGCTGGCCGAGCTGTAGTGGCGAAAGCCGCCATTCTCCGACCAGAACAGGGGCCTGAGACCCACCTCCTTGGCCATCCGCTCGCGCATCTGTTCGCCCACCGGCCCATCCAGCACCCGCCAGGCGACCTCGCGGTTGACGAACAGATAGGGCACACCGAACGCCTGGATGTCGGGGAAGGTCGAGGCGAAATGGCCGTCCGCCGGATCGCAGGCCTGCAGGATGCCGTCCTTCACCTGATTCACCAGGGATTCGATCCCGCCCAGCTGCGCGCCGGGATACATCTCTACCTCGATCCGGCCGCCAGACCGGCTCTCGATTTCGCGTGCCAGCACCTCCAGGTGGGTCCAGGAGAAATTGTTCTCCATCGGCGGGCTGGCGGTGGCGAACCGCATCGTGAATTCCGCGGCCTGCGCGACGATGGGTAGGACAGTGCCGCCCAGCAGGGCAACGCCGAGCGTCAGGGTCTTCAGCAAGCGGATCGACATCGTTCGGTGGCCTCCCAGAGCCCCGGCGGCCGCCTTCTCCGAGCCGGCCCGCCGTCATGCACGACGCTTGTATGTAAGGTACCAAGATGTTGCCCGCCCTGTCCTGAGCGGTCAATCCGCGACGTGCCAAGCAGACCGGCCGGAACCCGCGCCCCTTGCCGCACATTGATCGGGCAGCCGGGCCGCCCTTCCGTTCGACCGCATCGGGCAGGGGACGGGCCAGGATGGTGATCGCCAGCAGGAGGCGGAACATGCCCAGCAAGCACGAGAACACCGAGCGGATCGGCGGTCCGGGCGCCAGCCACGAGAACCGCAAGGAACCGGAGAAGTCGAAGCCGCGCGGTCCGCATCCGGCCGAGCGCACGCCCGAGGGCCGCAGCCGGGTGTCCGGTGGCGGCGGCGAGCTCGACGTCCACCACCAGCACAACCCGGACGGCAAGGCCGGCAAGAACGTCTAGCACGACCACTTCTTTCCGCCGCGCCCGTTCCTCTTGACCTGGTCCGCAGGCTGACGGTCCATCCGGGTGGCCGGAGAGGATCGCGGCCGTGACTTCCAGGGCGGCGGAGGCAGCCGGAATGAGGGACGATCCGGGGCGCTCCGCCTCATGGACCGACCGGATCGCCGCTCAGCTGCGCAATTGGCTCCGGGCGCTGGCCGATCGGGCCGCGCAGTGGCGGCTCGCCGTCCGGCTCATGACCTCCGCGCTCGCCGCGCATGTGCTGGTCCATCTGCTGGGGCTGCCGCAGGGCTACTGGGCGGTGATCACCGCGATCATCGTGATCCAGAGCAATGTCGGTGGCTCGCTGAAAGCAGCACGCGACCGGCTGCTGGCGACGCTGCTGGGAGCGCTGTGCGGGCTCCTGGCGGTGGTGATGCTGCCGCCCTCCGGGCCGGCCGGGATCGGTACCTTCCTCCTGGCGCTGATACCCACCACGCTCGCCTCGGCCGCCAACCCGATCTTCCGGATCGCGCCCGTCACCGCGGCGATGATGCTGATGTCGCCCAGCCACCTGCCCCCGCTGGAGCTCGGGTTCGAGCGGGTGCTGGAGATAGCGCTCGGCGGCGTCGTCGGGATCGGGGTAGCGCTGACCGTGCTGCCCGCGCGGGCACACCGTGACCTGCGCGATGCTGCCCGCGACGTCCTGGGGCAGATGGCGCTGATGTTCGAGCCGCTCCTGAACGGCCTGTCGGGTGCTCGCGACGAAGCGGCGCTGCGCCTGCGCCACCGCAAGATCCGCACCATGATCGTCAAGCTGGAGGGGCTGGCCGAGGAGGCGCGCCGGGAACGGCTGGCGAGGCTTACGGAGGAACGTGACCCGGATGCGCTGGTCGCGATCATCCGCCGCCTGCACACCAGCTTCCTGCTCCTGGGTCGTGCCACCCTGCGGCCCCTGCCGGAAGCCGCCGCCGCCATCCTGGACAAGCCCCTGCGCGACGCCGCTGCCGGGCTGCGCGATGATCTGACGGCAGTGGCGCAGGCCGTGGTGCGGCGGGAGCCGCCACCCGACCCGGCTAGGGTCGACACAGCACTCCGGCTGATCGACGAGAGTCTGGGCGAGCTGCGCGCCGCAGGCGTTATGCGCACGCTCACGATCGAGCAGCTGCAGAGCCTTTATGCGGTGGCCTTCGCGTTCGGCCAGTTCCGCCGCGACCTGATCGAGCTGCACGCCCGCGCAGGCGGCATGGAGGCGGGCACCCCCTGAGCCCGGGCATGCCTGCTAGGGCGTCGCGTGGTTGACCGCCGTGTGCCTGTCCTTCTCCATCTCGTCATAGGTGGCGAGGGCGAGATCGAGCAGATGGTCGGGGTCGGCCGGACCCATGAGTATGCAGCGCAGCGCGTCTTCCGGCCAGTAGAACAGATTGACGTCACCGGAACGGAAGAAGCGGAACTCGGGCGGTGCCGACCAGTCGGCCCAGAGCAGGTAGAGGGTGAAGCGGGCGCCCGCCGGGTCTTCGTAGACGAGCTGGGCGGCCTTCCTGTTCCGGTCGTTCATGACTGTCCGCCCGCCCAGGAGCCGCAGGCTCACCCCGGACAGATCCGGCACGCGCACCGGATGGCCGAGTTCCTGCGCGAGCCAGGCGAGCAGCCGCGTCGCGCCATCCGGTCCGGCTTCGAGCGGCAGGGTCTCCGCCAGATCGCGGTGCGCCCGCGCCGCTTCGCGCGCCAGATCATATGGCTCCGCATCGTGCGGCGGCACGAGCCCGCGGCCGATCCAGCCGGCACCGCCACCGGCCAGCAGCCCCACCGCCGCAGCCACGGCCAGGCGTCCGAGCGCCTGGCGCCGGCCCAGCGCCCACATGCCTGGTCGCAGCCTGGCCGGCAGGGGCTCCGGCGGCTCGGCGTGCAGTTGCCTGATCAGCTCGTTCTGGCACCGCCACAGGGCGACCTGCTGGCGGGCCTCGGGATGGTGCGTGAGCCACTCCGCCACGAACGCCGCGCGCTCCGGCGGCAGTCGGTCGTCGGCATGGGCGTGCAGGTCCGCCTCGCCGACCGGTTCGGGCGGGGCGCTCACTTGACCCTCCGCAGGGGAGGCCCGGCCTCGCCCGCGAGGAACCTGCGCAGATGCTCGCGGCCGCGGGACAGGCGGGACATCACCGTCCCGACGGGGACGCCCAGGGCATCGGCACATTCCTGGTAGGACAGGCCGGTGAGGGCCACCAGCAGGACGATGTAGCGCTGCTCCTCGGGCAGGAGGTTCAAGGCGCTCTCCATCTCGCGCAGCTCGATCCGGGCATCGTGGCTGTCGCTGCCAGCAGGAAGATCACCGGCGCTGTCGATCGGCTGGAAGACCGGCCCCGCCCGGCGGCGCCGGATCTCGTTGGCGTAGATGTTGTGCAGGATGCGGAACAGCCACGGCCGCAGTCCCTGTCCACCACGCCAGAGATGCCTGCGGCTGAGCGCCCGCTCCAGGCAGTCCTGCACCAGGTCGTCGGCGCCGTCGCGATCGCGGAGCAATGCCCGCGCGTAGCGGCGCAGGCTCGGCACGCAGCTTTCGAGCTCGGTCAGGAAGTCCATGCGCGCCGCCCCGGTTGACCCGGCGGATGAGCGCTACCCCTTGCCGACATCGCCAGCTCCGCCCGAAGCGCCGCTCACGAACGTCTTATCTCCATCAACACCTGGAGCGGCCGTTTATTCCACGCCTGCCGCCATTCCGCTCATCGCAGGACAAAAGGCGCATCACCGGGAGACGGAAATGGAATAAGCGGCGAGCCCGGGTGTTGACGATATCGAAGGGCCCGGCTGCCAGCGGCAGAAAGGGCCGAGGCAACGACAGGGAGGGCTGCGACAAGGTCCATGACTGCGGCGGCCGGTTGCCGGCCAGAGCAGCCATGGTGCCGGTTGTTCCAGAAGCGCAGCTTCTGTCGGGACCAGAAAAGTCGATGCGGCATCCAAGGTGTCACCACCGGCCGGGCTCAACCGTCATAGCAGCCGGCGTGGCTGATGCCTCGACACGAGATTGGGGCGGAAAAGCATGGGATCATGCCGTGATAGTTGGATCGCCCCAAGCCGAAGCCGCCACGGTCGAGGAACCATTTGATACGAGCAGTTGATGTTTGTCCTCGCGTGGCGGCATCTTCATTCTCCCGGCGGGATCGGACACGGAACAGGTTCGTCGCATCCCTGCAGCCGGCCGTGGCCGGGCAACCCCTGGTTCCCGACCCGGCCTCAGCTGGTCAGCTGCTCCAGAAGATCGAGGGCGCGCAGCACGGTTGCCGCTCGCACCGCCGCCCGGTCGCCTGGGAAGACGACCCGCTCGTGAAGGAGCCTTCCATCCCTGGCGGCGGCTGCCAGATGTACCAGGCCCACGGGCTTCACGGCACTGCCGCCGCCCGGCCCGGCGATGCCGGTGACGGCGATGGCGAGGTCGGCAGCCGAATGGGCCAGCCCTCCATGAGCCATCGCCCGGGCGACCGGCTCACTGACGGCGCCATGATCGGCCAGAAGCTCGCCCGGCACCCCGACCAGCGCCATCTTGGCCTCGTTGGAATAGGTGACGAAGCCCCGGTCGACCACGTCCGAGCTGCCTGGGACGGCAGTGAGCACGCCCGCGATCAGCCCGCCCGTGCAGCTTTCCACCGTGACCAGGCTCAGGCCCCGGGCGCGGCAGGCTTCGAGCAGCCGCAGCGCCTTGTCCAGCAGTTCTGGATCGATGTTGATCATCTAGAGATAGGCCCCCGCCAGCAGCACCAGCAGCCCGGCGTAGATGCCAGCCACCAGATCGTCGGTCATCACCCCGAGCGAGCCGTGCATCTTGCGGTCGATCCAGCATGCCGGCCAGGGCTTGACGATGTCGAGCACCCGAAAACACAGGAAGGCGGCGACCACCCCGGCCACGGTGAGCGGTGCCGCAGCCAGTGCCAGCCACTGCCCAACCACCTCGTCCAGCACGAAGTCGTCCGGGTCGGGATGTTCTGCGGTAATCAGGTAGACGCCGCCCAGCACCACGCCGGCACCGTAGAGCAGGAGGGCCAGCACGCATAAGGCGATCGGGCCGAACGCCCAGTGCAGGGCGATCCCGAACGGCAGGGCCGCCAGCGAACCCCAGGTGCCCGAGGCGGGCTTGAGGTAGCCGCTGCCGAACCAGGTGACGAGCAGTTCCACCCCCTTGGCCGTCACGACGGGAAGCTTACCGTCACGAGTGCCTGTGCCGCGATGCCCTCCTGGCGGCCGATCGCACCCAGCCCCTCCATGGTGCCGGCCTTGAGCCCGATCCGCTGTGGCTCCAGGCCGAGGATCCGGCCGAGGCTGGCGAGGATCGCCGGGCGGTGCGGGCCGATCTTCGGTCGCTCGGCCATGATCGACAGGTCGGCATGCTCCAGCCGGCCACCCTGCCCGGCCACCAGGGCCAGGGCGTGGCGGACGAACTGATCCGATGCTGCACCGCGCCAGCGCTCGTCGGAGGGCGGGAAATGCACGCCGATGTCGCCCGCACCCACCGTGCCGAGCAGGGCATCGGTCAGGGCATGGAGGACCACGTCGGCATCCGAGTGGCCGGCCAGGCCGAAGGGGGCGGGGACTTGTACCCCGCCCAGCCAGAGCGGCCGGTCGGCCGCGACCGCATGGATGTCGAAGCCCATGCCGGTGGCATAGCGGCGCTGGCCAGAACCCAGCAGCCGGGCGGCGAGACCGAGATCGTCGGGATGGGTCACCTTCAGATTTTCCTCCTCCCCCTTGACCCAGGCTACCTTGCCACCGGAGCGGCGGACCAGCTCGACATCGTCGGTGATTCCGCCCGCTCCGGCATGGCGGCGGTGTGCCGCCAGCACGGCCGCAAAGCGGAAGCCCTGCGGGGTCTGGGCACGTACCAGCCCGTCACGCGCCACCTCGCCGGTGACGAGGCCGGCTTCGACCGAGCGCAGGGAATCCACCACGGGCAGGGCCGGCAGCACTGCGTCGGCATCGTCGAGACCGGCCAGCACCCGTCCGATCAGCGCGCCGGTCACCAGCGGCCGCGCCGCGTCGTGAACGAGCACCCGGGCCGGCGCTTGGTCCACGAGGGATTCCAGCCCTGCCAGCACCGAGGCCTGGCGGGTGGCACCGCCGACAACCGGCGGCAGCAGCGGCAGGCCGGCCGTGGCCTCGCCGTACCGTTCCTCCTGGCCTGCTGCGATCACCACGCGGACGCCGGCAATGGCGGGGTGGGCCAGGAACGGCCGGATGGCGCGGCGCAGGATCGGCTCGCCCGCCAGCGCCAGATATTGCTTGGGTCGGGAGCCGCCGAGGCGCTCGCCCTGGCCGGCGGCGACAACGAGCACGATGCAGTCGGGTTCGGACATGGCCGGAAGGTTACTCTGAGTGCGCGGCTGCGCCCAGGCGCCGCCACATGATTCTTCCGCATCGGCGGGATGTGCCGACAGGTGTCGCCTCGCTTGCGCAGCGGAAACCGGGCGGATAAGTTGCCTACCGAACGGGCACAAAGGCCGGGCTGCTCATACGGTGCGCAATGCAATGGTAATGGAACGGTCGACGCGGTCGGCACCGGTAAGCGCGGCGCAACTGCTCGCCAATCTGCCGAGCCCGCTCTTCGTGGTCGATGGGGATGCCCGGCTGATGACGGTCAACCCCGCTGCGGAGCAATTGTTCGGCGCCTCCCTGAACGTGCTGGTCGGCCGGCCGCTGTCGGATTTCATGCCGGCGCACGCCACCATCCTGGACCTGATCCGGCATGTTTCGACCGGGGGTGCGTCGGTGTCCGAGTACGGCGTCGAGCTGGCGCTGTCCAAGGGCGAGACCGTGCTGGTGGACAGCCATATGAGCCCGATCGTCGAGAATCCGGGCCATGTGCTGGTCATTCTCCATCCCTGCTCGGTGGCACGGCGGCTTGACCAGCACCGGGTACAGCGCGGCTCCGCCCGCTCGGTGGCCACGCTCGCGGCCACGCTTGCGCATGAGGTCAAGAACCCGCTCTCCGGGATCCGCGGGGCCGCCCAGCTCCTCGAGCCCTCGATCGCCGAGGAGGACCGGCCGCTGGTCCAGCTGATCTGTGACGAGACCGACCGGATCTGTGCGCTGGTCGACCGGATGGAAGAGTTCAACGCCGGCCGGCCGATCGAGCGCCGGCCGGTCAACATCCACCAGATCCTGGAGCATGTCCGCCGCATCGCCGAAAACGGCTTTGCCCGGCGCCACCGGATCGTCGAACACTACGACCCGTCCTTGCCCCATGTGGAGGGCGACCGCGACAAGCTGATCCAGGTGTTCCTGAACCTGATCAAGAACGCGGCGGAGGCGGCCCAGCCGGACGGCGGCACCATCACGCTCACGACCACCTACCAGCATGGCTGGCGCATGGCGCTCGGCACCTCGCGCGAGCGGCTGCACCTGCCGATCACGGTGGAGGTGAAGGATGACGGGCCGGGCGTGGCGCCGGACGTGGCCGACCACCTGTTCGAGCCGTTCGTGACCAGCAAGCCGCGCGGCACCGGGCTGGGCTTGGCGCTGGTCGCCAAGATCGTCCACGACCATGGCGGGGTCGTGTCCCACCATCCCGGCGACCCGGGCGCGGTGTTCCGCGTCAGCCTGCCGGCCAACCGCGCCGCCGGCCGCGGCGCGCGCGATGCAGTTGCAAAAGAGGCCGCTTCCCGATGAACGACACGACGATCCTCCTGGCCGAGGACGACGCCGCGATCCGCACCGTGGTCAGCCGGGCGCTGGCCAAGCAGGGCTGGCGGGTGCAGGCGACCTCGGCCGCCTCGGCGCTGTGGCGCTGGGTCGCCGCGGGCGAGGGCGACCTCGTCATCACCGACGTGATGCTGCCCGACGAGAACTCGCTGGACCTCCTGCCCAGGATCCGCGCGACCCGGCCGGACCTGCCGGTGATCGTGATGAGCGCGCAGAACACGCTGCTGACCGCGGTGCGCGCTACCGAGCGGGGTGCTTTCGAATACCTGCCCAAGCCCTTCGACCTCGGCAACCTGACCGCGGCGGTACAGCGGGCACTCGCCCAGCCCAAGCGCCGCAACGGTGCCGCGGCCGACGTCCTGAGCGGCCTGGACGACAACCTGCCGATCATCGGCCGCTCGTCGGCCATGCAGGAGATCTACCGGATCATCGCACGCCTCACCGGCACCGACCTCACCGTGCTGATCGCGGGCGAGAGCGGTACCGGCAAGGAGCTGGTCGCCAAGGCGCTGCACGAGTTCGGCAAGCGCCGCAATGGCCCGTTCGTCGCCGTGAACATGGCGGCGATTCCCAGGGAGCTGATCGAATCGGAGCTGTTCGGCCACGAGAAGGGGGCGTTCACCGGCGCCCATGCCCGTCGGGTCGGCCGCTTCGAGCAGGCCAATGGCGGCACCCTGTTCCTGGACGAGATCGGGGACATGCCGCTGGAGGCGCAGACCCGGCTCCTGCGCGTGCTCCAGCAGGGCGAGTTCCTGCCGGTGGGTGGGACCCACCCGATCAAGACCAACCTGCGCATCGTGGCGGCCTCGCACCGCGACCTGCGCCAGATGGTGGCCCAGGGCCTATTCCGCGAGGACCTGTTCTATCGCCTCAACGTCGTGCCGATCCGCCTGCCGCCTTTGCGCGAGCGGGCCGACGACATTCCGGCCCTGGTCCAGCACTTTTTCGCCAAGGCGGCGGCCGACGGGCTGGCGATCAAGAGCCTGACCCCGGAGGCGATGATCCGGCTGAAAGCCCATCCCTGGCCCGGCAACGTGCGCGAGCTGGAGAATCTCGTGCGGCGCCTGGCGGTGCTCTACACCGACGAGATCCTGGCCGAGGACACGATCGCGTCCGAGCTGGAGCAGGCCGGCGCCCGGCCGTCCACCGGCGCGCCCGACGGCCCGCAGGCCGGCGGCGATGCCCCGATGGTCGAGGAGACCCTGTCCACCGCGGTCGAACGCCACCTGGATCGATGGTTCAAGGCCCATGACGGCGGCCTGCCGCCCGATGGGGTCTATGACCGGGTGCTGCGCGAGATCGAGCGGCCGCTGATCGGCAAGGCGCTCTCGGTCACCCGCGGCAACCAGCTGCGCGCCGCCGACCTGCTCGGCATGAACCGCAACACGCTGCGCAAGAAGATTCGCGAACTGGACATCGTCGTCTCCCGCGCGCCATGATCCCACCAATCTCGGGAAGACGACGGGCCTACCTCTCCTGCTGAGCGGAATCTCCATCACCAAGCCGTCCTTCTGGCGGCGCATCGTGACCATTGCCCAGGATCCGCGTCTGGCCAAGCTGCTGGTGGCGGTCGCCGTGGTGTGCGGGATCACCACCTGGGCGGTGCTGACCGGCAAGGGGCCGGCCGGGCTCGACACGGGCGGCGTGCTGGTCCTCCTCTCGGTCGACCTCGTGCTGGTCCTGCTGCTGAGCGTGGTGGTGGCAAGGCGCCTGGTCCGGATCTGGGCGGCCAGGCGTAAGGGTAGCGCCGGCTCCGGCCTGGAAGGTCGGTTGGTCGCCCTGTTCGGCCTGCTGGCGGTGACCCCGGCGATCGTGGTCACCCTGTTCTCCGTCTGGTTCCTCCATGTCGGCGTCAATGCCTGGTTCAGCGACCGGGTGCGCGAGGCGGTCGATACCTCCCTGCAGGTCGCCCAGGCCTATCTGGAGGAGCACCGGGAGAATATCCGGGCCGATGCGCTGGCGATGGCGGCCGACATCAACCGCGAAGGCCGCTATGGCCGCAGCCTGCAGGATCTGGTCGAGGCGCACGCGATGGTGCGCTCGCTCACCGAGGCAGTGGTGTTCGACACCACCGGTGCCGTGCTGGCGCGCAGCGAGCTGGCCTTCTCCATGGACATCGGCAGCATCGAGCCCGCCGACCTGGAGCGCGCCGCCGCGGGCGAGGTGGTGACGCTCACTGCGGATACCGACGACCGTGTCCGGGCACTGGTCCGCCTGGACGGCTTCGGCGACGCCTATCTGTTCGTCGGGCGCTTCGTCGACCCGAGCGTCCTGAACCTGCTGGAGCGGACCCAGGCGGGGGTGAGCGACTACGAGGCCGCGGCAGCGGAGCGCTCGCGCATCCAGATCCTGTCGCTGATCCTGTTCGGCGTGGTGGCGCTGATCATGTTGCTGGCCGCGGTCTGGGCCGGGCTCTACTTCGCCACGCGCCTAGGCGTGCCGCTGGGCCAGCTCATCACTGCGGCAGACCGGGTCAGCACCGGCGACCTGAACGCAAGGGTCGAGGAGCGCATCGACTTCGAGGAGATCGCCTCGCTGGCGCGTGCCTTCAACCGGATGACCCAGCAGCTGGCCTCGCAGCGCCGCGAGCTGGTGGATGCCAACCAGCAGCTCGACCAGCGCCGCCGGTTCACCGAGGCGGTGCTGCGCGGGGTGACCGCGGGCGTGCTGGGCCTGGACAGCCGGCGCCGGGTGGTGCTGCCGAACCGCTCCGCCGTGCAGTTCCTGGAGATGGATCAGGCGGCCATCTTGGGCCGGCCGCTGGACGAACTCCTGCCCGAGCTGTCGCCCCTGATCGACCGGACCATCGACGGGCGCCGGGGCTTTGCTGAGCAGCAGCTCGTGGTGGCGCGCGGCGTCACCCACCGCACCCTGCTCGTCCGGGCCGCGGTGCAGGAGGAGGAGGGGCGGATCCAGGGCTGGGTCGTCACCTTCGACGACGTGACCGATCTTCTGTCTGCCCAGCGAGTCGCCGCCTGGGCCGAGATCGCCCGGCGGCTCGCGCACGAGATCAAGAACCCCCTCACCCCGATCCGGCTGTCGGCGGAACGGCTGCAGCGGCGCTGGCTGAAGCAGATCGAGGACGAGCCCGACACGTTCCGCGGCTGCACCGACACGATCGTCCGCCATGTCGACCAGATCGGCCGGCTGGTGAACGAGTTCTCGGCGTTTGCCCGGATGCCCGAGCCGGTCTTCCAGGACGAACGGTTGGCGCAGATCGTCAACGACGCGGTGCTGTTGCAGCGCACTGCCCGGCCGGACATCGCGTTCGACGTGGATCTCGGCCGGCCCGAGCTGATGCTGGCATGCGACCATGCGAAGGTCGGCCAGGTCCTCACCAACCTGCTACAGAACGCCATCGACGCGATTGACGCAAAGGGCGATGCCAAGGCCGAGGGCAGGGAGGACAGGGAACCGCACGGCCATGTGCGGGTCCGGGTCCTGGAGGAGGAGCGGGCGATCATCGTGCAGATCGAGGACGACGGGGTGGGGCTGCCGCCGCAGCATCGCGAGCGACTGTTCGAGCCCTATGTCACCACCAAGGCGAAGGGCACGGGCTTGGGCCTTGCCATCGTCCGGAAGATCATGGAAGAGCACGAAGGCTCGATCGACCTGGGTGAAGCCGCAGGTGGCGGGACATCAGCACGGCTCGTCTTTCCTCGTTCCAGCGTCGTGCGGCCTGCCGCATGAGCACGAGGTCGCGCAGCGAACGAAGCACAAGCGCCGACGGGCCCGGGCTCTGTGCCCGGAGCACCATGATAAACCGGTTCCAGGGGGCGCTTCGCCGGATGGTTAGAGGATGAGCAAGGACGTTCTGATCGTCGATGACGAGGCCGCGATCCGGGAGGTCGTCGCTGCCCTCCTGCAGGACGAGGGCTACCGGCCCCGCCAGGCCGCCAACAGCGACCAGGCCTTCGCCGAGATCGACCGGCGCGTGCCGGACCTCGTCCTCCTCGACATCTGGCTCGAGGGCAGCAAGCTGGACGGGATGGAGATCCTGGACCGGCTGCGCAGCCAGTGGCCCACCATCCCGGTGGTGATCTTCAGCGGGCACGGCACCATCGAGATGGCCGTGCAGGCGATCAAGAACGGCGCCTACGACTTCATCGAGAAGCCGTTCAAGACCGACCGCCTCCTCCTGACCATGCAGCGCGCGCTGGAGATCAGCCGGCTCAAGCGTGAGAACGAGCAGCTCAAGATCAAGGGCGGCGACGAGATCGACCTGCTCGGCACCTCGCCCGGCATCGTGCGCGTCCGCCAGGCGATCGACCGGGTGGCACCCACCAATAGCCGCGTGCTGATCAGTGGCCCACCCGGCTCTGGCAAGGAGATCGCTGCCCGGATGATCCATGCTCATTCGCGGCGGGCGGATGCAGCCTTTGTGGTGCTGAACTGCGCGGTGATGGCGCCCGATCGCCTGGAGGTCGAGCTGTTTGGCGCCGAGGCCAATGGCGACACGCCGCGCTTCGTGGGCATCCTGGAGCGGGCCAGCGGCGGCACCCTGTTCCTGGACGAGGTGGCCGACATGCCGCTCGAGACCCAGGGGCGGATGCTGCGGGTCCTGCAGGAGAACCGCTTTACCCGGCCGGGCCGCACCGAGCGCATCGACCTGGACGTGCGGGTGATCGCGTCCACCAACCGGGACCTGACCCAGCTCATGAGCCAGGGCAAGTTCCGTGAGGAGCTCTACTACCGGCTGAACGTGGTGCCGGTGCAGATCCCGCCGCTTTCCGAGCGGCGCATCGACATCCCACTGCTGGCCCGGACCTTCATGGACCGCGCCGCCCGCATCGCCAGCGCACCGCCGCGCGTGATCGGCGACGACGCCATGGCGGTAATGCAGTCCGCCGAGTGGCCGGGCAACGTCCGCCAGCTGCGCAATGCAGTCGAGTGGATGCTGATCATGGCGCCGGGCGACCCCAAGCAGCCGATCGGCGTGGACGGGCTGCCGCCGGACCTCACCAACAGCGCGGTGGGCTCGATGGATCCGACTGCCAATGGCGAGCTGGTAGCGATGCCGCTGCGCGAGGCCCGCGAGCATTTCGAACGCGCCTATCTGCAGGCTCAGCTCGAGCGCTTCGGCGGCAACATCTCGCGCACCGCCAACTTCGTCGGCATGGAGCGCTCGGCCCTGCACCGCAAGCTGAAGACGCTGGGCCTGCACAGCGGGGACGACTGATCCTTTGCGGGTCATCGTCGGCGGGGCGGGGCGGGTAGGCGAGAGCATCGCCCGCTACCTGGTCCGCGCCGGCCACGAGGTCACGGTCATCGACCAGCGCCCGGAGCTGGTCCAGCGGATCGCCGAGACCGTCGATCTGCGCGCGATCACCGGCTCCGCCTCCCACCCTGCCGTGCTGCGCGAGGCGGGTGCCGCCAATGCCGACCTGCTGGTGGCGGTCACCCGCAGCGACGAGGTGAACATCGTCGCCTGCCAGGTGGCGAACGCCCTGTTCAACACGGCAACGAGGATCGCCCGGATCCGCCAGCAGGCCTATCTGGACCGGCGCTGGGAGGACCTGTTCCTGCGCCAGCACCTGGCCGTGGACGTGGTGATCTCGCCGGAGATCGAGGTCGCCCGCTCGGTGGCGCGCACCCTGCTGGTGCCGGGCTCGCTGGCGGTGATCCCGTTCGCCTCCGACCAGGTCCGGCTGGTCTCGGTGCGCTGCGATGCCGACTGCCCGATCCTCGACACGCCGCTGCGCCAGCTCTCCTACCTGTTCCCGGACCTCCATGTCGTGGTGGTGGCGATCGAGCGCAACGACCGCCTGTTCGTGCCGCATGCCGAGGACCTCCTGATCGCGGGCGACCGGGCCTGGATCGTGGTCGAGACCAAGCAGCAGGCCCGTGCCATGACTGCGTTCGGCCATGCACCCTACCAGGGGCGGCGGGTGGTGATCGGTGGCGCCGGCAGCATCGGCGGCTTCCTGGTCCACGAGCTGCGCGCCCTGGCCCCGCATCTCCGGCTGACCGTGGTGGAGAACGCACCGGAGCGGGCAGGGGCCCTCGCCGAGGGCGCGCCCGGCCTGATCGTGCTGCAGGGCGATGCGCGCGATCCCGATCTCCTGCGTGAGGCGGGCGTGACCACCGCCGACACCTTCGTCACGGTCACCAATCAGGACGAGGTCAACATCATGTCGGCGCTGATGGCCAAGCGGCTGGGCGCCAACCGCACCCTCGCCCTGATCAACACCGAGAGCTATGAGCCGCTGATCGGCGACATCGGCATCGACGTGATGATCGATCCCAGAGGCACCACGGTGAGCTCGATCCTCCAGCATGTCCGGCGCGGCCGGATCCTGGCCGGCTTCAGCATCAAGGACGGGGCCGCCGAAGCGATCGAGGCCGACCTGCCGGAGAACAGCCCGTTGGTGGGCAAGACCCTGGACAAGGCCAGGATGCCCCAGGGCGTGATCATCGGCGCGGTGCTGCGCGGCGGTCAGTACATGGTGCCGCGGCCGGACACCCAGCTGCGTGCCCGCGACCGGCTGATCGCGATCGCCCGCGGCGACCAGATGCGCAGCCTGGAGCAGGCGGTCGCCGTACGATTCGACTATCTCTGATCCTGCCTGCGGAACCCATCATGGCCCGGATTGCCTATGTCGACGGTCGCTACCTGCCGCTCCGTGCCGCCACCGTGCCGGTGGAGGATCGCGGTTTCCAGTTCGCAGACGGCATCTACGAGGTCGTCAAGCGGATCGGCGGCCGGCTGATCGACGCGGACCGGCACCTGGCACGGCTGCGCCGCTCCCTCGCGGCCCTGCGCATCGACCTGCCGGTCAGCGATGCCGCCCTGCACCGGATCGTCAAGCAGACGATCGCCCGCAACGCGCTGGCCGACGCGCTGGTCTATCTGCAGGTGAGCCGGGGTACCGCTCCGCGCAACCACCCATTCCCCGCCGACACCCGCCCGAGCCTGGTCGTGACCGTGCGCCGGCTGAAGCTGCCGACGGAAGCGGAGCGCCAGAAGGGTTGCGCGGTGATCACCCATCCTGACGAGCGCTGGGCCCGCTGCGACATCAAATCCACCGGGCTGCTCGCCAACGTCCTGGCCAAGCAGGCGGCGCAGGAGGCCGGATGCCGCGAGGCCTGGCTGGTGGCCAGCGGCCCGGCTGGCGACGTCATCACCGAGGGATCCAGCACCAATGCCTGGATCGTCGACGAGCACGGCGTGCTGCGCACCCATCCGGCGACACAGCGCATCCTCGGCGGGGTCACCCGCTCGGTGGTGCTGGAGCAGGCGCGCGAGCTCGGCATCCCGTTGGCGGAACGCGCCTTTTCCCCGGCGGAACTGGCCCGGGCGCGCGAGGCATTCCTCACCAGCGCCACCTCGCTGGTCCTGCCGGTGACCAGCGTAGACGGCCGGCCGGTCGCCAACGGCATGCCGGGCGACACGACGAGACGGCTGATGGACCGCTATGCGGCCCATTGCGGGCTGCCGGCCGAGCCGCCCGTCCGGGGTTGAACGGGATCGATTACTTGGCTTGACCATGCAGGCCAGTGTCCCCAGCCCTGCGGATATATTCATCCAGCTTGCAGCGATGGCGCTTGCCGAGCCAGGGGGCGCTGGTTATGTCCTGATCTCCGAAGGAAAAAAACGTGGTCGGATCGCGCACCAGAATGCGGACCGGACCCGGCCGTGATGGCAACGAAGCGCTCGTCGCTCGCCACCGCGGTGCCTTCCAATTCACCGAGAGGTACTCGGATGGCAGCCGAGAAGCAGCAGAATCTCCAGGACGTCTTTTTGAACCACGTCCGGAAGAACAAGATCCCGGTCACCGTCTTCCTGATCAATGGCGTAAAGCTGCAGGGCGTGATCGGCTCCTTCGACAATTTCTGCCTGCTGCTCCGTCGTGACGGGCACGTGCAGCTGGTTTACAAGCACGCCGTGTCCACCGTGATGCCCTCCTCGGCGGTCCGTCTGTATGACGCGCCTCCGGGCTCGGTGCCAGGCCAGGGACCCGATCGGGGCGGCTATGGCGACCGGGGCCGCGACGAGGACCAGCGGGAAGAATAGCGCCAGGGACGGATTCGTCATCGGCAACGAAACAGCAGAAGGCAGCGGACGCTGCCTGGTCATCCATCCCTACCTGAGCACTGACCGGGAGCGGCTGCGTGCGCCGGCCTCCCGGCTGGAGGAGGCGGTGGGGCTGGCGGAGGCGATCTCGCTCGACGTGGTCGATCGTGAGCTGGCGCCCCTGCGACAAGTGACCCCGGCGACGTTGCTCGGCGGCGGCAAGGTCGAGGAGGTCGCGGCACGGGTGAAGGCCGACGAGATCGATCTCGTCGTGGTCGACGGCACGCTCACGCCCGGCCAGCAGCGCAACCTCGAGAAGAAGTGGCACTGCAAGGTCATCGACCGGACCGGCCTGATCCTGGAGATCTTCGGCGAGCGGGCGCGCACCCGTGAAGGCGTGCTCCAGGTCGACCTGGCGGCGCTGAACTACCAGCGCTCGCGCCTGGTCCGTTCCTGGACCCATCTGGAGCGGCAGCGCGGCGGTGCGGGCTTCCTGGGTGGCCCTGGCGAGAGTCAGCTCGAGCTGGACCGCCGGATCATCGCCGACAAGATCGTCAAGATCGAGCGCGAGCTGGAGGATGTGAAGCGCACCCGCGCCCTGCACCGGAAGGCCCGCGAGCGGGTGCCCTATCCGGTGGTGGCGCTGGTGGGCTACACCAACGCCGGCAAGTCCACCCTGTTCAACCGGCTGACCGGCGCGCAGGTGTTCGCCAAGGACCTGCTGTTCGCCACGCTCGACCCGACCATGCGGCTGATCCGCCTGCCGCAAGGGCGCAAGGTGATCCTGTCCGACACGGTGGGCTTCATCTCCGAACTGCCGACCTCGCTGGTCGCCGCGTTCCGCGCCACGCTGGAAGAGGTGCTCTCCGCCGACATCATCCTCCATGTGCGCGACGTCGCCCATGAGGATGCCGCGGCGCAGGACGCCGACGTGCGCAAGGTGCTGGACGAATTGGGCATCGATGACCTGGCGCGCTCGCAGCGGCTGATCGAGGTCTGGAACAAGATCGACCTGATGGACGAGGAGCGCCGGGCGGTGCTCTCTGCCGAGCTTGCCCGGGCCAGTGCTACCGTGACGGTCTCGGCGCAGACCGGCGAGGGCCTGGACGGGTTGCTCCGCGCGATCGAGGCCAAGCTCTCCGAGTTCGCGGTGCCGACCGAGGTGGTGATCCCGTTCGGCGACGGGGAGACGCTGGCCTGGCTGTTCCGCAACGGCGAGGTGCTGGCCAAGGCCGACGGCACCGAGGGCACCCATGTCTCGGTCCTCCTGGCCGAGGACAAGCAGCGCCGGCTGGAGGCGAGGCTCGCGCACAAGCCGTGAGCGTCAGCGCACGGCACCCCAGTAGCGCTCGTAGTCGTTGCGCAACAGGAACATGGGCGGCTCGTCCTCCTCGATCTCGGCAAAGCGGCCGAGCGGCTCGAAGAAGCGGTTGTCTTGATCGTCGTCGTTGACCAGGGAGACCTCGCCGACCAGCACGTCGTCCCGCCAGCCCCAGAACTTGTGATAGAGCAGGGGCGGCACGGTCACGCTGCCGCCCGGCGGCACGCGGACGACCTCGCCAGCGGCGACCGTGACCTCGGTGCCGTCCATGCTGAAGGTCACCGGCCGCTCGTCGACCCCGCCAGCTTCGGTCGAGTGGAAGAACTGGACATGGAGGTCGCCGCCGCCACGGTTGATGATGTCCTCCATCTTGTTCCAGTGGAAATGCAGCGGGCAGATCTGATCGTGGTGGATCATCAGGATCTTTTCGCAGTAGAGCTTGCCCTTCCCGCGCTGGAGGTCGGCAACCGGGCCGTTGCGCACGGTGAACACTGCGAGCCCGCACTTGCAGAAATTGCCCTTGGCGAAGTCGGTGATGTCCCAGCCCAGGCGGCGGTCGACGATTTCGCGGACTTCCTCGCCCTTCTTCGCCCAGTCGGCGGGGGACCAGTAGGCGAAGGCCGGCAGGTGGAAGTTCTGCCGGCGGAAGAACGCATCCGCCGTGCGCATGATGGCGTTGATCTCGGAGCGCTTCATCGGCGCCTCCTCCCTGTCATTCGTTCGATGCAGTAGATGGGCGGAGCGGGGGCTTGTCCAGCCGGAGGCGGTCAGCCGGACTTGGCGGCCCGCTCGGTGGCCTTGGCCTCGTCCCACCAGGCGTCCAGCTCGGCCAGGCTGCACTCGGCCGGTTCCCGGCCGGCGGCACGCGCGGCCGCCTCCACTGCGCGGAAGCGGCGCTCGAACTTGGCGTTGGTCCGGCGCAGCGCCTCTTCCGGGTCGACCTTGAGGTGACGGGCGAGGTTGGTGACCGCGAACAGCAGGTCGCCTACCTCCTCGGCCTGATGCTCAGGGTCGCCAGCGGCCTCGACCTCGGCCAGCTCTTCTCGGATCTTGGCCACCACGGGTCCGAGTTCACCCCAGTCGAAGCCGACCCTGGCCGCACGCTTTTGCAGCTTCTCCGCCCGTGCCAAGGCCGGAAAGCCTACCGGCACGTCGTCCAGCACGCTGGCCGGCCGCTCCGGCTGGCCCTTGGCGGCCCGCTCGGCGGCCTTCAGGTCCTCCCACAGACGCCGCTCGCCGCCTTCGGGCAGGGCCTGGCCCTCGAAGACATGCGGATGGCGGCGGACCATCTTGTCGACGATCCCGGCGGCCACCGCCTCGAAGTCGAACAGGCCCCGCTCATCGGCGATCTGCGCCTGGTAGACCACCTGGAGCAGGAGGTCGCCCAACTCGGCCCGGAAGTCGACCAGATCGCCGCGTTCGAGCGCGTCGCGGACCTCGTAGGCCTCCTCGATCGTGTAGGGGGCGATGGTCTCGAAGGTCTGCTTCTGGTCCCAGGGGCAGCCCACCACCGGGTCGCGCAGGATCCGCATCACCGCGAGCAGCCGGTCGATCGGCCGATCGTCCTCCGGGACCGGCACGCTCACAGGAGGCTCCCCTGCACCGGCTCTTCCTCCTCGGTGCCGCTGCGCCTGGCCCGGCCACCGGTGATGACGGCGAGCTCGCCGTCATGGAACACGAGGTTCAGCCGGCTCTCGGCGCGGGCGGCGGCGACGTCGCTCACCACCTCGCCCGACGGAGCACGCACCAGGGCGTAGCCGCGTTCCAGGACCTGACGATAGCCCAGGCTGTCCAGCAGCTTGCCGAGCGTGTCCAGCCGGGCCTGGCCGTCCGCGATCCGGCGCTTGGCCGCCCGTTCCAGCCGCTGGCCGCGATCAGCCAGCATCGGCTCCGCCCGCCCAACCAGGGCCAGGATGTGCGTGGGCACCAGACGGGCGCCGGTGCGCTCCAGGTGGCGCTGCTCGGTGCGCAGGAGGGTCGAGACCAGCTCGTGCAGGCGGCGGCCAAGCATCTCCAGCCGCTCCGCCTTGGCGCGCAGCACGTCGGCGGGGCGGCGCAGGCGCAGCCGCTCGGACAGGTCGTCCAGGCGCTGGGTGGCCAGGCCCAGCAGCATGCGCGGGTCGGGCAGGCCACGGGCCGAGCGCTCCAGCTCGGTACGGCGGCGCTGGAGCTGGCCGACCGTGGCGGAGCGGATCCGCCCTTCCAGCACGGCCACCCGCTCGATCAGCTCGAGCCGCACTGGCACCGCCATCTCGGCGGCGGCAGTGGGGGTGGGGGCGCGGCGGTCGGCGGCATGGTCGGCCAGCGAGGTGTCGGTCTCGTGGCCGACTGCGCAGATGGTCGGGATCGAGCACGCGGCCAGCGCGCGCACCACCATCTCCTCGTTGAACGGCATCAGGTCCTCGATGGAACCGCCGCCGCGGGCGACGATCAAAAGGTCCGGCCGCGGCACTCGCCCGCCCGGCTGCATGGCCGAGAAGCCGTTGATGGCATCCGTGATCTGCTGGGCCGCCTGCTCGCCCTGCACCAGGACCGGCCAGAGCAGGACGTGGCGCGGGAACCGGTCGCTCAGCCGGTGCAGGATGTCGCGGATCACCGCACCGGTGGGCGAGGTCACCACGCCGATCACCCGCGGCAGGAAGGGCAGGGGTCGCTTTCTCGCCTGCTCGAACAGGCCCTCGGCGGCCAGCCGGCGGCGGCGCTCCTCCAGCATCGCCATGATGGCGCCGGCACCGGCCGGCTCCAGCTGCTCCACCACCATCTGGTAGGTGGAGCGGCCGGGATAGGTGGTCAGCCGGCCGGTGGCGATCACCTCCAGCCCGTCCTCGACGGCGAGGCGCCAGCGCTGCACCGAGCCGCGCCAGGACACGGCGTCCAGGCGGGACTGCTGGTCCTTCAGGCAGAAATAGGCGTGGCCCGAGGCGGCGCGCTTGAAGCCCGAGACCTCGCCCCGGACCTTGATCAGGCCGAACGTGTTCTCGACAGTTCGCTTGAGCGCGCCGCTGATCTCGGAGACGGTGTATTCGGTGAGGTTCGTCGCCATGGGTGCTGGCTTGCTAGCAGCCACGGACGCTTTCGTCAGCCCGTGCTATGGGATGGGTGGCGAGGAGGTGGTCGATGGCACGGGCTTCCGGTGATCTGCCGCGGATGAGCTTCGAGGAGTTCCTGCGCTTCGAGGGCGAGATGGATGTCCGGTACGAGCTGTACCAGGGCAAGCTGGTGGCCATGGCGCCGCCGCATGGGCGGCACGGGAGGATCGCCCAGAGTGTCGGTAACCTGCTGGACCGGCGCTCATCTGACCCCGACCGGTGCATGGCCTACCAAGGTGCCGGCCTCGTGATCTCGGAGAACGATGCAACCTACCTTGTTCCCGACGTGATCTTCGCCTGCACGCCTCCGGACCGGCGTGGCCTGATGCACAGCGCGGTGATCATCGTCGAGATCCTGTCGCCATCCACGGCTCTCAATGATTTTAGGACCAAGGTCCCAATTTATCAAGGAATCGATGGCGTGCAGGAAATCTGGCTCGTCGATGCCGGCCGCCGCTGGGTGCAGCGGTGGCGGCGGCATGGCCAGGACTGGATCGTGGCGCTGCCGGTGACCGGGGAAGACAGCTTCCACAGTGAGGCGCTGGACGCCCGGGTGGCGCTGGACGAACTCTATGCGGGGGTGAGGTTCGAGGAGGAGAGTGGCTGAGCGATGGCGCGGGCGTTCGATGATCTGCCGAGGCTGAGCCTGGAGGAGTTCCTCCAGTTCGACGATGGCACGGACATCCGCTACGAGCTGCGGGATGGCTGGCTGCATGCCATGAACCCGCCCCGACCGGGCCACAACATCATCACCACCAACATCGTGAAGATCTGGGACCGGGTGTCGCCGGACCTGGAGCGCTGCCGCTCGATCGTCACGCCGGGACTGGTCATCAACGTGGCGAGGGACGACTACTACATCCCGGATGTCGCCTACGCCTGCGAGCAGCTGGCCGACGCGCGTTACATCAAGGAGCCGGCGGTCGTCGCCGAGGTGCTGTCGCCGTCGACCGAGCGGGACGACATGCGCACCAAGCTGCCACTCTATGCCTCGGTGCCGAGCATCATGGAGATCTGGCTGGTGGGCTCGCGGGAGCGATGGGTCCGCGTGCATGTCCGGCAGGGCGATAGCTGGACCGTAGGACTGCCGGCGACCGGCTCAGGCAGTGTCGAGAGCCGGTTCCTCGGCGGACCGGTCCTGCTGGACGACATCTATCGTGGCTCCGGCGTGCCGGCGGACATGCCGGCACGCGGTCACCATCTGCAACCGGACTGACCGCTCAGACCAGCCCGTCCTCGACCAGCGCCTCGGCGATCTGGACGGCGTTGAGGGCGGCGCCCTTGCGCAGATTGTCCGCGACGACCCACATGTTCAGGCCGTAGGGCACGGTGTCGTCGATGCGCAGGCGCGAGACGAAGGTCGCGAACTCG
>NZ_DATMFZ010000244.1:0-8321 GCF_035556675.1 Geminicoccus sp. | reverse complement strand
GTGGACACGTTCAAGGACGACCCGATCTCGCAGTTCCGGCTGGAAAGCGAGCACTTCCCGCTGATCGGCCAGCGCATCGCGAAGCTCGGCCTACCGACCCTGTTCGTGATGGAAGGTGGCTATGCGGTGGCTGAAATCGGCGTGAACGCCGTGAACGTGCTGGAAGGCTATCTGGGCGGCTGACCGGCCCGTCGCCGCACGGTCGAACTCCTGTCGCGTGCGTGTCGAGCGCCGCCCGCACGCATGTCACCTGGCCATGATCAATCTCCTGCCGATCGGACGACCGTCCTGATCGGAACGTCAGCTCGGCAGGAGCCGGAACATGACGCACGCCCGCCTGGGCATCGTCGCGGACATCCATCGTGGTCACGGAGAGCGGCAAGGCGGCCTTGTGGATCTCCGGCCATGTCCGCTGGAACAGCCTGACGATCGTGAACGGCATCCCTATGTCACGATCCAGTCGCTCATCGGGCCCCTCATCACCCTGCCGGAACCGGGCGGCTCCTACCTCGGACTGAAGATCGCTGACCCCGTGTTCGAGCTGACCGTGCGTGGCCGCGACCCGTTCCACCTGCGCCTGCCGTTTAGGCCCTCCGGCGAGCGGCGCTGGCTCGGGAAGTGACGACCGTCACATGCATGGCTGGCCATCCGCCTAGTTTTCCGGGAAGTTGACGCTGGTGGAGGAAACGAACCATGCGCATTCCCGCTCTCGCGGCCTTGAGTGCCCTGTGGCTGGTGGCGCTGATGGCACCGGCGGCACTGGCGTTCGATGCCGGCGGCTTCGCCTTCCAGCAGCGCCAGCACAGCCTGCAGCGCCAGCAGGCCGGCGTGGACGACGATCCCGCGGCTGAAGCGGACGGCACGCTGCCCGCCGGCACCCAGGAAGCGATGCTCCGGGAGATGGAAGAGCTCAAGGAACAGGCGCGTGCGGAGCTTCAGCCGGAATATGAGCGCCGCGTCGCCGCCGACGGCCAGGAGGCGGCGGACCAGTGGCTGACGGCGGAAGCCCAGGCGCGCGGCGAGCAGGCGGGCCGCTACCTGCGTGAAAAATACGGCCTCGACTGAGGAAGCAAGCGTCCTTCCTCAGCCCTGCCGCAGCCGGCGGATCATGCCGTCCTGCTTGGTCAGGATGTAGACCTCGCCGTTCTCGCCCTGGCCAAAGCGCAGGTCGACCCGGCCGTTCATCCCCTGGACCAGGTTCTGCAGGGTCACGGTGCGGCCCTGGTGGCGGAAGGTCAGCTCGCGGATCGTCGTCTGGCGGCCCAGCCGCAGCTCGGCCACCGGTACATGGAACACCCGCCCGTTGACGATGTCGCCGAACAGGTAGTGGCCGCGCAGGGCCGGCGCCGCATTGCCGCGATAAACGAAGCCGCCCGCGATCGCCCGGCCCTCGTCATGGTCGTACTGCGCCACCGGATAGGTGTAGCTCGGGTCGTTGGCGGGCAGGCGCGACAGGTTCTGCGGGTTGCGCCGGTCGATGACGAAGGTGCCCTCCCGCAGCGGCCAGCCATAGTTGGCGCCCTTGATGCCGAGATTGACCTCCTCGATATGCGACTGGCCGATATCGGTCAGGATGAAGGTGCCGCTGCCGCCCGGGTCGAAGCACAGGTTCTGCGGGTTGCGCAGGCCGCGGGCGAAGATCTCGGTCAGGTGGCCGCTGCGGCCGACGAACGGGTTGTCCGCCGGCACGCCATAGGCGCCGCCGTTGCTCTGCTGGAGCGGGTCGATCCGCAGGATCTTGCCATGGGCGCGGCGCGCCGACTGAGCCGCATCGTGCGGGTCGATGAAGGACGGGTTGTTGCCGCCGTCGCCGACGCCGATCAGCAGGTTGCCGTAGAAGCGGTCGGAGGGCCTGGCGTTCGGGTTGAACATGATCTGCCCGGTATTGTGGTCGGGCAGGTTCTGCGCGATCCGCAGCACCTCGCGCCGGGACGCCCGGTCGACCCTAGTCGGATCGGCGTTGTAGACCTTCCATTCCGCCAGAACGTCGTGGAAGTTCGCGCTGAACCGCCCCTCGAACAGGCGCACGTTGCCGGGCCGGCTGCCGACCGTCTCGGTGGTCACCGTATAGAACTTGCGGTGGCCGGGCCGGCCGGGCCTGGCGAAGTCCGGATGGAAGGCGAAGCTGCGCAGGCCCATCTGATTGCTGGTCGCGACGAATGCGCTACCGCGGACCGTCCGAACGTCCAGGAACAGCCGCGCTGCACCGCTTGCCGGGTCGATCAGCCAGATCTTGCCGCGCGTGTCGCAGGCGAACAGCCGCCCGCTGTCGTCACCGGCATGATAGAGCTGGTTCAGCAGCGTGTAGGGCTTGGTGCTGCGGCTGCGCGGTGGCGCGCTGAAGTCGACCAGCTCGATCGCCGGCAGCGAACTCTTCTGGATCTGCGCAGGGATCGGGTCGGTGATGGCCGCCTCGGCCTGCCCGGCCAGGCCCGGCAGGAACCCTCCTGCCATCAGGCCGCCAATGCCGGCCATGACCTGCCGGCGGTTCGGTTGCTGCATGGCGACACGGTCGTTCCGCATGTCCCGCTCCCTGATCCATCCTGCCGGATGAGCCGCAGCGCTGGCGTCCAGCCCAGCAGGGCACAT
Organism: Geminicoccus sp.; assembly: GCF_035556675.1. GTDB lineage: Bacteria > Pseudomonadota > Alphaproteobacteria > Geminicoccales > Geminicoccaceae > Geminicoccus. The sequence goes on along the minus strand of NZ_DATMFZ010000244.1, from coordinate 5,732 downwards.
GCGAACGGCAGGCGGCCCACTGGTTCTCAGCGGAGCAGGTAGACCTCGTTTCCGGAAAGACGATGCTTGCGGAGCTGCTGCGACAATGAGGTCCGGGAAGGACCGCAGCAAAAAAAGTGGCCGGGTCTTGCGACCCGGCCGAGTAGATCAGGGAGGCTAAATGCTGGAACGAACCGTAGGTCCGCTGACCCAGTGAAACCGGGCCCGGCGCCGAGGGAGCGAACTCGACCTCATCGCCGGCAGGACACTCCAGGCCGGTGCCTTGCTGCAGTGCAATATGCAGTCACCACCCCTGCCTGACAACCATGCGGATTGTGATGGCAGCCATGCGGTTTCCGGGAACCGCTTGACCTTCCAGGCGTCAGCCGGCGATCCGCCCTACGGCGTCAGCCGATGATCCGCCAAGTGCCGTCCGGCTGGCGGCAGGCCGAGCCGGTCGCAGTCTCCGGCCGCCCGTCGACATAGATCGTGGTCTCGTAGTCGCGACAGTCATAGGCACCCTGGCGATAGGTGCGGGTCGGCGTGGTATAGCCGTAATTGCCGCTGTCCGGGTTGTGCCAGGAGGCCGGCGTGCCGGAGCGGTTGTATTCCAGCGCGTCCGTGGCGGCATAGCCGGCATACTGGCGGTCCATGTCGTCCAGCGACGAGCCAATCGAGTTGCCGATCATCGCACCCAGCAGCGTGCCGACCGCCGTATAGACGAAGCCGCGGTCGCCGCTGGCGTTCTTGCCGATGGCGGCACCCAGCAGCCCGCCGCCGGCACCGCCCAGCACCGTGCCCATCGTCGCCTTGGGATTGTCGGCATAAAGGTTGTAGCTGGGGCCGGTCGAGCAGGCGGCCAGCAGGCTCGCGAGCGGAACAACCATGAGGAGGCGGCGCATCGACATTCTCCGAGATCAACCGGTTCCCGCCATCCTAGCGCGGCCTGCCTGAACGGAAGCTGTCAGAAAACCGAGGCCGTGCTTGCCCTGCGTCCCGACGAACGGCTAGGGCCGCCCTGCCTGGTCTGCTCCAGGAGGGAGCTAGCCCTGCCCACCGCCGCCGACAATCTGCGCGCCGCCCTGCTGATGGCGTTCGCCTCGGTCGTGTTCACCATCAACGACGCGCTGGTGAAGGTCCTGACCGGCGAGGGCGTGCCGATCGGCCTGATCCTGGCGGTGCGCGGCGTGTTCATGGTGCTGATCTTCCTCGTCCTGTTCCGCGGCCGGGGCGACGACTGGCGGCTCTACCAGTTCCGCGACCCGCTGGTGGTGCTGCGTGCCTGCGCCGAGGCGGCGCTGTCCTGGGTGATGTTCACCTCGCTGATGCTCCTGCCGATCGCGACGGTGACCGCGCTGTTCTTCACCACGCCGATGCTGGCCACCGCGCTCGGCGCCCTGTTCCTGGGCGAGCGGGTGCGGATCTGGCGCTGGACCGCGGTGGTGCTGGGCTTCGTCGGCATCCTGATCGCGACCCGGCCGGGTTCGGCCGCGTTCGAGCCGACCCTGCTCCTGCCGCTCCTGGCGGCACTGATCGCGGCCCTGCGCGACCTCATCACCCGGCGCCTGGCCCACGGCATCCCGACCAGGGTGGTGGCGATGTCCACCACGGTCGCCACCTGCCTCAGCGGCTTCGCCTCGGTTCCGTTCCTGCCCTGGCCGCCCCTGGAACTCCCGCTGGTCGGCATCCTGGCCGGCTCGGCGCTGATCTCGGGCGTGGCGCTGTTCGCCTATATCGGCGCCAGCCGCCTGGGCGAGATCAGCTTCCTGGCGCCGATCCGCTACCTGTCCCTGCCGACCGCCGGCCTCCTGGGCTTTCTGATCTGGGGCGACCTGCCCGACCGCTTCGCCCTGCTGGGGACCGCGCTGATCGTGGGCTCGGGCGTGCTGATCTTCTACCGCGAGCAGCGCCTCGCCCGCCGCCGCTGACGTTCCGAGGGTTTTCATGGCCGCTGTCACCGACAATCTGCGCGCCGCCGGCTTCGTGCTGGGCGCCATCGCCTTCTGGGCCATCGGCGACACCGTGGTGAAGCTGCTGGCCGAGACCATGTCGGTGCCCGAGATCGTGTTCCTGCGCGGCCTCGTCAGCGTGGCCCTGGTGGTGCTGCTGGCAAGGGCCGGCGGCTGGCGCCCTTCCCGGCAGACCCTCGCCCACCCGATGGTGCTGCTGCGCGGCCTGTTCGAGGTCGGGACCGTGTTCACCTACCTGCTGGGGGTGGCGAACCTGCCGCTCGCGGTCGCCAATACCCTGATCTTCACCTCGCCACTGTTCGGCGTGGCGCTGGGCGGTCTGGTGCTGCGCGAGCGGCTGGGGCCGGCACGCCTTGGGGCGGTGGCGCTGGGATTTGCCGGCATGCTGCTGGTGACCGACCCGCTGGGGGCCTCCGCCTCCTGGTGGCTGGCCTTCCCGCTGGCCGGTGCGGTCTTCCAGGCCCTAGGTGACCTGCTGACCCGGCGCATCCCGCGGCACGTCCCGACCAATTCGATCATGGTCGCCACGCTCGCCCTGATGACGCTGGGCGGCGGGATCGGCAGCATCGGCAGCCTGCGCCTGCCCACCCCTGGCGAAGCCGGCTTCCTCCTGCTCGGTGCCGTGCTCGTGGTCGGCGCCTATGCCTGCTACATCCGCGCCTTCCGCATCGGCGAGATGAGCTTCGCCGCCCCGTTCAAGTATGCCTCGATCCCGCTCGCCATGCTGATCGGCTGGCTGGTCTGGGCGGACCGACCGAGCCTAGGCATGCTCTGTGGTGCTACGCTCATCATCATGGCCGGCATCCTGATCGTCTGGCAGGATCGGCCGGGCGATGCATAGCCCGCTGGAGTAGGCGACCCTTGAAGCTCGACATGATCGTTCGCGATGCCACCCTGCCCGATGGGCAGACCGGCATGGACATCCTGATCTCGGACGGCCTGATCCAGGCGGTGGGCCCCGGGATCGAGGCATCCGGGCACGAGGAGATCGACGCGGCCGGCCGGCTGGTCAGCCCGCCCTTCGTCGACTGCCATTTCCACATGGACGCGACCCTGTCGCTCGGCACGCCGCGCCTGAACCGCTCCGGCACGCTCCTGGAGGGCATCGCGCTCTGGGCCGAGCTCAAGCCGCTGCTCACCCAGGAGGCGGTGATCGAGCGGGCGCTACGCTATTGCGACATGGCGGTGGCGCAAGGCATCGGCGCCATCCGCACCCATGTCGATGTCTGCGACGACCGCCTGACCGGGGTGGAGGCGCTGATCGAGGTGCGTGCCCGGGTGGCACCCTACCTCACCCTGCAGCTGGTGGCCTTCCCCCAGGATGGCCTCTACCGCTACCCGAACGCCCGGCAGAACCTCCTGCGGGCCCTCGACCTGGGCGTCGACGTGATCGGCGGCATCCCGCATTTCGAGCGGACCATGGAGGATGGGCGTCGCTCGGTCACCGAGCTGTGCGAGCTCGGCGCCAAGCTCGGCCGGATGGTCGACCTCCATTGTGACGAGAGCGACGATCCGCATTCCCGCCATGTCGAGCAGCTGGCCTACGAGGCCCAGCGCCTGGGCCTGGGCAGCCGGGTGACCGGCTCGCACCTGACCTCCATGCACAGCATGGACAACTACTATGCCAGCAAGCTGATCGATCTCGTCGCCGAGAGCGGCATGAACGCGGTCTGCAACCCGCTGATCAACATCACGCTCCAGGGCCGCCACGACACCTATCCGCGCCGCCGCGGCCTGACCCGGGTGCCGGAACTGCAGGCGGCCGGCGTGCCGGTGGCGTTCGGCCAGGACTGCGTGATGGACCCTTGGTACTCGCTGGGCTCGGGCGACATGCTGGAGGTCGCCCATATGGGTGTCCACGCCGTGCCGATGACCTCACCCAAGGACATTCATGCCGCCTTCGAAGCGGTGACCAGCGTGCCGGCCGCCCTGATGGGACTGGAAGGCTACGGGGTGGCGCCCGGCTGCAAGGCCGATCTCGTGGTGCTGGACGCCGCCGATACGGTCGAGGCGGTGCGCATCAAACCGGCCCGGCTGTTCGTGATCCGGGCCGGTCGGGTGGTGGCGCGCGCCGCACCGCGTACCAGCAGCCTGGAGCTGCCGGGACGGCCAGCCTCGGTCACGTTCGGCCGCGGCATCTCGCCTGCCTGACGCCGCGGTTCTGAGCGGCTGCCGTCAGCCGCTGCCCACCTGCGGCTGGGCAGCGGCCGGCCGGCGGAGACGGCGGGTCTCCCAGCGGCTGCGCAGATAGGCAAGCGGCCCCTGCACCAGCCCCAGCAGTTCCAGCCGGGTCAGCTCGGCGGGATAGCTGCCCTGCTTTTTGCGATTCTTGGTTGAGTTCGGGCTCAGCGCATGGCGCAGCCCCACGGGTGCGCGCCGCAACAGTTCCGGCAGCCGGTCTGGATGATCCAGCACGAGCTTGGTCAGGTAGGCGCCGAGGCCCACCCCATAGCCGCGGACCTGCCGGCGCAGCCCGGCATAGTCCCGGCGGTGCTGATGGCGCAGCAGTGCTGCCGGCTGGTAGACCAGCCGGTGCCCGGACAGGATGATCTCCAGGAAAGCGGCCAGGTCGTCGGCCCCCTGCGCGGTGGTCCCGGCACCCAGTGCCGGGTCGAACCCGCCGATCCGGCGCAGCGCACCGGTGCGGAACGCCATGTTGGCGCCGGATCCGAACATGCCGGCCGCATAGGGAAACAGCGGATGGTCGCGGCGGTGCTCGGCCAGGTCGAAGACCTGGCGCTCGAAGCCCTTGCCGAACCCGCCGAACTCCTCGATCCAGCCCTGAGGCGCCGTCTCGATCTCCAGAGGCACGATCATGCCGGTGACGCAGGCGACCGCAGGATCCGCCTGGAACTCGGCCATGATCTCGCGCAGCCAGCCGGGGTCGAGCAGCACGTCGTCATCGGTGAACGCCACGATCGACGTGGTCACCTCGGCAAGGCCGCGATTATGAGCGATTGCCAGGCCCGGCCGGTCTTCCCGGACATAGCGCAGGCCGGGCAGCCCGCCGAACCGCGTGCGCAGCATGTCGCGCGTCGCGTCGTTCGAGGGAGCGCTGTCTACCACCACGATGTCGAAGCCCGGATGGTCCATCGCCAGGAGCGATTCCAGGCAGGCGGCGAGACTCTCCGGTCGATCACGGGTTGCGATCAGCACGGTGGCGTTCAGGGGCGCCCCGACCAGCTGCCGTGCCGGCGTATCGAACCAGCCGGACCATCCGGCAAGGCCACCAGGCGGCAGCTCGGCGAGCGCTGGATGCCCGGCCCGGACCAGCCAGGCGTTCACCGCCGGGCCGATCCTGTCCCATACCGCCTGGCGGAGGGGGCCGGCCCCCAGACCGCCCACCACGAGCGGGATCTCTGCAATGCCGATCGGCTGCCCGCCCAGTCGTGCCAGTACCAGCGCACGTGCATAGGGCTGGCCGGACGTATCGCGGGCGGGCGGCAGGGCCGGGATGGCGGCGCCGAGCTCAAGGTCCACCATCCTGGCCGGGGTGAAGTTGGCTGCAGGCGGCATGCCGCCCTGAATGTCGCGGCTCATGTACGTTCTATCCGAGTGACCAGACCTCCCGCTATCGCGCCTGGCGCGGTGGCGGCCTCCTTATCAGGCCGCCAGGTGCAGCGGGTCACGAGATAGCCGGCGGTCGTGAGCGCCAGGCCGAACCCGATCATCGCCGCCCGTGCCCAGCCGTCCAGCCGGCCGCTCCGGAACGGGTCGGCCAAGCCGCGGAGCACGCCGGCAGGAAGGGTGCGCAGGACATAGCGGCGCTCGGTCGCGAGCATG
>NZ_DATMFZ010000243.1:0-4559 GCF_035556675.1 Geminicoccus sp. | reverse complement strand
ACCGCTGCCGCCGGCACTGGCCGGCACCGTCCAGGCCGAGCCTCTGGCGGCCGCGGTGGGCCTGACCGAGGCGGAGGTGGCGAGCCCGGTCCGCCTCGCCACCGCAGGCACCACCTTCGCCTTCCTCCAGGTGCACGACCCTGCTTGGATCGACCGGCTCGAGCCCGACTATGCGGCGATCGCACGGTTGATGCCCTCGCCTGCCACCGGGCTCACCGTGTTCGCCCGCACCGGCCCCACCAACTTCAGCGTGCGCATGTTCGCCCCGCAGGAGGGCGTGTTTGAGGACCCCGCCACCGGCAGCTCGGCCGCGGCGATGGCAGCACTCCTGCTCGCAGACGAGCCGGGCTGTGCCGGGCAAGAGGTGGAAATCGTCCAGGGCGTGGCCATGGGCCGGCCCAGCACCATCTACCTGAAGCCGTTCCTGGACGAGGGCGGCCACGCGGCTGTTGAAGTCTCGGGCCGGGCAGTGCGCGTCGGCGAGGGCCGGCTGTTCCTGTAGCCGTGCCAAGCGCACGTGCATGATCCCGCCGCTACTGATCTGGGAGTTCTAGGACGAGATGAGCGTCAAGCTGTTCGACCCCCTCACGCTCGGCGGCATCCGCCTGCCCAATCGCATCACCATTTCGCCGATGTGCCAGTATGCATCGCGGGATGGCCTGGTGGCGCCCTGGCATCAGCAGCATGTCGGCAGTCTGGCACTGGGCGGGGCCGGGCTCCTGGTGATGGAGGCCTCGGCGGTCCTGCCCGAGGGGCGGATCACTCCTGCGGACCTGGGCATCTGGAACAGCGACCAGGAGGCGGCGCTGGCCAAGCTCCTGCGCGAAATCCGGACCTATGCGCCCGAGCAGCGGTTCGGCATCCAGCTCGCCCATGCCGGCCGCAAAGCGGGCTCGGACGTGCCCTGGCGGGGTGGAACCCAGCTTCGCCCGGACCAGGGCGGCTGGACAACGGTGGCGCCCAGCCCGATTCCGTTCGCGCCTGAGCACCGCCCGCCGGTCGAGCTGGACCAGGCCGGCATCCACCGGATCCGCGAGGCGTTCGTGCTGGCGGCGCGACGGGCTCTGTGCGCCGGGTTCGACGCCATCGAGCTGCACGCGGCGCATGGCTACCTCCTGCACAGCTTCTGCTCGCCATTGAGCAACCAGCGCCAGGACGCCTATGGCGGCAGCTTCGCCAACCGCATCCGGATCGTGCTGGAGATCGCGTCCGCCCTGCGCCTGGTCTGGCCGCGCGACAAGATCCTGGGTGCCCGCATCACCGGCAGCGACTGGCACGAGGACGGCTTCACCCCTGAGGATGCGGCGCGGCTCGGCCAGGAACTGGCTGCGATCGGTGTCGACTACATCACCGTCTCGTCCGGCGCGATCCGCCCGGACATCCGCGTCCCGATCGGCCCGGGCTATCAGGTGCCGCTCGCCGCCAAGGTGAAGCAGGCCGTGGGCGACCGCACCATGGTCCAGGCGGTGGGCATGCTGGTCACCGCGGAACAGGCCGAGCAGGTGCTGGCCGAGGGCCATGCCGACCTGATCGCGGTTGCCCGTGCCTATCTGGACAACCTCCGCTGGGGCCAGCATGCCGCCGATGCGCTGGGGGTGCCGCCCGCCTGGCATGTGCGCCATGAACGGGCGGGTGCCCGGCTGTGGCCGGGTGCCGAGCTGAAGCGCGGCTGAAGCCCGGCAGCCCGGCCGGGCTCAGTGGATCTCGTCGGCCTCGGCCATGGCCCGCTTCAGCATCTCGATGTTGAAGTCGCTGGAGCGGGCGGCCTCCAGGATCGGCCGCTCCTGGCGGATGCACAGGTCGATCGCGTCGGGCAGCTTCGGCAGGAGATCGAGCGGGATCACCGTGGCGCCATGGCGATCGGCGTGAATCAGGTCGCCATGGCGGACCTGCATGCCGGCCACGGTCACGTCGATGCCGTACTCCACACAATGGACGAAGGCATGGTTCGGTCCGACCGAGCCGGCGAGCAGCTGGAAGCCGGGGGCGATCATGTCGAGGTCGCGGATCGAGCCGTCGGTCACGCAGCCGAGCACGCCCAGTCCCTTGTGCACGGCGGTGTTGACCTCGCCCCAGAACGCGCCGGTGCCCTTATGCTCGTCCAGATCCTGGATCAGCGCGATGGTCGGATGCGGCTCGGAGCAGACATATTCGTAGTAGCCGATCCGGTGCTGGCGCGCCTCCTCGCCCTTGCGATCGTTCGGCCGGGTCGCGCGGATCGTCGCGGTACGGGCGAAGCCCACGATCGGCTTCAGGTCGGGGAAGGCGCAGACGAGCGGCTGGAGCGTGTAGCCCTCGGTCGACCGATAGCCCCGCGCCACCTCCAGTGCGTTGCAGATCGTGGGCGTGTCGAACCCGGCCAGGTGCTGGAACAAATCGTGATCGATGCCGCTCATGCGTGAAGCGCCTCCCGTTGCGCGCAAGTTGTGCCCGGCTGGTAGCACGGCACGGGTGGCAGAGCGATGCCGGGCTGCCCATGTGAGGCTCGGGTACGGCCTCGGTCGAACCGGCCTTCGAAGGAGTGAAGAGATTGAGCATTCATCAGAACTACATCGCCGGCGCCTGGGTCGACGGTGCGTCCGTTTCGCGCAACGTGAATCCATCCGACCTGGACGACGTGGTCGGTGAATACGCGCAGGCCGATGCCGCCCAGGCCAAGGAGGCGATCGCGGCTGCCAAGGAGGCGCTCAAGACCTGGCAGTTCAGCCCGATCCAGCAGCGCGCTGACCTGCTCGACAAGGTCGGCAACACGATCCTGGCGCGCAAGGAGGAGCTCGGCCGGCTGCTGTCCCGCGAGGAGGGCAAGACCCTGCCGGAAGGCATCGGCGAGGTCGCCCGCGCCGGCCAGATCTTCAAGTTCTTCGCCGGCGAGGCCCTGCGCATCACGGGCGAGCGAATCGATTCGGTACGCCCCGGCATCGAGGTCGACATGCGCCGCGACCCGATCGGCGTGGTGGGCCTGATCACGCCCTGGAACTTCCCGATCGCGATCCCGGCATGGAAGATCGCGCCGGCGCTCGCCTACGGCAACACGGTGGTGCTCAAGCCCGCCGACCTGGTGCCGGGCTCGGCGCATGCGCTGGCGAAGATCATCATCGAGGCGGGCGTGCCGGAAGGCGTGTTCAACCTGGTCATGGGCCGGGGCTCGGTGGTGGGCCAGGTGTTCCTGGACGACCCGCGGGTGAACGCGATCAGCTTCACGGGCTCGGTCGCGACCGGCAAGCGCGTCGCGGCGGCGGCTGCCGCACGGCTGTGCAAGTTCCAGCTGGAAATGGGCGGCAAGAACCCGCTCGTGGTGCTGGACGACGCCGACCTCGCCACCGCGGTCAACTGCGCGGTCCAGAGCGGCTTCTATTCCACCGGCCAGCGCTGCACCGCGTCCTCGCGGGTGATCGTCACCGAGGGGATCCACGACAAGTTCGTGGCCGCCGCGGTCGAGGCGACCAAGGCGCTGGTGGTCGACGATGCGCTCAAGCAGGGCACCCAGATCGGCCCGGTGGTCGACCAGAGCCAGCTCGACCAGGACCTCTCCTATATCGACATCGCCCGCAAGGAGGGCGGTAAGCTCGCCTTCGGCGGCGAGCGGCTGAACCGGGAGAAGACTGGCTTCTACCTGCAGCCGGCGCTGTTCACCGAGACCACCCCGTCCATGCGGATCAACCGCGAGGAGGTGTTCGGCCCGGTGGTCAGCGTGATCCGGGTGAAGGACTACGAGGAGGCGCTCCACGTCGCCAACGACACCGAGTTCGGCCTCAGCTCCGGCATCTGCACGACCAGCCTGAAGCATGCCAGCCACTTCAAGAAGGCGTCGGAGGCCGGCATGGTGATGGTCAACCTGCCGACCGCGGGCGTGGACTACCATGTGCCGTTCGGCGGCCGGAAGGGCAGCTCCTACGGTTCGCGCGAGCAGGGTCGCTACGCCGCTGAGTTCTACACCACGGTCAAGACCAGCTACACGCTGCCCTGATCACGAGAAGGATCCGGCCGGGTCTACCGGCCGGATCCGCATTCTTTCGCGAGCGGGCCTGGCTTCCCGTCACGCACCGTCATGATGCTGTCCGCCAGTCGGCGCGCCACCGACGGAGCATCGCGATGTCACTGGTCTGCATGACAGGCAGCCAGCCTGCGCTGGCCATGCGGTCAGCCGGCAAAGCGTCAGTTCCGCTAAGTATGGCGCTGACAAGACGACAACGCCCGCCGCCTGCAGGCCAATGCCTGCGCGCGACCAGCAACAGTACCGATTCGCTTTAGGTCCGCGCCAGAATGAAGGCATTGGCGCAATAGAAAAGCCATGCGCCCGCTTCACCCGCTGTGCCGCATTCAGCACGCATTCGTGGAAGTGATGTGAGGGGCACAGCTCATGTCGGCCAGCCGGAGCCGGAACCGTGATCAAAACGTGTTGAGGGATCTACCACGACTGGTCGGGGCGAGAGGATTTGAACCTCCGGCCTCTTGCTCCCGAAGCAAGCGCTCTACCAAGCTGAGCTACGCCCCGTCCTGCGGTGCGCGGGAGATAGCCGCCAGGACGCTCCCGCGCAAGTGGGTTCCTGGTCAGAACG
>NZ_DATMFZ010000242.1:0-2210 GCF_035556675.1 Geminicoccus sp. | reverse complement strand
GCGGCGAAGGCCAGGCTGAAGGCCAGGAGGCCCGCCGCCAGGACCAGCGGCCCGGCGAGCGGCACCAGCGCTGCGCAGATGCCGCCCAGCAGGCCGCTCAGCGCGAAGGTGCGAAAGCCCGCCGCGCGCTCGCCCTCCGCCTCCTCCCGCGCCCGCCAGCCGCGCTCCAGCCCGACGAGCAGGCCGATGCTGAGTGCCACCGCCAGCCGATGGAGAAGTTCGTCCGAGAACATGGCCCGTCCCAGTATTCGGCGAGACGGACCGGTTGTGCGGCGCGCCCCCCGGCCAGGGCAAGCATGGCTGCCGCGAGCTGGCTAGCCGGTCCCGGCCCCGGCCCTTCGAAGAACCGGCCGGCGAAGCAGCGCGGCCATGGGGCACCGAACCAGGTCGCGGATCTCCCGCCAGGAGCCGGCCGGCGCACGGAAGCCGGCATCAGGCGGTCATTCGCGGTCCGGCACCCGCCGCCGGCAAGTAACCGCCGCCCGCGCATGGACGAACGTCATCATGACGGCGGCCTGAACGTCCGCATCCACACGCCGGGACAGCATGGCCGGCACATCACGACCTGCTGATTTCTTCGTGCATACGCAACTGCTTCTGGCGCGGCCTGCAGCCCGCTCGTAGAAGCCGCGCATACTTCATCCATACGACAGGTGCCCCATGTCCCGGCCCGGCCTTCATCGTCATGCCCATTCATTTCATCACGGATATGCATCATGGCATCGAAATGGCGCCGGATCGGAGCCTGGCCCGAGAACGTCCTGATCCAGGCCCAGCAGGACGAGCGCGACGGCAAGTTCCAGGCTCTGGTCGGCCAGCGGATCCTGGTCGGGTTCACCTTCAAGGACCGCGAGGGCAACGTGCAGGATCACGCCCAGCACACGGGCTGGATCGTGGCGGCTTCGCCCGACGCGATCGAGATCGAGGACGACGTGACGGGCGACGTGTTCAGCATCCCGGGTCTCCTGGACAACCTCACCGTGCCCGCCCCTGGCCGGTACCGGCTGAAGAAGTCCGGGCGCATCGTGATCGACCCGGATCTCTACACGACCTTCGACATCTATCCCGCCCCGGAAGGCTACGCGGCCGACGAGGACGAGGAGGAGACGCAGGCCTGAATCCCGGTCGGGCCGGCGGCGCCCCGCGGCGCCGCCGGTACCGCGCAGCCGTTCGGCAATTTCCGGACGCGACGGAGCTTGGCCATGCTATCATCGCCGGCCGGATCTTTTGGCCAGGCTTTGGCCCTTAGCGAAGGCGACGATTCGCTTTTTGCACGAACGAACCCGAGCAAGCAGTTTTCTCATTATTTATCAAATACTTATCTTGCATCGGGTTGCCGCGCAACGCGCGCCGCCCCCCTTGTCAGACCAGCGAGAACCCGCGCCAGAACGGGTCGCGGTCGTCCACGATGATGGTGTTGTAGCCGGTGGTGCGCGCCCAGCCGGCGATCGACGGGATGATCGCCGGGATGCCGGCCAGTTCGGTCGCCGCCTCCACCCTGCCCTCGAACAAGGAGCCGATGATGCTCTCGTGGACGAAGTCGTCGCCGACCTTGAGCCGCCCCTTGGCGACCAGCTGCGCCATGCGCGCCGAGGTGCCGGTCCCGCACGGGCTGCGGTCGATCGCCTTGTCGCCGTAGAACACGGCGTTGCGGGCATGCGCGCCTTGCCGGGTGGGCCTGCCGGTCCACTGGATGTGGCTCACCCCCCGGATGGTCGGGTCGAGCGGATGGACCGGCTCGACCAGCGCCTGCAGGCGGCGGCGCAGTTCCGGCGAGAGGCGCTGGATCTGGCCGGCCGAGAGGTCGGCCATGTCCCTGAAGTGCGGCTGCGGCTCGACGATCGCGTAGAAATTGCCGCCATAGGCGATGTCGACCACCAGTTCGCCCAGCTCCGGGCAGTCCACCCGCACCTCGCTCATGGCGAGGTAGGAGGGCACGTTGGTGAGCCTGACCTTCTCGACGAACCGCCCGTCCCGGGTGAACTCGGCCACCACCCTTCCTGCCGGCACGTCCAGCAGCAGCCGGCCTTCGGCCTTGGGCACCACATGGCCCTGCTCGATCGCCATGGTGACCGTGCCGATCGTGCCGTGGCCGCACATCGGCAGGCAGCCTGAGGTCTCGATGAACAGGATGCCGACATCGCCGTCGGGCGTGGTCGGCGGGTAGAGGATCGAGCCGGACATGACGTCGTGGCCGCGCGGCTCGAACA
>NZ_DATMFZ010000241.1:0-7510 GCF_035556675.1 Geminicoccus sp. | reverse complement strand
AGCCAGATCGAGCTGGTCCCGCTCGAAGGGCGGCGGCTGGTCCTGGAAAGCACCCGCGACATCACCGAGCGGCAGCGCTGGATGCAGCGGCAGAACCTGCTGCTCGACGAGCTCACCCATCGGGTCAAGAACACGCTGACCGTCGTGCAGTCGATGGCGCGCCAGACCCTGCGGACGTCCCCAGACCCCGAGGAGTTCGCCGAGCGGTTCGAAGGCCGGATCGCGGCCCTGGCGGCCGCCCACAAGCTGCTGGTCGAATCGCACTGGCAGGGGGCCAGCCTCGTGGCCCTGATCGAAGGCCAGCTTCAGGCCTATGTCGACGGCAATTCGGCGAGGCTCACCGTCACGGGCGAACCCATCACCCTGCCGGCCGACCTGGCGACACCGTTCGGCCTGGTCCTGCATGAGCTGGCCACCAATGCCGAGAAGCACGGCGCCCTGTCCGACGATCATGGGCGCGTGGCCCTTTCCTGGCGGTTGACAGGGAACAATCGCAGGCACTTGGTGGTTACTTGGCAGGAGAGCGACGGGCCTCCGGTGCATCGTCAGGAGCGGAACGGCTTTGGCAGCGTGCTGATCCAGAAGGGGATTCCCGGCGCCAAGGTGCGCCATGAGTTCCTGCCGGGCGGTGTGACGTGCACGATCGAGCTGGAAATCCCTGAGGCCGAGCCGCGCGATGAGGACGACTGGCCGGAGCACATGGCTGGAAGGAGCCAGGGTCTTCATCGCGGACGATGAGGTCCTGATCGCCTTCGATCTTGAGGCGACCTTCCAGGGTGTCGGGGCCCAGGTGATCGGGCCATGGTTCACCTTGCCCGAAGCCATGGCGAGCGCCGAGCGCGACCATATCGATGTCGCGGTGCTCGACTTTCGCCTGGGCACGGACACCACCGAGCCCGTCGCACGTCTCCTGGTGGAACGGCAGATCCCGTTCCTGTTCTATAGCGGGCAAAGACTGCCCGAACTGCTGAGCCGCCACGGCCACATGCTGGTCGAGAAGCCGGCGATGAACGACCGTCTCGTCGAGGCCGTTGCACGGCTCCTGAACCGTCCCTGACCGGGACGATGCCCCGCGGCCGGCTTCCGCGGGGCATCCCCCTCACCGAAAGGGCGGGATCAGTCGGTCTTCAGCCGGTAGAGCACCTCCTGCGGCACCGGCTCGGCGATCCGCCACTGGTCGATCACCTTGCCCTGGCCGCCGCCGACCTCGGCGATCAGTTCCAGCGGCCGGTCCTGGATGTGCAGCATCGGCGTGAAGGTCCTGGGGCCGAGCAGGGTCGGCTCGTCCGTGAAGCTGTTCATCACGTCGACCACCGGCTGCGCGTCGGTGGTGCCGGCCTTCTCGACCGCCTTGGCCCACAGCTCCATGAAGGCCCAGATCGGGAAGGCATACTGGGTGGCAGGACGGGCACCCCAGCGCTTCTCGAAGCGCTCGGCCAGCTCGTTCACCTCGGGCCGGGGATCGTCGCCATAGGCCGAGGCCTGGATCGGGACATAGAAGTCCTTCAGGCCAGGCACGGCATCCTGCCAGTACAGCCCGTCCATCGACTGCGAGCCGAACACCGGGATGTCGATCCCGGCCGCCCGGATCTGCCGCAGCGCGCCGGGCGCACCCGGCATGGAGGAGCAGAGCACCAGCACGTCGACCGGCTTCTCGGCTGCCACCGAGCGGAAGCGGGTGATCTGCGAGGCGATCGAGGCATCGCTGCCCTTGAACACGTCGCGGCCGACGATCTCGCCGCCGACAGCCGGGAACCGCCAGTCGAAGCCGGCGCAGGCCGACTTGTTGTACTCGAGCGTCTCGTCGAGCAGGACATAGGCGGTCTTGTAGCCCTTCTTCTCCATGCCCCACTCGGCGAGCGTGGCGCCCTCGACCTGGGCGGCGTTCGACGAGGTGAACGACAATGGCCCCACCCCCATCACGCCCGCCTTGGGATCGCCGGCGCACAGGAACACGGAGACGACGCCGGCCTGCTGTGCCTGCAGGGCGGCGGGCGCCCCATAGTCGTAGTCGCAGGTGGCGAACACCACCACGGCCCCCTCGCGCAGGACGCGCTGGCCGGCCTTGGCGCCCTCGACCCGGTCGGACTTGGTGTCGGCCGAGACCTCCTTGAGCTGCCTGCCGAGCAGGCCGCCCTTGGCGTTCTGCTCCTCCATCCAGAGCAGCGCCATCTTCTTCGAATCGCTGTCATAGGCGTTCATGGCGCCGGAATCGGCGACCGCGAAGCCCAGCACGATCTCGTCCGCGGCCTGCGACGGCAATGCGCCCATCGTCAGCGCTGCACCCAGCGCCAGCCCCCCCAACAATCTCGATGCGGCCATGCGTTTACTTCCCCCTGTAGGTGCTGTGCGGCCGGCCTGCGCGGCAGGCTGGCATTCGCCAGGGGTACGAGCAAGCCACGTACCAAGCCGGCTGGCAACGGCCGAAGCGCGCCCGCGAGAGGACTTGCATGGTTCTTGCTGCATCCGCGTGGACAAAATTCCAGCTCCGCTCCCAGAATGAACCCATCAGGGAGCTTCGTTTGTGATCACACGCGATGCGAGGTGGCGTCGAAATGACCAGCAGACCGACCATGACCGCCACCGGGGTCGAGCAGTCGCAGGCGGCCAGCCTCGCGGCACAGAATGTTTCCGTCCGCTTCGGCGGTCTCACCGCGATCGGTGACGTGACGCTCGGCCTGGAGCGGGAGAAGATCCTGGGCCTGATCGGGCCGAACGGGGCCGGCAAGACCACGCTGGTCAACTGCCTGACCGGCTTCCAGCGGCCCACCGAGGGCAGCATCCTCTTAGGGGGCCAGGACACGGCCGGCTGGAGTGCCGAGCGGTTCCGGCACCAGGGCGTGGCCCGGACCTTCCAGGCCGGGCGGTTGTTCAAGGACCTCACCGTCGTCGAGAACGTCGAGGT
Organism: Geminicoccus sp.; assembly: GCF_035556675.1. Lineage (GTDB taxonomy): Bacteria > Pseudomonadota > Alphaproteobacteria > Geminicoccales > Geminicoccaceae > Geminicoccus. The sequence goes on along the minus strand of NZ_DATMFZ010000241.1, from coordinate 4,605 downwards.
GACCGGCACCGGCATGGGGCTGGGCCGGCGCCAGGCTCATCACCTGGCCATGGAGCTGCTGGCCTGGCTGGGCATGGCCGACAAGGCCGACATCGTGGCGGGCACCCTGCCCTATACCGACGAGCGCCGGGTCGGCATCGCCCGCGCCCTGTTCCTGGGCCCGGCCTTTCTCCTGCTCGATGAGCCCGCGGCCGGCATGGCGGACGCCGAGTGCGACGAGCTGGCCCAGATCGTGCTGGACATCCCCAGGACCTTCACCTGCGGGGTCCTGCTCATCGAGCACAACATGCGCATGGTCATGGGGACCTGCGACTTCATCCATGTGCTGGACAGCGGCCGGACCATCGCCGAGGGCACGCCGGCCGAGATCCAGCGCAACAAGAAGGTATTGGCCGCCTATCTGGGCGGCGAGGGCGAGAAGCAACTGGAAATGGCGGAGGGCCATCACTGATGCTGGAGGTCGAGGATCTGGCGGTCAGCTATGGCGGCACCATCGCGCTGGCCGGCGTCGCCATCTCGGTCAAGGAGCGCGAAGCGGTCTGCGTGGTCGGCCCCAACGGCGCCGGCAAGTCGACCCTGCTGGCGGCGATCGCTGGCGGCGTGCCGCCCAAGCGCGGGCGGATCCGATTCGACGGCAAGGACCTGGTGGGCATGCGTGCGGAGAACATCGCGCGGCTCGGCATCTCGCTGGTGCCGGAAGGCCGCCACGTGTTCGGCACGCTGACCGTCGAGGAGAACCTGTTCATCGGCACCTACGCCATGAGCGACCGGCGCCACGCCCAGAGCGATGCCGAGCAGCTGCTGGGCTACTTCCCGCGGCTGAAGGAGCGCTGGCGCCAGCCGGCCGGGCGGCTGTCGGGGGGCGAGCAGCAGATGCTGGTGATCGCCCGGGCGCTGATGACCCGGCCGCGCCTGGTCATGGTCGACGAGCCGTCTTTGGGCCTGGCGCCCAAGATCGTCGACACCGTGTACGCGACGCTGCTGGCGCTGCGCGCCGAGCGCGGCCTGACCCTGCTGGTCAACGAGCAGAGCTCCGACCGGATGCTGAAGTTCAGCGAACGGATCTACGTGCTGCGCAACGGCCGCATCCTCCTGCACGGCAACACGGCCGACCTGCAGGACGGCGAGGCCATCACCCGCGCCTATTTCGGCTTCGACGAGCACGATATTTCTGCCACGAGCGAGGCCGCGGCATGATCAACTTCGCGCAGACCTTCATCGACGCCCTGTCGCTGGGCAGCCTCTACGCGCTGGCAGCGCTCGGCATCGGCCTCCTGTTCGGCATCCTGCGGCTGATCAACTTCGCCTATGGCGACCTGATCACCCTTGGCGCCTATGCGCTGATCATCCCCTCCACCGAGGCGGTCGCCACCCTGTTCATCGGCGGCTGGCCATGGTTCATGGTGATCATCGCGGTAGCCGTGATCGTGGTGGCGGCAGCGCTGCTCTCCGACCTGCTGGTGTTCCGCCATATCCGGCGCGCCGACCCGGCGACGCTCATGATCGCGTCCTTCGCGGTCAGCTTCGTGATCCAGAACGTGATCCTGATGTTCTACGGCTCGCGGCCCAAGAGCGTCGATCTCTGGTCGAACCTGAACTACCAGATCGCCGTGGGCGGCCTGCGCATCCCGCTTTTGCAGATCGTCACCATCCTGGCCACGCTGGTCCTGATGGGCGGGCTGACGCTGCTGCTCAAGCGCACGGCGCTGGGCATCCAGATGCGGGCTGCCGCCGAGGATTTCCGGATGGCCCGCTATCTGGGTGTGCGCGGCAATCTCGTGATCGGTCTGGCGTTCGCGATCTCGGGCGTGCTGGCGGCGGTGGCCTCGCTCCTGCTCCTGTCGCAGACCGGCACGCTCAGCCAGACGATGGGCGTGCCGCTCATGCTGTTCGCCTTCATCGCCACCGTGGTGGGCGGCATGGGCAGCCTGATCGGAGCGGCTACCGGCGGCTTCGCCGTCGCCTTCGCGTCGGTGTTCCTGCAGGCCTACCTGCCGGACGATCTCCGGCCGTTCCGCGACAGCTTCGTGTTCGGGATCGTCATCCTGATGCTGCTGTTCCGGCCTGCCGGCCTGGTTCCCACCAAAGCCCTCGTGGAGCGCGTATGACCGACACCGCCCAAAGCCGCTTCCTGCGCGCGGCCCTGCCGGTGCTCGCCCTCCTCCTGGGCGTCACCGTGATCACGGCCCTGGTGGCGCTGCTCGGCAACGACGAGATGGCGCTGACGGTCACCGAGGCCCTGGTCCGCCTGATCGTGGTGGTCGGGCTGTCGGTGTTCATCGGCAATTCCGGCGTGGTCTCGTTCGGCCATATCGGCTTCATGTGCATCGCCGCCTATGCCGCCGCCTGGGCCACCTGCAATCCGATGTGGAAGCAGCTCATGCTCACCGGCCTGCCGGTCTTCCTGCAGCAGGCGCAGTATCCGTTCTGGGTGGCGGTGGCCGGCGGTGCCGTGCTGGCGGCCGTCGTGGCGCTGCTGTTCGGTGCCGTGATCCTGCGCCTGTCCGGCATCGCCGCCTCGATTGCGACCTTCGCCTTCCTGGCGATCGTCAACAATGTCTATTCCAACTGGGATTCGGTGACCGCGGGCGTCAGCTCGATCATCGGCATCCCGACCGTGGTCGGCCCCTGGACCGGGCTGGCCTTCGCGCTGGGTGCGATCGTGCTGGCCTTCTGGTTCAAGAACTCGCGCTTCGGCCTGATGCTGCGTTCGACCCGCGACGACCCGGTGGCGGCCCGCGCCTCGGGCGTCAGCATCGTGCGGGTGCGGCTCGCCGCCTTTGTGCTCTCCGCCTTCATCGTGGGCATCGGCGGCGCGCTCTACGTGCAGTTCCTGGGCGTGGCGACGGTGGACATGTTCTACCTGCAGCTCACCTTCATCACGCTCGCCATGCTCATCATCGGCGGGATGGGCAGCGTCACCGGCGCCATTGTCGGCGTGTTCGCCGTCACCGTGTTCGTCGAGTTCTTCCGCTTCCTGGAATCCGGCGTGACGATGGGCGAATCGGTTCTGGCCCTGCCCGAGGGCTCGCAGGAGATCGCGCTCGGCATCGGCATGGCGCTGATCCTGATCTTCCGGCCCAAGGGGCTGACCGGCTCTCGCGAGTTGCGGCTGCCGGGCCTGGGTTCCAGCCGCAGGGCCATGGCCCCTGCCCTGCCCACGACCGGGGCCACGGCCAGAAGCTGAGGACAGGTGGATGAAGTTCAATCACATGGCCCAGCGCGTGGCGCCGGAGCATTTCGACAGCGTGGTCGCGATGTTCCAGGCGGAGCTGGGCTTCGTCGAGCTGCGCCGGACCGGGCGGTCGGTGTGGATGCGCCAGCCCGGCACCAATGTCGACCTGCAGCTCAACCACAGCAGCGAGACGGGCCGCGATGCCGACAAGCGCTTCTCCCAAGTCTCGTTCCTGAGCGACACGCCCCGGGCCGAGCTGGAGAAGCTGGCGGGGTGGCTGCGCGAGCGCGGGATCGCCGCCGAGGTCGGCAGCTATTCGGAGCGCGAGTTCTATCTCGATGCGCCCGAGGCCTTCGTCGACTTCGTGGTCGAGGCGATGCTGCCGGAGCTGGCGGATTACGGGATAGAGGTCTGACCGGCTGACCGGTCCGGCGCATGGTCCGGCCGGCTCATGCCGCCGCGGCCTCGCTCCGCCGGGCCATGGCCGTTTCCCGGACCGGCGGCAGGCCGAACATCCGGCGGTACTCGCGAGTGAACTGCGACACGCTCTCATAGCCGACCGCGAACGCCGCACTGCTCGAGGCCATGCCTTCCGACAGCATCAGCCGCCGCGCCTCGATCAGGCGCAGCTGCTTTTGGAACTGCAGGGGCGAGAGCGAGGTGACGGCACGGAAGTGCTGGTGGAACGAGGACGGGCTCATCCCGGCGACCGTCGCCAGACGCTCGACCGGCAAGGGCTGCGCGAACTCGGCCCGGAGCAACGCGACCGCGCGCGCCACCCGCTGCGCATGGCCGCCCGGCCAGCCGAGGCGCCGGATCGCCGGCCCGTGCCGGCCGGCCAGCAGCCAGTAGTGCATCTCGCGCAGCAGCTGCGCCTGCAGCACCGGCACCGATGCCGGGCGCTCGAGCAGGCGCATCAGCCGCAGCGCTGCGTCCGCAACCTCGGCATCGGTGGGTTCGACCCGCACCGGCCCAGCGTCCTCGGCCGGCACCAGCCGCATGGCCTCCACCAGCTCGGCGATCAGCGCCAGATCGAGGTCCAGGACGAGCGAAAGATAGGGCGCCACGACGCTTGCGCGCATGATCTGGCTGACGGTCGGCACGTCTGCCGTGATCAGCAGCGAGTCGCCGGCGGTGAACGTGAAGGCTTGGCTCCCCATCGTGACCTGCTTGGTCCCCTGCAGCACGAGGCAGACGAGCGGCCGGGAGATGTCATATTGCAGCCCGCTGGGCGCGGTCGCACGAATGGTCGTCAGGCTGGGGATGGGAGTCCGGGCGATGCCGGCCGGGTCGGCATGGGCCTCGGTGTAGCGGCGAACGGCTTTGAGCAGGGAGTCGTCCATGCCTGTTCCTACCTCAGAACGGATCGCTCCGTGAACTCGCTTTGGAGGATCAGGCAAACAACGTCGGGTTTTTGGCAACAACGGCCG
>NZ_DATMFZ010000240.1:0-6662 GCF_035556675.1 Geminicoccus sp. | reverse complement strand
CAGCGGCCGCAGCCGGTCCGGCCCCAGAGCCGCCGCCGCGGCCGGACCGATCAGGATCGAGGTGGCGAGCAACTTGTTCTGCCCTTCCAGCCGGACCGCCAAGTTCATGGCCTCGCCATAGGCGGTGTAGTCCAGCCGTGTGCCGAGCCCGACATCGCCCACCACCACGATCCCGCTTTCCAGGCCGATCCGGTTCCGGCCGAAACCCACGGCCTGGGCAGCCGGTTCCGCGCGGAAGCGCTCGGTCCAGGCCAGGATGGCGGTTGCCGCCGCTAGCGCGCGCCGGGGATGGTCCGGCAGGTCCAGGGGCGCGTTGAAGATTGCGTGGACCGCATCGCCCACCAGCTTGTCGATCATGCCGCCATGGTCGACCACGATCCGGACGATGCCTTCCAGGTAGCGGTCGAGCAGCGCGATCAGGTCGGCCGGCGCCAGGCGGCGGGTCAGCGCAGTGAAGTCCTCAAGGTCGGTCGCCAGCACCGTCACCTCGCGCCGCTCGCCCGCGAGCTTCAGCCGCTCAGGGCTGCGTGCCAGGCGCTCGACCACCGCCGGATGCAGGCGACGGCCGAAGCTCTCGCGCAGATGGAGCTCGCGCCGGCGGGTCAGGGAGAGTGCGCCCAACGCGGTGACAGCGAAGGCCGCGGCCGCCACCAGCACCGGCCCCGCCGGGTCGAGCAGCCGGCCCGCCCAGTGCAGCAGCCCACCCGCTGCAGCGAACCAGGCGAGTCCGAAGGCGATCAGCAGGACCAGGCCCGGCATCGGCCCCAGCCGCAGCGCTGCCAGGATCACGAGCCCGGCCAGCATCAGTCCGGCAGCTGGCTCCAGCCAGCGGGCGAGCGGAGCATCCAGCAACACGCGCCCTTGCATGAGTTGCTGGATCGCCTGCGCATGGATGCCGATCGAGGGGCTCAGCGGCTCGAACGCCGTGGCCCGCAGGCCGCCCGATTCGGGGGCGGAGCTGCCGATCAGCACGATTGCCTCCTGCAGCCCATCCGTGTTGCCGGCCAGCACGGCCCGGGCGGACAGCCAGCGCGGCTGGGGTCCGGCCTGCGGCCCGAGGCGGAGGAAGCCGTCGGCGGGCAGCGGCAGCTCGCGGTCACCAACCTCCAGGCGGAGCACGCCGTCCGGCCGGGCCAGGAGACGGTAGGCGCCCGAGCCATAGGCCAGGCGCAGCGTCTCCAGGGCGAGCCCCGGCAGCACCGCCGGACCGGCAGCCACCAGCAGCGGCACGCGGCGCACCCTGCCGTCGGCGTCGCCCGGCAGCGACAGGGCACCCAGTCCCGACGCGGCTGCCGCCAGGACCGGTGCCGGCCCCGTCCCGCCATCGCTCTGCCAGAGCCCCTTCAAATCCGGTTGGCCGGCCACCAGAAAGGGCGGACCCGGCAGATCATCGCTGCCATCCGGATCGAGCACGAAGCCCAATACGGTCGCCGAAGATTCCACGGCATCCGCCAGCAGGAGGTCACCATCCGGCAGCCGCAGGGCGAGTTCGGCCAGTGCCGGGTCCTGCGCTGCCGCCGCGAGCTGGCGGGCCAGGGCCGCGGGCGAGCGTTGGTCCGGCTCGGCGAACAGGATGTCGATCCCGATCGATGCTGGCCCTGCTTCAGCCACCGCCGCCACCAGCCGCGCCATCGTCGCGCGCGGCCAGGGCCAGGGGCCGATCGCCTCCAGGGAGGCGCGGTCGATGTCGACCACGGTGACCGCGAAGGCCGGCTCCGGACGGCCTGCGCCGGTTTCCAGCGGGCCCATGACGAACTGGAGCAGGTCCAGTGCCCGGACTCGCCAGACCGGTGGGGCCAGTGCCTGCACGAGAGCGAGGATCAGGGCACAGAGCAGGCCCGCCAGCGCCGGCGTCCGGTCGGTCATGAGCCATGCATTGGGACAGCAGCGGCCCCGGTCATTCGACGCTGGCGAGCGCAGCCTGGATGCGGGCGGCACCCCATGGGGCGGCCGGGCTCGGCGGATCGCCAGGCCTGGGGATGTTGGTGCCCTCGCCCGGGTCGAGCAGCACGCTCTGTCCAGCCGCCTGCACGGAAACGCGGCCGGTGGCGACGAACACGCCGAACACGTCGTTGCTGGGGCCGGCGAAGAACCGGGTGCCGCGCACCGCGATCAGGGCATAGGGGCTCTGCACGGTGGACCCGATGCTGGGCCCGTTCTCGTCATGCTCCAGCAGCAAGGGACCGGCCTGCAGCTCATAATTGCCGGCCTCGCTCGCCAGGGCGAACCGGTCGATCCGCAGCCGGGCATTGGCACCGAGCGCCAGAGTAGTGCGGCGGCCGAGCCGCAGGCGCAGCCGGGCATCCGCACCGGTCAGTACGAGGTCGCCCAGGTAGAGCGGTGCCTGGACGGCTAGCGGACGGCGGACCCGGCCGCTCTGGGCGAAGGCTTCGCCGCGCAGGCTCTGCACATGGCCGACTCCTGCCGCCTGTGCCTGGGCACGATCCGCCCCTACGGCGGCAACCGCCAGCACGCCCGCCACCAGGCCACGCCTGGGCAGGCCCGAAAATTCCGCCTTCCGGCCATGCATGTCGGCTTCCCGAGAAATCATGCGGCGGACAATGCCATGAGCCGGCCGAGTGCGACCAGTGATCTGGATCGCTTGCGGAGGATCCGTTGCTTTCAGTCCGGTGCCTGCCCATCGGCATCGTGGCCACGGCGATGCAGCCACCAGGCCGCCGTGCCGCACAGCATCGCCCAGGCGGAGCCCACCATCCAGCCCGCCAGCACGTCGGTGGGCCAGTGGACGCCCAGATAGACCCGGCTGGCGCCGATCAGGACGGCCAGCAGCACCGACACCATCATGATGTAGGCCTTGATCCGGCGCTGCTTCTGCACCCGCGCCAGCAGCGCGCCGAGCGTCAGGTAGATCATCGCCGACATCATCGCATGGCTGCTGGGGAAGCTGGAGGTGAACACGTCGACCTGATGCGGCACCAGGTCCGGGCGCACCCGGGCGAAGAACAGCTTCAGCCCGAACGAGACCGCCGTGCCGCCGGCCGCCGAGAGGAGCACCAGGAGTGCGATCGCCTGGCGCCGGATGATCAGGAGGAAGCCGGCCGCGACCAGCGTGACCAGGGCCAGCACGGGCACGCCACCCAGTGCGGTGATGTCGGAAGCGGCCCGCTCGAGCCAGGCGGGCCCGATCGGGTCGGCGAGGTCGGCCGGGTTGCGCAGCGCCAGGAGGATGTCCCGGTCGAACGCCGAGGCATCGCCCTCCAGGGCCTCCTCGGTGACCAGGCCGAACAGCAGCAGGATCGCGGCGATGGCGCACAGCGAGCCCAGCAGCACGAACTCATAGCGGCCGAGCCTGGCCAGGAAGCCCCGCGGCTCGGGTATGCGGGCACTCGTCCAGGCCATGCTCTAGCGCGTGTCCGGCTGCTTGAACGTGATCACCCGCCAAGCATAGATCAGCACCAGTGCCGCGATCACCACGTTCGACACCGGGTTGAGCCAGGCCTCGACCTGGTCGAACCGGCTGCCCAGGACATAGCCGGCGCCAGCCAGGAACGTGGTCCACAGCACGGTGCCGGCGCTCGACCAGGCGAGAAAGGCCACGAGGTTCATGCCGCCGATGCCGGCCGGGACCGAGATGAGGGTGCGGATCGCCGGGATCAGCCGGCCGATGAACACCGAGATTCCGGCATAATGATCGAACCAGTGCTTGGCCTGGTCGACCTCGTCCGGGCTGATCGTCAGCCAGCGGCCATGCGCGCCAGCCCAGCGCTTGAGCCGTTCGAGGCCGACCCAGCGGCCGACATAGTACCAGAACAGGGCGCCCAGCACCGAACCCACGCAGCCAGCGAGGACCACGCCGATCAGGCTCAGCCGGCCCTGGCCTGCCATGTAGCCGGCCATCGGCATGATCAGTTCCGACGGGATCGGCGGGAACAGGTTCTCCAGGAGCATCATGAAGGCGATGCCGGCATAGCCGCTCTGCTCGATGAGCCCGGTCGTCCATTCGAACAAATGGGGTCTCCGCCTCGGGGATCGCCTTCCCAACGGCCTCAGGCGTCAGAGGCTCCGTCGCGGGCCGCGCTTCGGGCTCGCCTGGGATGCAAAGCGCCGCCAAGATGCGGCCGCAACAATCACGAGGGGAGGTGCCGTATCCATGGCCAGCACCGGCAAGACGGTTCTCGACCGTTTCAGGCTCGACGGGAAGAAGGCGATCGTGACCGGCGGCGGCCGCGGCATCGGCCGCGGCATCGTGCTGGCGCTGGCGGAGGCGGGTGCGGACGTCGCGATCATCTACGAGAAGGCGAAGGACCGGGCCGAGCAGGTGCTGGCCGAGGTGCAGGCCATGGGCCGCACCGGCTCCTATGTCCAGCAGGCCGATGTCAGCGTCAGCACCGACGTGCAGCGCATGGCCGAGGAAGCGGAGCGGCGCTTCGGCGAGATCGACATCCTGATCAACAATGCCGGCATCGCGCACAACGCGGCTGCCGAGGACATGACCGAGGTCGAGTGGGAGCGGATGATCCGCATGAACCTCACCTCGGTGTTCCTGTGCTGCCAGGCGGTCGGGCGGCGGATGATCCGGCAGAAGCGCGGCGTGATCGTGAATGTCGGCTCGCTCTCGGCGAAGATCGTCAACTTCCCGCAGAAGCAGGCACACTACAACGCCGCCAAGGCCGGCGTGCACCTGCTGACCAAGTGCCTCGCGGTCGAATGGGCGCCGCACAACATCCGGGTCAACGTGCTGGTACCGGGCTACATCCACACCGAACTGGTCGATCCCATCATCGAGAAGCACGGCGAGATGGTGAAGCAGCACTGGATCGGCCCGTCCGTGCAGAACCGGTTCGGCACGGTCGAGGAACTGGGGGCCGCCACCGTCTACCTCGCTTCGGACGCCTCGACCTTCACCACCGGCGAGGAGATGGTGGTGGACGGCGGCTATACACTGCGCTGAGCCGGGGCCGGCCAGGCCCGCCATTGCGGACATCCAGGCGCGTGCTACAGCTCCGTGGTGATCGTTCTGTTTCTCGAGGGAGAGATGGACATGCAGGGCTTCCAGCCCGATCGGTCCAGCCTGGCACCGAAGCTGGATCCGGACCGGCACGGCTTTGCCGTCACCAGCCTCGCGGCCGGGTTCGCCGCCGCGGTGAGCCCGGTGGCGGCGGCCACCATCACTACCGACACCGGGGGACTGAGTGCCGGCGAGGTGCGCATCCCGGTCCAGGATGGCGAGATCCCGGGCTACCTGGCGATGCCGGCAGGTACCGGGCCGTTCCCGGTGGTGCTGGTGGTCCAGGAGATCTTCGGCGTCCACGAGCACATCAAGGACGTCTGCCGCCGCCTGGCCAAGGCCGGCTATTATGCGATCGCCCCGGCGCTCCATGCCCGGCAGGGCGACGTGTCCGCCATGAGCGACATCCAGCAGATCCTGCGCGACGTGGTGGCCAGGGTGCCGGACGCGCAGGTGATGGCCGACCTGGACGCGACCTTGAGGTTCGCCACCGCCTCGGGTCAGGCGGATGTCCAGCGTTCAGGCATCACCGGCTTTTGCTGGGGCGGGCGGATCGTCTGGCTCTACACGATGCACAACCCCGCACTGAAGGCCGGGGTCGCCTGGTATGGGCGGCTGGTCGGCGACGTGAACGAACTTCAGCCACGCCAGCCGGTCGACATTGCCGGAGAGCTCACCGTTCCGGTGCTCGGCCTCTATGGCGGCAAGGACCAGAGCATCCCTCTGGACACGGTGGAGCGGATGAGGACGGCGCTGACGAAAGGCCGGTCCGGCTCGGAGATCGTGGTCTTTCCCCAGGCCGGCCATGGCTTCCATGCGGATTATCGGCCTTCCTATGACGAAGCCGCGGCCAAGGAAGGCTGGCAGCGGATGCTCGACTGGTTCAAGGCGCACGGCGCCGGCTAGCGCCCGTCAGCTTCAGTAGCCATGGAAGCCGACCGCACCACGGGTGAAGCTCTTGGCCGATCTCGTGCGGCTCCTGCCAGCTTTGCTGGCATCTCTCCGAGAGATCGGGCTTCAGCCCCGATGGCACCGAGGCCTGTGTGACTGCAGGAGGCGCTGGCCGGGCCGTCGCCTTCGGCACCGCCCCAGAACAGGCGCATGAGCTACCACAGGCAATCGGCCTGCTTGCCCGGCTGCCGGGTGGACCACGCTGAGTGGTGGCCGATCGCGGCTACACCAGCCACAGCTTTCATGAGCATGTCTGGAACCTAAAACCTATGACGTCATCATGGATGCTGACTTCACTCGGGATTAGTTCGGGCAGATCTACCACGCGGTCGTCAAAACCTCGCCCAAGCGCTGGAACATCACCAACGCGATCAAACTCAATCCGAAGCTCATGCCACTCGGTGCAATGGCCACTGTTTCGGCAGGCGCCGACTAAGCGGAGCCCGCCGCCCTGCCCTCGTCGATCAGCACGATCTCGTCGCCCGCCTCGCTGTGCTCTTCCAGGGCGGCGACCGCCTCCTCGATCACCTCGTCGGCAAAGCTCTGCTCGCCGCAGTTCCGGCAGCGCCAGGCGGGCACCTGCACGTGCGTCACCATCTGGCCATCGCGGCGGATGGCCATGGTGACGCTGTCGGCGCGCAGGAGACCCGCCTTGCAGCAGGGACAAAGCATCCAGTCACTCCACGATGGTCAGTCCGGCAGCCCGGCAGCAGGCGACCAGCTCGGCATGGCCCATCCGCGC
>NZ_DATMFZ010000239.1:0-2996 GCF_035556675.1 Geminicoccus sp. | reverse complement strand
CTCCGAAAGAGAAGATCCGGCGCTCCCATCGCTTGCCGCAATCGCCGGCCGATGCCGGAAGCGGTGGCGGTCTGTCGCGGTGGAGTCTTCAGCCTTGTCCGATCTCGTCCTAGCGATCGCCCAGTTCGACCCGGTGCCGGGTGATGTCGCGGCCAACCTCCAGACCATCCGCCGGCTGCGCGATGCGGCCAAAGGGGCGCAGTTGCTCCTCTGCCCGGATCTGGCGCTGACCGGCCTGCCCGCCCTGGCGGACGAGGCCGGGCTGTGCGCGAGGTCCGCGGATGCGCTGCGGGCATTGCAGGCCGACACCGGGCAGGCCGACACCGGGCAGGGCGGGCCGGCGGTGCTGGTGGGCCTGCCCTGGCGGCCAGAAGACGGCGGGCGGCCACGGCTCGCCAGCGTGCTGCTGGGCCAGGGGCGTGAGCTCGGGCGGCGCTGGCGCGTGGGCCTCGCCCGCGATCCGCGGCTGGCCGAGGCCTGCCGGTTCGCGCCGGGCGAGCTCGCAGGCCCGCTGGCCCTGCCCTGCCCCGACGGGCCGCCCTGGCGGCTGGGCGTGCTGGCCGGGGCGGAGCTCGATGTGCCGGAGGTCGCCGAGGCGCTGGCGGAGAGCGGGGCGGAGATCCTGCTGGTGCCGGCGGCCCTGCCGTTCGCGCCGGGCGGGTTCGAGCGCCGCCAGCAGCACGCCGTCCAGCGCGTCACCGAGACCGGCCTGCCGCTAGTCCTGGCCAATGCGGCGGGCGGCGGCGGCGAACTGGTGTTCGACGGCCTCTCGCTGGCGCTCGATCCGGCGCGGCGTCTGGTGGCCCTGGCACCGGCGTTCGAGGAAAGCCTGCTGCTGACCCGCTGGGCCAGGCAGGACGACGGCTGGCTGGTACCGGCCGCAACCGGCCTGCGGGTGCCGCCGCCGGAGGAGCCGGCCGACCTGTACTTGGCTCTGCTGACCGCCTTGCGCGGCCTGACGGGCCGGCTGGGGCTGGAGCTGGCGGTGCTCGAGCTGAGCAGCGCCGGTGCGCTGCTGCCGGTGCTGGCGGCCGACGCGCTGGGCCCGGCCCGGGTGTACGGCTGGACGGCGTGGTCCGGCCGCAACGCGCTCGCCGATGCGCTGGGCATCCGGACCGAGCGGATCGATGCCGGGCTCGTGCAGGGCACGCTGGAGCGGCTGCTGGAACCGCACGGCGCCGGGTCCGTGGCGGCTGGCCCGGTCCACGAGCTGATCGGGACCGCGCTTGCCGCCAGGCTGGGCGCCTTACAGCTGAGCGGGGCGGACCGGGCAGCACTGGCGGCCGGTGCCCTGCCTGGCGGCTACGCGCCACTGGGCGAGCTGGCGCAGCCGGTCATCCAGGCCCTGCTGCGCTGGCGGACCACCCAACGCCCGGACGGCGCGCTCGGGCCGGAGCCCGCGGCTCTCGCGGCGGCACTCGCCGAGCCCGGCCCTGCCTCCGCCGGCCCGGCGGTTCTGCCATCCTGGCGGCAGGCCCGTGGCGGTACCGGGACAGTGCCGCTGGTCCTGCGGCTGACCGATGGCAGCAGCACCGCCAGTGAGCCCGGATACCCAACCAATACTGGCAAGTTTCTCTAGAAAAATCGCTGTTTGGTTGAATTTTCCCGAACATGCGCTATCGTCGGTGCCCGGCAGCGCGGGGCAAGGCGGCATGACGCAGGATCGGGCACAGCCGAGGGGTGCGGTGGGCGCGGAACCCCGGATCGCGGACCAGGTTCGGGTGCTCCGGCGCCACTGGCCGGTCCTGGTCGGCATGACCGCGCTGGGCGTGGCGGCGGCGGGGCTGGCCGCTACTCTGATCGAGCCGGTCTATGTCGCCCGCGCCGAGGTCATCTACGAGCCGGTGACGTTCGGCGGGCCGGACGGGCTGGACCAGATCGTGGCCCCGCCCGAGAGCGGTACGCTCGACAGCCAGATCCGCCAGATCGCCTCGCGCGCCATGGCCCGCGAGGTCATCCAGCGCCTGGATCTGGGGTCGGAGCTGGAGGAGCGGCTGGGCCCGCTGGCCCGCCCCGTCGCCTGGCTGGCCGGCCTGGTGCCGGAAGGCCCGGTGGAGGTGCCGATCGACGCCCTGCCGGGCGAGCCCTCGCCGCGCCTGCTCGACCGCTTCCTCGACCGGCTCAAGGGCAGCCGCGAGGGCAAGAGCCACGTGGTCGCGATCACCTGGGAGGCGAACGACCCCAGGCGCGCGGCTGAGGTCGCCAACGAGGTGGCCGAGGCGTTCGTCACCGCGCGCATCGCCCAGAAGCTGGAGGCGGCGGGCCGGGTCGAGGAGCGGCTGGCCGAGCGTCGCCGCCAGCTGCGCGACGCCCTCTCGAGTGCCGAGGCCCGGCTGGAGCAGGCGCGCGCTGCCGCCAGGCCTACCCTGGTGGCGGCACTCGGCAGCGGCGAGGACCAGCTCAATGCGCTTTCGCGCGAGCTGGTCGAGGCGCGGATCGAGGCGGAGACCCGCGAGGTCCGCTCCGCGCGGCTGAAGGACGCCGCCAGGCGCGGCCAGGGACTCCTGGGTGCCGAGGAGAGCCAGCCGTCGCCCTACCAGGCCCTGCTGGCGCTGGATGCCGCCGCGGCCCGCGAGGAGGCGGAGCTGCTCGCCCAGTATGGCGAGCGTCATCCGCGCGTGGTCGACCTGCGCAGCCGGCGCAAGGAGCTGGCCCGCAAGCTCGCCTCGGCGGAAGGCCAGATGCTGCAGAAGCTCGACATGGAGGCGGAGATGGCGCGGGTGCGCGCCGACGGCCTGGCCCGGCAGCTGGAGGCGATCAAGGGCGATGCCGCGGGCATGGCCAGCAGCCGCCAGGAGCTCGCGGCCCTGGAGGAGGAGGCACGCGCCCGGCGCCAGGCCCACGACGCGTTCGAGCTGAAGGCCCAGGAAATTTCCCAGCGCCTGGCCGGGCAGGCCCCGGATGCGCGGATCGTGTCCGAGGCAGTGCCGCCCGCCACCCCTGCCTACCCCAAGCCCGGCACCTTCATGTCGGTGGGCGGCAGCGTCGGCCTGCTC
>NZ_DATMFZ010000238.1:0-2540 GCF_035556675.1 Geminicoccus sp. | reverse complement strand
CGGGCGCGTGCGAGCTCACCAAAACGGCACCCAGTCTCTACTGCTGCACGCACTAGCCACCGGAAATCTGGTGGGCACGCGTTAAGCAGCCTGATGACTTCGTCACGCGACAGGTAGCGGAGCCGCGCAGCATCAGCACCTCTGAACGGTTGAACCCGCTTCCAAGAGGTAGGGACGCCCACCTCGTGTTCTTGGTGCACATGCGCAAGAGCGGCCTTCAGGATCGTTAGGACGCGGTTTGCACTTGAGCGCCGCTTGCGCTTCACCTCATCCGGATCGTGACCTTTGGCGATCGCTTTAGGTCTTCCCTGACGGCCGAGGGCAGGGGCTTCTGCCAGAGCGGCATGCCAAGCTCGAAGTCGGGTAGCAGTGAGCCGGCTCAACTCCTCAGTGCCGAGCGATGAACGAATATGCCGGTCGATCGCTCGCTCCGTTTGCTTGATGCTCTTTCGCTCCCGCCGGAACCACTCCAGATAGTCGTCCATTGCGTCATTGACGGTGCGGAGCGCAGGAGGAGAATATTCATCCAATCCGGCCGCACGCCGGACTTGCTGATCCCACCAGCGCACCGCTGCTTCTCTGGCTTGGGAAAAGCTCAGAACGTCAACGCCGTTGGCCTCACGCTGGTCATCCGCATAGCCGAGTGTGGTCTTGTGGTACGATACTTTGCCACTGCCTGTCGGCCGCCACCGAGCATACCAGGTGCCGTAGCCAGTTCCCTTGATCCGCCGATAGCCAAGATGCTGTCCCGGCGCGATGCCGAACCACCATGGCTCATGCGCTGTCTCAAGCTTCGCCCGCTCAGTCTTACTCTGGATTCTGCTCAGCGGAACAGGCTTTGGCATTAGCGCCTCCAGTAGTGAACACTTCGGAAGTGTACGCTCCCGGATGCGCACGGACAATCGAGGACAGGTTCCTAAGGAACTTCAGGTAATTGCGGAGTTGCGCGGACGATAGCGGACGCTCGCCGAGGTAGATTTGGATACTTTTGCTCTCTCTCACGGCGCAAACAGGGGTTCGAGTCCCCTTGGGGACGCCAACCATTCCAATGGTTCAGGCGTCAGCCGCTCTGGTCGGCTGCCTCTCATGTCCCGCTAGTGTCTCGTACATGTGTCTGGAACATGCCAGATGCGGGTGGACGAGGTCGCACGGATGCTTGCCCTCTCATATCGGCTGACCAGCATCGCGTGCCCGACTGTCTTTCGGACAGGCGCATGATGCCCGGTTACATCGGGGTTCATTCTCCCCAGGATCGGTGAGTCACTGGTGCTGCCACCGCAGCAGGTCCTCCACGATCCGGCGCATCTCCTGAGCTTCGTGGCTGTGCCGCCCGGTCCGACAGCACTGACCATCCTGCCCGACACGGGACGCGCCAGCCTGCACCGCCTGCAGGTCGAGCCGCAGCAGTGAGGGCATCCGCCGGCCCAGGTTTCGTCCCGGGCCGGCGACCTCCCACAGCACCTGCCGGAAGCTCAGCCCTCCGCGTGCTCCGCCGGCAGGCGCCGCGGCGGGGGCAGAGTGCCCGAGATCTCCACAATCAGCTTGCGCGTGAGCGCCTCGCCGAACTGGGAGAAGTCGCGCGCCTCGACCACGAAGCTGCCGGGGCCGCCGATGACGAAGCGGTCGAAATAATCCGTCAGCGGGCCCGAGGGCTCCCAGGTCGTATAGGTCAGCCGGCCGTCGATCGTGCCGATCGGGCGGTCGTCGATGATGGCGAGCCCGTTGACGGTGATGCCGGCGGCCAGGGCTGCGTCGCGCGCCTTGGTGATGGCGCCGTCGGAGGGATCGCGGCCATCGGCCGAGACGTCGATCACCTGCCGCGCGGCCTCGACCGGGGCCGAGGCCAGGAGCTGGGTGGCGTGCCGGATGCCCGTGCTGATCGAGGTGTCGCCGCTGTAGGAGCGGGGGGCCAGCGCGATCAGCCGCCCGAGCGCCAGCACCTCCTCGGCACTGCGCACCACCGTCCAGTCGATGACCGTGCTCGCCTCGCCGCGGCCGGCGAACTCCACGTAGGCAATGGCGGCGGCACCGGTCGGGCCGCCCAGGATGCGGTCCACCACGGCCGGTTCGGCGAAGGCCTGGGCGTAGCCCGCCTTCTGCAGCTCGAACTCGGACTGGTCGATGCTGGTCGAGGTGTCGGCCAGCAGGACGAGGGCAAGGTCCACGGGCTCCGCCGCCCGTGCCGCCAGCGGCAGAGCCAGGAGAGCGGGCAGGAGGAGGATGCGCATGGCTGTTGATGCTCCCCGGTTCTGCCCGCCGCTGCGGCGCTCGGGCTGCCGGTGGGGCAAGGACGAGGTTAGAGGATGCCCTGCCTCCCCGCCAGAGCGCGCGGCCCTGCCTCGCCCGCCTAGATGTTTGGTCCCAGGGTGTAGTGGGTCGGATCGGCAATGAATCTGGACGGCTGTTCCGTCCAGGCTTTGCAGATGAACTCGTAGGGGGTGAGGCCGCGCAGGGTCTTCAGGCGCCTTGCGTGGTTGTAGGCGTCGAGGAAGAGCTGCAGGTGGTGCCGGAGCTCTTCATGGCTGCCGTAGTGATAGCGG
>NZ_DATMFZ010000237.1:0-26638 GCF_035556675.1 Geminicoccus sp. | reverse complement strand
TGCCGATGCCCTGGCAAAAGCCGCCGCCGCGCTCGGGTCGGTGGGCATTGGCGGCATCGTCACCAACATCCCGCTGCTGGACGCCATCCTGCGCCAGCCCGACTTCCAGGCGCAGCGGATCGACACGCTCTGGCTGGAGCGTGTCCTGCCGGATCTGGAGCGTGACCCGCAACCCTCGGCCGAGGAACTGGCCATCGCCGCGGCAGCCCGGGTGGCCGCCAGGCAGCACGATTCGGCTGACCCCTGGTTCCAGGGCGTACCCTGGCGCCCCAACCTTCCGGCCGAGGAAACGGTGCGCTTCAGGGCCGGCACGGTCCGGGTCCGGCACCTGCAGGACGGCGTCGAGGTGCAGGCCGGTGACACGATCCGGCGGTTTCGGCTATTCTGGACCGATCTGCCCGGCGAGGTCGCGATCGAGGCCGACGGCCATCGTCGCCGCATGAAAATACGAAACGAACCCGAGAGCGTCGTGCTGGTGGAACGAGGCGTGCGGCTGCGCCTTGAGGACAATGCCAACGCGACGTCGGAAACGATCGACGAGGCGGTGGTCCGTGCCCCCCTGCCGGGCCGGGTGGTGCAGGTACGAGCCGAGGTCGGGATGGAAGTCGAGAAGGGCCAGCTGCTGGCGGTGCTGGACGCCATGAAGATGGAGCACCGGCTCCTGGCCCCCTGCGCCGGCCGGGTGGCCCAGGTGGCGGTCGCCGAGGGCGACCGGGTCGCGGCCGGGCAGATCCTGGTGGAGCTGGCGCCGTGAGCCCCGATCCGCTGGCAGGTGTGCCGCCCGAGGTCCGGATCGTCGAGGTCGGCCCGCGCGACGGGCTGCAGAACGAGGCCCGCCTGCTGAGCGTCGAGCAGCGCATCGCCATGATCCGCGGCCTGGCCGGCGCCGGCCTCTCCACGATCGAGGCCGGCGCCTTCGTCCGCTTCGACCTGGTCCCCGCCATGGCCGGCAGCGACGCGGTGCTGGAGGGGCTGCGTGACCTGGAACATGTGCGGCTGCCGGTCCTGGTGCCGAACCGGCGCGGCCTGCGCAGCGCAATCGATGCCGGTGCCCGCGAGGTGGCGGTGTTCGCCGCGGCCAGCGAGACCTTCTCGCTGCGCAATGGCGGTGCCGGGATCGAGGCGACGCTCGCCCGGATCGACGAGGTCGCCGCCAAGGCCAAGGGTGCTGGCCTGAGCCTGCGCGGCTACCTGTCCTGCGTGGCCGGCTGCCCGTTCGAGGGCGAGGTGCCGGTGGCGCGCGTGGTGGAGGTCGCCGAGGCGCTGGCCGGCATGGGCTGCCAGGAGATCTCGCTGGGCGACACGATCGGCGTCGGCACGCCCGCCCGGATCGCGGAGGTGGTGCGGGCCTGTGCTGCCAGCGTCGGGATCGACCGGCTGGCGATCCATGCCCACGACACGATGGGCCAGGCGCTGGCCAACGTATTGACCGCCCTGGAGCTGGGCGTGCGGACCGTGGACAGCAGCGTGGCCGGCCTGGGCGGCTGCCCGTTCGCCCCGGGGGCCGCCGGCAACCTCGCGACGGAGGACCTGGTCTACCTGCTGGACGGGCTGGGTGTGCGCCACGGCGTCGACTTCGACCGGCTGGCCGCGGTCGGCGAGACCGTCACGGCCCTGCTCGGCCGGGACGGCAGCAGCCGGGCCGCCGCCGGCCATCGCCGCCGCAAGGGCAGGGCCGCCTGACGCCGGGCAGCCATTGTGCACCGGCTCCGACTGGCGTCCAATCGGCGTGGAACCTGCCTGCGGAGATGCCGTGATGGCGCTGACGCCGATCCTGACCGAGCTGCCGCCGATCGATCCGTCGCCGCTGCGCGAGGCGATCCGCACCGCCTATCACGAGGACGAGGACGCGGCCGCCGCCCGCCTCCTTTCCCGGGTCTCGTTCACGCCGGAGCGCCGCCAGCGCATCACCGCCCAGGCCCGCGCCATGGCCGAGAAGCTGCGCAAGGACGCGGTGGCGGCCGGCGGGGTCGAGGCGTTCATGCACGCCTATGCGCTGGACACCGAGGAGGGCGTGGCCCTGATGTGCCTGGCCGAGGCCCTGCTGCGCGTGCCGGACGTCGAGACCGCCGACCTCCTGATCCGCGACAAGATCGGCGACACCGACTGGCAGAAGAAGGTCGCCGCGTCCGACAGCTTCCTGATCAACGCCTCGACCTATGGCCTGATGCTGACCGGCCGGCTGCTCAGCCTGGAGGACAGCGGCCAGGGTTTCGTCCACCGGGTCTCCCGCATGGTCGGGCGGCTGGGCGAGCCCGTGATCCGCGAGGCGCTGAAGCAGGCCATGAAGGTGCTGGGCCACCAGTTCGTGCTGGGCCAGACCATCGACCAGGCGGTCGGCCGGGCGAAGTCGGCCGAGCGCCAGGGCTATCTCTATTCCTACGACATGCTGGGCGAGGCCGCCCGCACCGACGAGGACGCCAAACGCTACCTCGCCAGCTACCTCCACGCCCTGGAGCGGGTGGCGGCGGGTGCTGTACCCCAGCCCGACCTGTTCCGCCGCCCCTCCCTCTCGATCAAGCTGTCCGCCCTGCATCCGCGCTACGAGTACGCCCAGCACGGCCGGATCATGGCCGAGCTCCTGCCGCGCCTGGCCAGCCTCCTGGAGCGCGCCCGCCAGCTCGACGTGGCCGTCACCATCGACGCCGAGGAGAGCGACCGGCTGGAGCCCTCGCTCGACCTCCTGGAGCAGCTCGCCGCCTCGGAGACCATGCGCGGCTGGAACGGGCTGGGCCTGGCGGTGCAGGCCTACCAGAAGCGCGCCATCCACGTGATCCCGTGGCTGGCCGACCTCGCCAGCCGCACCTCGCGGCGGATCCCGGTACGCCTGGTCAAGGGCGCCTACTGGGACGGGGAGGTGAAGAAGGCCCAGACCATGGGCTATGCCGACTATCCGGTGTTCACCCGCAAGGTCACGACCGACGTCTCCTATCTGGCCTGCGCAAGAGAGCTGTTCGCCGGCGGCGACGCCTTCTACCCGATGTTCGCCACCCACAACGCCCAGACGCTGGCCGCCATCCTGGAGCTCGCCGGCAACAATCGCGGCTTCGAGTTCCAGAAGCTGCACGGCATGGGCGACACGCTCTATGGCGACCTGGTCAAGGCCGAGCGCCTGCCGGTCCCCTGCCGGGTCTACGCCCCGGTCGGCAGCCACAAGGACCTGCTGCCCTACCTCGTCCGCCGCCTCCTGGAGAACGGCGCCAATTCCAGCTTCGTCCACCAGGTCGTCGACCGCCGGGCATCGCTGGACGCACTGATCGCCGATCCGGTCGAGCGCCTGCGCGGCTTCGCCAGCAAGCGCCACCCGGCCATCCCGCGCCCGGCCGAGATCTACGGCGTAGAGCGGCGCAACAGCGAGGGCGTCGACCTGTCAGATCCGAAGGCGCTGGCCGAGCTGGCACGCCGGCTGGCGAGCCTGCCCGCTGCCCGGGCAACCCCGGGCGTCGAAAGCCGGGAGCCGCCCCGCCCGGTCTTTGACCCGGCCGACCGGCGCCGCGAGGTTGGCAGCGTGGTGTTCGCCGATGCCGAGGCGGCCGAGCGCGCCATGGCGCTGGCCCATCGCGGCCAGCCTGCCTGGGAGCGCCGCCCGGTCGAGGAGCGCGCAGCATTGCTGGACCGCGGCGCCGACCTGTTCGAGCGGCACCTGGCTGAGCTGGTGGGCTTGTGCGTGCGCGAAGCCGGCAAGACCGTGCTGGACGCGGTGGCCGACGTGCGCGAGGCGGTCGACTTCCTGCGCTACTATGCGGCCGAGGCCCGCCGGCTGCTGGGCCGGCCGGTCGAGCTGCCGGGTCCCACCGGCGAGCGCAACCTCCTGACCCTCCACCCACGCGGCGTGTTCGTGACCATCGCGCCCTGGAACTTCCCGGTCGCGATCTTCGTGGGCCAGCTCGCCGCCGCCCTGGTCGCCGGCAACAGCGTGGTCGCCAAGCCCGCCGAGGCGACCTCGCTCACCGGTCAGCTCTGCTGCGACCTGCTGCACCGGGCCGGCATCCCGGCCGATGCGCTGGTGTTCCTGCCGGGCGAGGGCGGGGTGGTCGGCAAGGTCCTGGTGACCGACCCCCGCTGCGCCGGTGTGGCGTTCACCGGCTCGACCGCCACCGCGTTCTCGATCAACCGCGCCATGGCCGCGACCGACCAGCCCCTGCGCCCGCTGATCGCCGAGACCGGCGGGATGAACGCCGTGGTGGTGGACAGCTCCGCCCTGCTGGAGGCGGTGGTGCAGGACACGCTGGACAGCGCGTTCCGCTCGGCCGGCCAGCGCTGCTCCGCCCAGCGCGTCCTGTTCGTCCAGGACGAGATCGCCGACCGCGCCATCGAGATGCTGACCGGTGCCATGGCCGAGCTGGCCGTGGGCGATCCCGGCCGGCTCGGCACCGATGTCGGCCCGGTGATCGATGGCAAGGCCAGGGACAAGCTCATGGCCCATGCCGCCCGCATGGAGCGGGAAGGCCGGCTCCTCCACCGCGCGCGGCTGGACGAGGCCTGCGCGCATGGCACCTTCGTCCCGCCCATGGCCTTCGAGATCGACCGGATGTCGCGGCTGACCGAGGAGGTGTTCGGACCCATCCTCCACGTGGTGCGCTGGCAGGCCGGCCACCTCGACCGCGTGGTCGATGCCGTGGCCGCCACCGGCTACGGCCTGACCTTCGGCGTCCATTCCCGGATCGACGAGACCGTCGAAGCCCTGACCTCGCGGGTCAAGGCCGGCAACATCTACGTCAACCGCAACATCATCGGTGCCGTGGTGGGCACCCAGCCCTTCGGCGGCGAGGGCCTGTCCGGCACCGGCTTCAAGGCCGGCGGCCCCCACTATCTCCTGCGCTTCCTCACCGAGCGGACGCTGACGGTGAACACCGCCGCGGTCGGCGGCAACCTCCAGCTCATGGGCGCGCTCAAGGACGAAGCCTGACCGCGCCCATGGATCGACCTTCCCCTGCCAATCGGACCATCGTGATGACCCACGCGCGGCAGCCGCTGCCGAAGAGCCTCTATGCCGACACTGCCATTCCCGCCGTCGAGACGCCGCCGCTCTCAGGCGAGCGATCCGCCGACGTGGCGATCGTGGGCGGCGGGTTCACCGGCTTGTCGACGGCGCTGCACCTGGCCGAGAAGGGGATCAGGCCCATCGTGCTCGAGGCCAACGAGCCGGGCTGGGGCGCCTCGGGCCGCAATGGCGGGCAGGTGAACCCGGGCCTCTACCCTGACCCCTCCGGGATCCTGGCGGCATTCGGCCAGGAGCGCGGCCAGCGGGCGCTCTCGTTCAGCAGCGACGCGCCGAACGTCGTGTTCCGCCTGATCGAGCGCCAGCAGATCCAGTGCGAGGCGGCCCAGACCGGGACGCTCCGGGTGGCCTACAACCAGGAGGGGCTGGCCCGGGCGAAGGAGACCTTCGCGCAGCTCCAGGCCTCGGGCTCGCCCGTCATGTGGCGCGACGCCGACGCGCTGGCGGCGGCGACCGGCACGAACCGCTATGTCGGCGGCATGCTGTTCCCCCAGGGCGGCAAGGTGAACCCGCTGGGCTATGCGCGCGGCCTCGCCAAGGCGGCGATCAATCTGGGCGCCGTCGTCCATGGCGGCTCGCCGGCCACCAGGATCGAGCGGCAGGGCACCCGCTGGAAGGTGACCACGCCCGGCGGCAGCGTCACGGCCGACCGCCTGGTGCTCGCCACCAACGGCTACAGCGACGGGCTCTGGCCCGATCTCGCCAGGAGCATCGTGCCCCTGTTCAGCACCATCGCCGCCACCGAGCCCCTGCCGCCGGAGGTCGCCGCGGAGGTGATGCCGTCCGGCAGCGTGCTCTACGAGGCGGGCCACGTCACCGTGTACTACCGGCTGGATGCCGGCGGACGACTGCTGATGGGCGGCCGGGCAAGGCAGCGCCCGCTCGAGGACATCGCGGACGCGCGGCACCTGATCGACTATGCGCACCGGCTCTTCCCGCAGCTGAATGGCCGGCAATGGACCCACGCCTGGAACGGCCAGCTCGCCATCACGCCGGACTACTTCATCCACGTCCACGAGCCGGCAGAGAACGTGCATGTCTGCCTCGGCTACAATGGCCGCGGCGTGGCGATGGCGACCGCGATGGGCATGGCGCTGGCCGAGCGCGTCGCGGGCGGCCGGGCGGAGGATCTGCCGATCCCCGTGACCGGCATCAGGCCGATGCCGTTCCACGCCTTCTGGAAGACCGGCGTGGACCTCCGGATCCTCTATGGCCGCATCCGCGACCGGCTGGGCCTGTAGCGGCCCGCGGAACAGATGGCCGGGTCAGACGTGTCGCGCGCGGGAGCCTCGCCTCAGGGCCGCGCTTCCAGGATCATGTTGAATGGCGTTTCCGCAGCACGCCGTATCCGGGAGAATCCGCCTTCCGTCAGCACCTCGCGCAGCCGCCTCTCGCCGGCCTGGGCGCCCAGGGCCGCGCCGACCTCCTGGGCCAGCGAGGTCGGTACGCAGATCATGGTCGACGCCGAGTAGAACAGCCGTGAGACCGGGTTGAGATTGTCCTCCAGCCGGTCGCCGGCCATCGGCTCGACGATCATCCAGGTTCCGTCCGGCTTGAGCGACTGGCGGACATGGCGGGCGGCGCCCACCGGATCGCCCATGTCGTGCAGGCAGTCGAAGAACGTCACCAGATCATAGTCCTGCCCCGGATACTCCTTGGCGGCCGCCACCTCGAAGCGCAGCCGGTCGCCCAGGCCGTGCTCCTGCGCATGACCTCGCCCGGCCTCGATCGAACCAGCGTGGAAGTCGAATCCGACGAACTGCGCGTTCGGGAAGGCCTGCGCCATGAGCAGGGTCGAGATGCCGTGCCCGCAGCCGATATCGGCGACCTTGGCACCCTGCTCCAGCTTCGCGACCACGCCATCCAGCGCCGGCAGCCAGTCCTGCACGATGTGCGCCACGTATCCCGGCCGGAAGAACCGGGCCGTCGTGCAGAACAGGCAGGTGGACTGATCGCCCCAGGCGACACCGCTGCCCGTCCTGAAGGCGGCCTGCACCTGCGGCTGGTTGTCCAGCAGGACCGAGGCCACGTCGAATGCCGGCGCCAGGAAGAAGGGATTGTCCTCGTCGACGAACACCAGCGCCTGCTCCGGCGTCAGCGAGAACCGACCGGTGGCGGCGTCGTAGGCGACGTAGCCGGAAGCCGCCTGCGCGCTCAGCCACTCGCGGACATAGCGCTCGGCCGTGCCGGTACGGGCGGCAAGCTCGGCCGGGGTGGCGGGCCCGTCCTTCTCGAGGGCCGAGTAGAGGCCCATGCTGCTGCCCATGCGGACCAGCGCCACGCTCATGGCACCGCCCAGGTCGCCCAGCATCTTGCCCAGAAAGTCCTGAAGTCGGGCTTCGTCCACCTCCGCCATGTCGTGTTCCTCCACGATCGCCATCATGCGAGGGCATGAATGAGGACGGAGAGACTAACACGAACCGGTCGTGTCGTGCAGGATACGATGGGGTCAGGCGATCTCCGCCCGGAACGGGTGCGCCGGATAGACGCCCAGGATCTCGACCGAGTGGCTGAAGAAGCGCAGCTCCTCCAGCGCCAGCCGCAGGCTCTCGTGCCGCGGATGGCCCATCACGTCGGCATAGAACTGCGCCTGGGTGAACGAGCCGTCGATATAGCTCTCCAGCTTCACCATGTTCACCCCGCAGGTCGCGAACCCGCCCAGCGCCTTGTAGAGGGCCGCCGGCCGGTTGCGCACCGTGAAGGTGATGGTGGTCATCACGTCCGGCACGGTCTCGCCGGGATCCTGGGGCGTCCGAGAGAGCACCAGGAAGCGGGTGGTGTTGTGCTCGGCGTCCTCGATGTTCTCCGCCAGCGAGACGAGGCCGTAGAGCTCGCCCGCCAGCCTGGAGGCGATCGCCGCGCGCGTGGGATCGCCGGCCGCGGCCACGTCCTGCGCGGCGCCCGCCGTGTCGGCCACCACCACCGCCTGGAGATGGTGGCGGCGCAGGAAGCGGCGGCACTGGCCGACCGCGTGGACATGGCTCTCCACCGCGCGCAGCCCCTCGATGGTCGCACCCGGCAGGCCCAGCAGGTGATGGTTCACCCGCACGAAATGCTCGCCCACGATATGCAGCCCGCCGCGCGGCAGCAGGTGGTGCACGTCGGCGACCCGCCCGGCGACGGTGTTGTCGACCGGGATCATCGCCAGCCGCGCCGCACCCTCGCGCACCGCACCGAACGCGTCCTCGAACGAGTGGCAGGGCAGGGCTACCAGCTCGGGAAAGGCCTCCCGGCAGGCCAGGTGCGAATAGGCGCCGGGGCGTCCCTGGAACGCGATGGTGCGCTCGGGGCTGACGCCGGTAGGTTCGTGCGGCTCGGTCATCGGTCTTCGGTTCAGGGTCTGGCGAGGCTCAGGATCTGCCGCGCGCGGTCGAGGTCATAGGGCGTGTCCACGCCGAACGGAACCGTGTCCACGAGGCGCACGCCGATCGCCATGCCGTTCTCCAGCGCACGCAGCTGCTCCAGCCGCTCCCTGCGCTCCAGGGGCGAGGGCGGCAGGTCGGCGAAGCGCTCCAGTGCCGTGCGCTCGAACGCATAGATGCCGATATGGTGCAGGATCGGCCCGTCCCCGGACGGGCAGGTTGCGCGGGTGAAGTAGAGGGCCCGGCCGATCGTGGGCTCCGCGGGGTCGACCGAGACCACGGCCTTGACCACGTTCGGGTCGACCTTCTCGCGCGGGTCGTCCGTGGCACACGCCAGCGTCGCCATCGGCACGCCCAGCCGGTCGAGCGGCTCCAGCACCTGGGCCAGCACCTTGGGATCCAGGGTCGGCAGGTCGCCCTGCAGGTTGACGATCCGGTCGGCGCGCCGCTTTGGGTCGATCTCGCTCAAGGCCTGGCGGATCCGGTCGGTGCCGGACGGCAGGTCCGGATCGGTCAGCACCGCCTCGCCGCCCGCGGCACGCACCACCTCCGCGATCACCGGCTCGGCGCAGGCGACCACCACCCGGCCGATCGCCGCCTCGGTGGCGCGGCGCAGCACGTGGACGATCATCGGGGTGCCCGCGATGTCGGCGAGCGGCTTGTCCGGCAGGCGCGACGCCTTCATCCGCGCCGGGATCAGGACGAGGGTCTGGCTCAAGTGCGGGGCTCCATGGTTGGCCCGGAACGACACTGGATCGATCCGAAGTTTGCCGGCAACGGCTTGCGACGAAGCGGCGCGCCCGCTGGCCAACTTGACGGACCGCCGCCATGGTCGCTAGAGCCGCACGCGATCGGCGCGGCAGTTCGCATCGCCGACGGCCGTCGTCAGGACGGCGACCGATCGGAACGGAAAGGCTGGCTTCCTGATGGCATCCTCGCTCGAAAGCAACAAGCTCATGGCGGGCATTCTGACCGCCGGGATCATCGCCATGGGCGCGGGAGTCGTCTCCCGGATGATCTACAGTCCGACGATGCCCGAGGAGAATGCCTATCACGTGGCAGTAGAGGACACGACGGCCACGGCGCCCACCGAGGAGGCCGAGGAGCCGATCGCCGTCCGGCTGGCGTCCGCCAATGTCGAGGCCGGTGCCGCCTCGGCCAAGAAGTGCGCCGCCTGCCACACCTTCGACGCGGGCAACGAGAACAAGATCGGGCCCGGCCTCTACGACGTGTATGGCCGCCCTGGCGGCACCCATCCCGGCTTCAGCTATTCCGAGGCCATGGCCGCCCACAACGTGCCCTGGGATGCCGAGCAGCTCGACCATTTCCTGAAGTCGCCCAAGACCTACATCCCCGGCACGAAGATGGCCTTCGCCGGCATATCGAAGCCCAACGAGCGTGCCGACGTGATCGCCTATCTGCACTCGCTGAACCCGAACGCCCCGGCCCTGCCGACGGCCGAGGCAGCGCCCGCGGCCGAGGCGCCGGCCACCCCGGACGAGGCCACGCCGGACGCGGACAAGACCATCGAGGAGGCCCCGGCGCAGACGCCCGAGCAGGGCGGCTGAACCTTTCCTCCTGACGTGAGGGCAGCCCTTGAAGGGGCTGCCCGGCCATCCTGCCTTTCCTCTGGAGATCCGCGTGACCGGCGCGTCCACCAACGAGCTCCTGGATTTCGCCCACCAGCTCGCGGACGCCGCCGCCGAGGTCCAGCGACGCTGGTTCCGCGCCGAGCTCGAGATCGAGAGCAAGCTCGACGAGAGCCCGGTCACGATCGCCGACCGGGAAACCGAGCTCCTGATGCGCGAGATGATCCAGGCCCGGTTCCCGGACCACGGCATCTTCGGCGAGGAATACGGCAAGCAGGCGGTCGATGCCGAATATGTCTGGGTGCTGGATCCGATCGACGGCACCAAGTCGTTCATCTGCGGTCGTCCGCAGTTCGGCACGCTGATCGGCCTGGTCCGCCAGGGTCAGCCGCTGCTCGGGATCATCGACCAGTCGATCCTACGCGAGCGCTGGGTGGGCGTGCAGGGCGAGCCCGCCACCTTCAACGGCAAGCCGATCCGCACCCGCGCCTGTGCCGACCTGTCGGCAGCGGTGCTGGCCTCCTATTCCCGGCGGATGTTCCCCAAGGGCCCGCAGCGCGACGCGTTCGACGCGCTGGAGGAGCGGGTCTACCTGTCCCAGTTCAACACCGACTGCTACGGCTACGGCCTGCTGGCGGCGGGCTTCGTCGACCTGGTGGTGGAGCAGGACCTGTTCCCCTACGACTACCTGCCGATCCTGCCGATCCTGGCAGGCGCGGGTGCGACCGTCACCGACTGGAAGGGCCGGCCGGTGGGCATGGGCTCGCCCGGCCGGGTGATCGTCGCGGGCGACGCCCGGGTGCATGCCCAGGCGCTGGCCATGTTCCAGTCCCTGCCCGACTGAAGGCCGGCGCTGGCCCTGGGCCGGTCGCCGCACTAACCTTCCTCGCGTGGCTGCGACGGCGGCTTGCCAGAGGGAGAATGGACGGATGATGGATCGGCGGGGCTTCTCGAAGGCCGGCCTCGGTTTCCTGGGCGCATCGCTGGTTCCGCCGTTCAGGTTCGCCCGTGCCGCGGACGCGGTGCCCGCCCACGGCCTTTCGATGTACGGCGACCTGCACTACCCGCCGGGCTTCACCCATTTCGACTACGTCAATCCCGACGCACCCAAGGGCGGCAACCTCGTCCTGTCCGCGGTGGGCACCACCTTCGACACGCTGAACCCGTTCGTGCTGCGCGGCGTGCCGGCGGCCGGGGTGGGCCTCGTCTACCAGACCCTGGCCGAGAATTCGCAGGACGAGCCGTTCGCCGAGTACGGCCTGGTCGCCGAGACCATCGCCACGCCCGACGACCGCAGCTTCGTCGAGTATCGCCTGCGCGAGAACGCACGCTGGCATGACGGCCGCCCGATCACCGTCGACGACGTGGTGTTCAGCCTCGACATCCTGCGCAGCAAGGGCGCGCCGCTCTACCGGGTCTACTACGCCGACGTGGACCGTGCGGAGAAGATCGACGAGCAGCGCGTGCGCTTCCTGTTCAAGGGTGGCTTCAACCGCGAGCTGCCGCTGATCATGGGCCAGCTCCCGGTCCTGCCGGCCCACTGGTGGCAGGACCGCGACTTCGAGACGCCGTCGCTCGAGCCGCCGCTCGGCAGCGGCCCCTACCGGGTCGACCGGGTCGAGTCCGGCCGCTCGGTGAGCTACGCCCTGGTCGAGGACTGGTGGGCCGAGGACGTCCCGGTGATGAAGGGCCGCTACAATTACGGCCGGATCCGCTACGACTATTACCGCGACGCCAACATCGCGTTCGAGGCCTTCAAGGCCGGCGCGTTCGACTGGCAGGTGGAGAGCTCGGCCCAGCGCTGGGTCACCGGCTACGACATCCCGGCGGTGCGCCAGGGCCTCCTGATCAAGGAGGAGATCAAGCGCGACAGCGGCGGGGTCATGCAGGGCTTCTGGTTCAACCAGCGCCGCGACCAGTTCAAGGACCGGCGGGTGCGCGAGGCACTGGGCTACGCCTTCGACTTCGAGTGGGCGAACCGGACGCTGTTCTACGACCAGTACACCCGCTGCAACAGCTACTTCTCCGGCTCGTCGGTGTTCGCCGCGACGGGGCTGCCCGAAGGCGCCGAGCTCGCCCTGCTCGAGCCCTACCGGGACCAGCTGCCGCCGGAACTGTTCACGCAGGAGTTCACCCTGCCGGTCACCGACGGCAGCGGCAACAACCGGCCGCAACTGCGCCGGGCACTGGAACTGCTCAAGGAGGCGGGCTGGGAGGTAAGGGACCGGCGCATGGTCGAGGTGGCGACCGGCAAGCCGCTGCAGTTCGAGCTCCTGCTGGACAGCCCCCTGTTCGAGCGGATCGCCGGGCCGTTCGTGAAGAACCTGGAGCGGCTGGGCATCGCCGCCAGCGTGCGCACCGTCGATTCCGCGCAGTACCAGAACCGGGTCACCGCCTTCGACTACGACGTCATCGCCGAGATCATCGGCCAGAGCCTGTCGCCCGGCAACGAGCAGCGCGAGTACTGGGGCAGCCAGGCGGCCGTCCAGCAGGGCAGCCGCAACTATGCCGGCATCAGCGATCCGGTCGTGGACGCCATGATCGAGAAGGTGATCTACGCGAACAGCCGCGAGGAGCTGGAGACCGCGTGCCGGGCCATGGATCGCGTGCTGCTCTGGGGCTACCACCTGATCCCGCACTGGTACTCGATGTACGACCGCCTGGCCCGCTGGGACAAGTTCGGCCGGCCGGAGCAGATGCCGCGCTACAGCATCGACCTGTTCTCCTGGTGGATCGAGAACCAGCGCGCGACCAAGGTCGAGCAGGCCAAGTCCGAGCTGCCGGCGGACTGATCGCCCGGTGCTCGGCTACATCCTGCGGCGGCTCCTGCTGATCATCCCGACCCTGTTCGGGATCATGCTGATCAACTTCGCCATCATCCAGGCGGCACCCGGCGGGCCGATCGACCTGATCGTCGCCCAGCTCCAGGGCCAGAACGTCGATCCCACCGCCCGCTTCTCCGGGGGCGGGCAGGGCGAGACCAGCTCGCAGACGGGCAACGACCAGTCCCGCTCCGCGCGCGGCATCGACCCGGCCCTGCTGGCCGACCTCAACCGCCAGTTCGGCTTCGACCGGCCGGCGCACGAGCGCTTCCTCAAGATGCTGGGCGACTATCTGCGCTTCGACTTCGGCAACAGCTTCTTCCGCGGCCGCCCGGTCACCGAGCTGATCATCGAGAAGATGCCGGTCTCGATCTCGCTGGGCGTGTGGACCACGCTGATCACCTACCTGGTCTCGATCCCCCTGGGCATCCGCAAGGCAGTGAAGGACGGCACGCCGTTCGACATCTGGTCGAGCACGCTGGTCTCGATCGGCTACGCGATCCCGAGCTTCCTGTTCGCGGTGCTGCTGATCGTCCTGTTCGCCGGCGGCAGCTACCTCCAGTGGTTCCCCCTGCGGGGCCTCACCTCCGACGACTTCTACCGCATGACCTGGTGGCAGCAGATCCTGGACTATCTGTGGCACCTGGTCCTGCCGGTGACCGCCATGGTGATCGGCAGCTTCGCCTCGCTCACCCTGCTCACCAAGAACGGCTTCGTCGAGGAGCTGGGCAAGCAGTACGTGCTCACCGCCAGGGCCAAGGGTCTCGCAGAGCGGCGCGTCCTTTACGGCCACGTGTTCCGCAACGCCATGCTGATCGTGATCGCAGGCTTTCCCGCGGCACTGCTCTCGATGCTGTTCACCGGCGCCTTGCTGATCGAGATCATCTTCTCGCTCGATGGGCTGGGCCTGCTCAGCTACGAGGCGGCGATCAACCGCGACTACCCGATCATCTTCGCGACCCTCTACATCTTCACCCTGGTGGGCCTGCTGCTGCGCCTGTTCTCCGACCTGACCTATGTCCTGGTCGACCCGCGCATCGACTTCGCCAAGGTGCGGGTGTGAGGGCGCCGCCCGGGCAGCGCTGGCTGTCGCCCCTGAACCGGCGCCGGCTCGCCCAGTTCCGGGCCAACCGGCGGGGCTATGTCTCCTTCTGGCTGTTCCTCGTGGTGTTCGCGATCTCGCTCGGTGCCGACCTGATCGCCAACGACCGGCCGCTCCTGGTCCGCTATGACGGCCGGTTCTACTTCCCGACGGTCGTGTCCTATCCCGAGACCGAGTTCGGCGGCCTGTTCGAGACCGAGGCCGACTACAACGACCCGGCCGTGATCGAGCTGATCGAGGAGAAGGGCTGGATCCTGCAGGCCCCGGTCCCCTACCGCTACGATACCGTCGTGCTGGGCGTGGAGCGGGCACCTTCGCCGCCATCCCGGCAGAACTGGCTGGGCACCGACGACCAGTCCCGCGACGTGTTCGCCCGGATGCTCTACGGCCTGCGCCTGTCGATCCTGTTCGGCCTGACGCTCACCCTGTTGTCCTCCGCGATCGGCATCGCGGCCGGCGCGTTGCAGGGCTATTACGGCGGCGCCGTCGACCTGATCGGCCAGCGCCTGATCGAGATCTGGAGCGGGCTGCCGCTGCTCTACCTGCTGATCATCCTGGCGAGCTTCATCGTCCCGGGCTTCTGGACGCTGCTGATCATCATGCTGATGTTCTCCTGGATGACGCTGGTCGACATCGTCCGCGCCGAGTTCTACCGCGCCCGGACCCTCGACTATGTCCGCGCCGCCCGGGCACTGGGTGCCACCGACCTCACCGTGATGCGCCGGCACATCCTGCCCAACGCCATGGTGAGCTCGCTGGCGCTGCTGCCCTTCGTCCTGTCCGGCGCGCTGACCACGCTCACAGCATTGGACTTCCTGGGCTTCGGCCTGCCGCCCGGCTCGCCGTCGCTGGGCGAGCTCTTGGCGCAGGGCAAGAACAACCTCCAGGCCCCCTGGCTCGGCATCACCGGCTTCTTGGTGACCGCGGTGATCCTGACTTTGCTGATCTTCACCGGCGAGGCGGTCCGTGACGCCTTCGACCCGCGCAAGACGCTCGGGGACAGTGCCTGATGCCGCTTTTGGAGGTGCAGGACCTGGGCGTGCGCTTTCGCGGCAGCGAGGGCGAGGTGATCGCCGCGGACGGGGTGTCGTTCACCCTGGACCGGGGCGAGACCCTGGCACTGGTCGGCGAGAGCGGCTCGGGCAAGTCGGTGACCGCCCTCTCGATCCCGCAGCTCCTGCCCTATCCCAAGGCGTTCCACCCGGCGGGCTCGATCGTCCTGGACGGCCGGCAGATGATCGGCGCGCCCGAACCCGTGCTGCGCGCGCTGCGCGGCAAGCGGATCGGCATGATCTTCCAGGAGCCGCTCACCTCGCTCAACCCGCTGCACACGATCGAGCGGCAGATCGGCGAGGTCCTCCAGCTCCACGAGGGCCTGCGCGGGCAGGGGCTGCGCCAACGCATCCTGGAACTGCTCCACCAGGTGCGCATCCGCGATCCCGAATCCCGCCTGGGCAGCTACCCGCACCAGCTTTCCGGCGGCCAGCGCCAGCGGGTGATGATCGCGATCGCGATCGCCTGCCGGCCGGACCTGTTGATCGCCGACGAGCCCACCACCGCGCTCGACGTCACCGTCCAGGCGGCGATCCTGAAGCTGCTGCGCGAGCTGCAGGCCGAGATGGGCATGGCGATCCTGCTGGTCAGCCACGACCTCGCCGTGGTGCGCAAGGTGGCGCAGCGCGTCGCCGTGATGCGCCATGGCCGGATCGTCGAGCAGGGGCCGCTGGAGCAGGTCATGGAGCGGCCGCAGCATCCCTACACCCAGGAGCTGATGGCAGCCGAGCCCAAGGGCCCGCCGGCCGGCCGTGACCCGGCCGCCCCGATCCTGGTCGAGACGCCCGGCCTGAACGTCGCCTTCCCGCTGGGCGGCGGCTGGCTGCGCAAGCCGCGCGAGGTGATCCACGCGGTACGGGACGTCGCCCTGCGCATTCGGGCAGGCTCGACGCTGGGCGTGGTCGGAGAGAGCGGCTCGGGCAAGACGACCCTGGGCTTGGCCCTGCTCCGGCTGGTCGGCTCAACCGGCCCGATCGTGGTGGAAGGCGAGGCGATCGACCGCCTGCCGCGCGACGAGGTGCGCCGGCTGCGCCAGCGGCTCCAGATCGTGTTCCAGGATCCGTTCGGCTCGCTGAGCCCCAGGCTCAGCGTGGGCGAGATCGTGGGCGAGGGGCTGGACATCCACAGGCTCTGCCCGTCCGGCGACGCCCGGCGCGCCCGGGTCGCCCAGGCACTGGAGGAAGTGGGCCTGGATCCCGCCGCCATGGACCGCTACCCGCACGAGTTCTCCGGCGGCCAGCGCCAGCGGATCGGCATCGCCCGGGCCCTCGTGCTGGACCCGGCCTTCATCGTGCTGGACGAGCCGACCTCGGCCCTCGACGTGTCGATCCAGGTGCAGATCATCCAGCTCCTGAAGGGGCTCCAGGAGCGGCGCGGCCTGACCTTCATGTTCATCAGCCACGATCTGCGCGTGGTTCGCGCGATCGCGCACGAGGTCGTGGTGATGAAGGACGGCAAGATCGTGGAGGCCGGTCCCACCGAGCAGGTCATGACCCGCCCGACTGACTCCTATACCCAGGCTCTGCTGCGCGCCGCGGTCGATCTGGAGCCGGTCGACTAGCAGCCATGCGAAACGCTCATTCGGTGCACGTGGCGCTGCTGGCCGGCCACGTGGTCAGTGCCTGCTCGGCGACGGCCTCCAGCTTGTCGCGGCTGAAACCGGCCTTGGCCTGCACCGCCATGCCGTGCATGACGGCCATCACGAACGCCGCGAGGACATCGGGCCTGGCCGCCGCCGGCAGGTCGCCTTCGGCCCTGGCTCGCTCGAACCGTTCCCGAAGCTGCGCCTCGCCGGCTGCGCGGGCATCGATCAATGCCTGGCGCACCGGCTCGGCGTCATCCGTGCCCGCCAGGACCCCGTTGATGGCGAGGCAGCCAGTATGGCCGGGATAGCGGGTGTTAAGGTCGATCGCATTGTACAGGATGTGCGCGGCGACTTCCCTGGCCGTCGGCAGCTCCAGCGCTTCCGGGATGTAGCCGAGGTACCGCTCGTGGTAGCGGTCCAGCGCCCGGCGGAAGAGCGCTTCCTTGTTGCCGAACGCGGCGTAGAGAGCTGGCCGCTCGACGCCCGCTGCCTCGGTCAGGTCGGTATAGGAAGCGCCCTCGTAGCCCTTGCGCCAGAAGACGCACAGCACAGCGTCCAGCGCCTTCTCCACGTCGAACGCACGACGGCGGCCCATCAGCCCGATCCAGGTTTTTCGTAACGATCGTTAAATAAAGCGCTTGACCGCCCGCGTCCATCGTTCATATCACTCATTAACGTAATGATCGTTACGATAATGGCTCGGCCTCCTGCCGAAGCCTGGAACGGCGCCTCGCGCGCAGCTGAAAGGGATCTCCCATGTCGAACGTGCTGAAGGGCAAGGTCGCCCTGGTGACCGGGGGCTCCCGGGGCCTGGGTGCTGCAATCGCGGCAGCGCTGGCCGCCGATGGCGCCGATGTCGCGATCAGCTATGTCGCGTCCGCGGAGAAGGCGGAGGCAGTCGTCCAGGAGCTGCGGAAGACCGGCGTGCGCGCGGTCGCAATACGGAGCGACCAGGCCGATCCGTCGTCCGCGCCAGTCCTGATCGATACCGTCGTCGCCGAGTTCGGCAGGCTCGACATCCTCGTGAACAACGCGGCCATTGCCGTCCAGGGCCACCGGGTCGGCGATCCTGAAGCCGATACCGCCGAGCTCGACCGCCAGTGGCAGGTCAACGTGCTGGGGGCGGTGGCGACGACCCGCGCCGCCGCAGCGAAGCTGTCGGACGGCGGCCGGATCATCTTCATCGGTTCCGCGATCGCCACCCGAACCGCGTTCCCGGGTGCTGCGGACTACACGGGCACCAAGGCGGCGATCGCCGGCTACGCCAAGGGTGCTGGCCGTGACCTCGGCCCGCGCAACATCACCGTGAACGTCGTGCAGCCGGGCATCATGCCGACCGACATGGCGGCGGCTGCCGCCCACAACCTGCCGGAGGCGGTGATGGACCTCCACGCAATCCGCCGCATCGCGACGGTGGAGGAGGTGGCGGCGACCGTCTGCTTCCTCGCCGGCCCGAACGCCGGCTACATCAGCGGCGCCGTCCTGGACGTCGCCGGCGGGTACCAGATCTGAGCGCCGAAGCTCGGCACTCCTGCCTGAGCAACCGGAGGAAGCGACATGACTGAGAAGTTCGGCGCGACGTCGACCGCTGACGAAGTGCTCTCCGGCGTCGATCTGAAGGGAAAGCGCATTCTCGTCACGGGTGCCTCGACCGGCATCGGGCGGGAGACCGCCCGCTCACTGGCAGCGCATGGCACCAGCATCGTCGGTGCCGTAAGGAACCTCGCCAAGGCCGGGCCGGCCACGGCACCGGTCCGTGAGGCCGCGTCGCAGGGCGGCGGCAGCCTGGAGCTGATCGAGCTCGATCTGGCATCCCTGCAGAGCATCCGCGCCGGTGCGGGCCGGCTGCTGGCCGATGGCCGGGCGCTTGACGCCGTCATCGCCAATGCCGGCGTCATGGCGACGCCCTTTGGCCGGACGGCGGACGGCTTCGAAACCCAGTTCGGGACCAACCATCTCGGCCATTTCGCCCTGCTGGACCGGATCGCGCCGCTGCTCGCCAATGGCGGCCGACTGGTGGTGCTGTCGTCCCAGGCCCATCGCGTCGCCGATGTCAACCTGGACGATCCGAACTTCCAGGGGCAGCCCTACGACCCATGGGTCGCCTATGGCCGGTCCAAGACGGCCAACGCGCTCTTTGCCGTCAAGTTCGACCGGCGCCATCGCGACCGCGGCATCCGGGCCGCCTCGGTGATGCCTGGCAACAGCCTTACCGTTCTCCCCCGCCATCTCTCGCAGGACGACCTGCAGGGTCTTCTCCAGACGGTCGGCAAGGCGCGCGCCGAAGCGGGCCTTCCGCCGGCAGAGCTGAAGGAAATCCCGCAGGCGGCGGCCACGTGGGTCTGGGCCGCGGTCGTTGCCGACGGGGACGAGATCGGTGGGCGCTATCTCGAGGATTGCGCGGTGGCGCCGATCGACGACAGGCCCAACCCGTTCGCCGACGGCGTCAGGTCCTACGCGCTCGATGCCGCCAAGGCCGGTCGGCTTTGGGCGAAGAGCGAGGAACTGATCCGAGCCAAGTCGTGAACCAGGTCTGAGAGCAGATCCCGACCAGCCGGCCCACGGCCGCCACGTCCGCGGTTTGGCCGGTCATGACGCAGGGGCGGTCCGGCAGCGGGCCGAATGGCTTCGCTGCCGTCTCCGCCTCGTGCTATCCTGCATGATCGTTCCAGGCTCTCGGCCTGGTGCAGCCGGGGAGATCGTGTTTTGCACGAACGAACCCGAGAACCACAAAAAATCGTGATGCTAGAAATACTTAAGGTGGCAGCAAGACTTGCGGATCAGCAGGGATCCGCAAGTCTTGGCTCCTTCAGTGGTTGCGGCGCGGCGTGCCGTAGGTCTCGATGACCTTGAGATAGAGGGTCGCCGGCTCCATGCAGGCGCCGGTCGAGAGCTGGCCCACCGTCTGGCGATACAGCTCCTGCCAGGGCGTCTGGGAGGGCGGCATCTTCGGCGGGTTGGCCTCCCATGCGCGGCGCCGCTCGGCCATCTCCTCGGCCGAGATCAGGACGTCCAGCCGGCTCTGGTTCATGTCCAGCCGCACCTTGTCGTTGGTGCGGATGAGCGCGAGGTTGCCACCCACTGCCGATTCCGGCGAGGCGTTCAGGATCGACGGGCTGTCCGCGGTGCCGGACTGGCGGCCGTCGCCGATGGTCGGCAGGGCCCGGATGCCCTTCTTCATCAGCTTGGTCGGCGGCCGCATGTTCACCACCTCGGCGGCACCCGGATAGCCCACCGGGCCGCAGTTGCGGATGAACAGGAAGCAGTCCTCGTCGATGTCCAGGCTCTCGTCGTCGATCCGGTCGTGATAGTCTTCCGGCCCTTCGAACACGATCGCCCGGCCCTCGAACACGCCGGGGCTGGCCGGGTTCTCCAGGTACTTTGCCCGGAACTCGGGGCTGACCACCGAGGTCTTCATCACCGCCGAATCGAAGATGTTGCCCGACATGATCACGAAGCCCGCCTCCGGCATGAGCGGCTCCTCGTAGGGCTTGATCACCCGGCGGTCCTGCGAGAACGGCACCTTCTCGTGGTTCTCGCCCATGGTCTTGCCGGTGACCGTCAGCACGTCGGTGTGGAAGCGGCCGACCTTGATCAGTTCCTTGATCACCGCCGGCACGCCGCCCGCCCGGAAGAACTCCTCGCCCAGGAATTCACCGGCCGGCTGCATGTTGACCAGCAGCGGGACGTCCTTGGAGAGTTCCCAGTCCTTGATGTCGAGCTCGACACCCATGTGCCGCGCCACCGCGATCACGTGGGGCGGGCAGTTGGTGGAGCAGCCGGCCGCCGCCGCCACCATGATCGCGTTCTCGAACGCCTTGCGGGTCAACACCTTGGAGGGCTTCAGGTCCTCGTGGACCATCTCCACGATCCGGCTGCCGGTCTCGTAGGCCATCTGGCCGCGCTCGCGATAAGGCCCGGGAATGGCCGAGCAGCCGGTGAGCGACATGCCGAGCGCCTCGGCCATGGCGTTCATCGAGGACGCGGTGCCCATCGTGTTGCAATGGCCGACCGAGGGCGCCGAGGCGCAGGTCATGTCCATGAACTCGTCGACGCTGATCTCGCCCTTGGCCAGCATCTGCCGGGCATGCCAGACGACCATGCCCGAGCCGGCGAGCTTGCCGTTGTACCAGCCGTTCAGCATCGGCCCGCCCGAGAGCACGATCGCCGGCAGATCGACGGTGGCGGCACCCATCAGCATGGAGCCCACGGTCTTGTCGCAGCCGGTGGTCAGCACCACCCCATCCAGCGGATAGCCGTAGAGCACCTCGACCAGGGTCAGGTACTGGAGGTTGCGGTCGAGCATCGCGGTCGGCCGCTTGCCGGTCTCCTGGACCGGATGGACCGGGAACTCCAGCGGGATGCCACCGGCATCGCGGATGCCGTCCCGCACCCGCGAGGCCAGCTCGACATGATGGCGGTTGCAGGGTGCGATGTCGGAGCCGGTCTGGGCGATGCCGATGATCGGCTTGCCGGACTGCAGCTCGCGACGGGTCAGGCCGAAGTTCAGATAGCGCTCCAGGTAGAGCGCGGTCATGTCCGGCTCTTTATAGTCGTCCCACCAGTCCTGGCTGCGCAGCCGCCGCTTGGGACCACTCATTTCGACCATCTCCCGGATCTGAGGTGCACCGCCGGGGTTGTGGCCGATGGGCGGCAGCTGTGCAACGGGAAGTACGATCATTCCAGACTGTAGGGCCCCGATCCGAGGCCGGCTGTGGAAGGAGCGCTGCCATGCAGGCGCTGCATTCTCCGGCGGGCCTTTGCCGCTGTTCGCGATCGGCCAGACCCGTTATATCGCCGCAACTTCAGATCACGGCCGGAGAATGGGCATGTCCAGCGGCACCTCGCTGCGTCTGCGCGAAGCACTCACCTTCGACGACGTGCTGCTGGAGCCGGGCCTGTCCGAGGTCCTGCCGAACACG
Source organism: Geminicoccus sp. (assembly GCF_035556675.1). Taxonomy (GTDB): domain Bacteria; phylum Pseudomonadota; class Alphaproteobacteria; order Geminicoccales; family Geminicoccaceae; genus Geminicoccus. Next base: position 5,201 of record NZ_DATMFZ010000237.1, on the reverse strand, counting down.
GTCGACGTGCGCACCAAGATCGCACCGGACATCGAGCTGGGCATCCCGCTGCTCTCGGCGGCGATGGACACGGTGACCGAGGCGCCGATGGCGATCACCATGGCCCAGCTGGGCGGGCTCGGCATCATCCACAAGAACCTCGAGATCGAGGACCAGGCCAACCAGGTCCGCCAGGTCAAGAAGTTCGAGGCCGGCATGGTCGTCAACCCGATGACGGTAACGCCCCAGACCATGCTGTCCGAGGCGCTGGCCATCATGGAGCGCCACGGCATCTCCGGCCTGCCGGTCGTCGACGGCCCGGCCGGGCGGCTGGTCGGCATCCTGACCAACCGCGACGTCCGCTTCGCCAAGATGACCGACAAGCCGGTCTCCGAGCTGATGACCGCGAAGGACCTGGTGACCGTGCACGAGGGCTTCGAGCGCGGCGAGGCGCTGGAGCTGCTGCACCGGTTCCGGATCGAGAAGCTGCTCGTGGTCGACGAGGCCTACCGGCTGAAGGGCCTGATCACCGTCAAGGACATCGAGAAGGCGCAGAAATATCCGAACGCGACCAAGGACGTGCAGGGCCGGCTGCGGGTCGGTGCCGCCACCGGGGTGGGCGAGGCCGGGCTGGCCCGCGCCGAAGCGCTGATCGATGCCGGCGTCGACGTGCTGGTAGTGGATACCGCACACGGCCATTCCCGCGGCGTGCTGGACGGGGTGAGCGCCATCCGCAAGCTATCCAACGCAGTCCGCGTGATCGCCGGCAACATCGCCACGGCCGATGGCGCCAAGGCGCTGATCGATGCTGGCGCCGATGCGGTCAAGGTCGGTATCGGGCCGGGCTCGATCTGCACGACCCGGGTGGTGGCGGGTGTGGGCGTGCCGCAGCTCACTGCGGTGCTGGATGCCGCCGAGGCCTGCGCGGCCAAGGGTGTCCCGGTAATCGCCGATGGCGGCATCCGCGCCTCCGGCGACCTGGCCAAGGCGATAGCGGCCGGTGCCGATGCCGCGATGATCGGCTCGATGTTCGCCGGCACCGATGAGAGCCCGGGCGAGGTCCTGCTCTACCAGGGTCGCTCCTACAAGGCCTATCGCGGCATGGGCTCGCTGGGTGCCATGGCACGCGGCTCGGCCGACCGTTATTTCCAGGCCGAGGTCCGCGAGACGCTGAAGCTGGTCCCGGAAGGCATCGAGGGCCGGGTGCCGTACCGGGGCCCGGTCGGCAACGTGATCCACCAGCTGGTGGGTGGTCTGCGCGCCGCGATGGGCTATACCGGCCAGCCGGACCTGCCGTCGATGCGCCGCAATGCGCGCTTCGTGCGCATCACCAATGCCGGCCTGCGCGAAAGCCATGTCCATGACGTGGCGATCACCCGGGAGGCGCCGAACTACCGCCAGGAATGGTGATGCCGCCGGGTATGGCCGGCGCAACCTTTTCTTTACGGATGAGGGGCTAGGGTTCCTTCCGAGGCCGCGATGCATGGGCGGCCGCCGGGATGATCCGTGTGCCGCTCGATACCGCGATCTCGCTCATGCTGCTGGCAGCCTTCGTCGCCGTGATCGGCGGCAGCTGCCTGCTCGCCTCCCTGATCGTCAGACCGGCACCCGGGGTGCCGGCCATGGCGGCGGGCGCGGCCCCGCCATCGCCCGGGCCGCTTCCGTCCGGAGCGCCGGACGAGGCGGACAGCGGCCGGGTGGCCGGGCTCGTGGCGACCGATGCGGACGGCCGGATCGTCGACACCGACCAGATGGCCAGGCGCATGCTCGGCCGGTCCGCCCATGGCGAGCTTCTGGCGGACTTCCTGCCGGACCTGGCCGGTGCCGACGGCACGTTGCGCCTGCATGTCCATGAGGGCCGGCTCCTGGGCCCGGACGGCGGAGCCGGTCATGTCGACCTGATGGTGGTGCCCAGGCCGCACTCGGGCTGGCTGGTCGCGATCCGGGACGCCGGCCCGCGCCACCAGCGCCTGAACCGCCTGGAGCAGATGGCGCTGCACGACCCGCTGACCGGCCTGCCCAACCGCGTGCTGTTCGCCGACCGGGCGGAGCAGGCGATGGCATTGGCCGAGCGCCGCGGCGAATCCTGCGCGATCCTCATGCTCGACCTCGACCGGTTCAAGCAGGTCAACGACACGCTCGGCCACGATATCGGCGACCTCCTGCTGCGCGCGGTGGCGCCCAGGCTCGCCGAGCCGTTGCGCCGTACCGACACGCTGGCACGCCTGGGTGGTGACGAGTTCGCCGTGCTCCTGCCGCCGCCCACCAGTGCCGACGAGGCGGTCGAGGTGGCGCGCCGGCTGGTGCAGGCGATGCACCCCCAGTTCCTGATCGAGGGCTTCTCCCTGGGTCTGGGTGTGAGCATCGGCATCGCGCTGCGGCCGCGCCACGGCAACGAGCTCGATGCTCTGCTGCGCTCGGCGGACGAGGCCATGTATGCGGCCAAGCGCGACGTGCTGGGCTATGTGCTGGCCGGCCAGCCCCAGGATCTGGGGGTGATCCGGCGCCCGGCATTGCGCACCGACCTGGAGCGCGCCATCGAGGCGGAGGGAGAACTCACCATCCATTTCCAGCCGAAGATCGAGGCAGCGAGCCGCAGCGTGGCCGGTTTCGAGGGGCTCCTGCGCTGGGACCACCCGATCTATGGCCGGCTGCATCCCGACATGTTCCTACCGGTCGCGGAACGCGCCCGGCTCATGGGGCCGCTCACCCGGTTCGTGCTGGACGAGTGCCTGAAGCGGCAGCGCGAATGGCGCGCGCACGGCTACCGGCTGGAGGTGGCGGTCAACTTGGCGAACTTCTGGCTGCGCGACGACCAGCTGATCGACCATGTCCACCAGGCCCTGACCAGCTGGGGCGCCGCACCGGCCGAGCTCACGCTCGACGTCACCGAGGGCTCGATCATGGCTGATCCGGAGCGCAGCCGGTTGCAGCTGCAGCGGCTGCGCGAGCTGGGCTGCCGGGTCGCGATGGACGATTTCGGCACGGGCTATTCCTCGCTCACCCACCTGCAGCGCCTGCCGCTCGACGAGATCAAGGTCCACCGCAGCTTCGTGGCACCTCTGGAGGAAGCCGACGGGCCGGCCCGGGTGGTCCTGCGCTCGATCGTCGGAATCGCGCACGGGCTGGGGCTGGTGACGACGGCGGAGGGCGTGGAGAGCGAACAGGTCGCGCGCTCGGTGGCGGAACTCGGCTGCGAGCGGCTCCAGGGCTACCTGATCGCAGCACCCATGGGAGCGGAGGAGGCGCTCGCCTGGCTGCAACGCTGGGCGCCGGGGGTGACCCGGGCGGCAGCGTGAGCGCGGACTGGGGCGTGAGGGAGAGCTGGCGCGGAGCCGGGCCGCCCCTTCAGGCCGCCAGGGCCGGGTGATCCGCCAGCACCTGACGGACGAACGGGTCGGCGCTGTCGGGCTCGGGGCAGCCGGTCATCCACTCCGGGCACTGGGCCAGGCAGCTGGCCTTGTGCTCCCGGCGCCAAGCCAGCGGGCACCAGTCGCTGCTGCCGGCCGGCAGGACCGAATCGAACGCGCTGAAATAGCGGGCCGGCACGTTCCGGCCATCCAGGAGCCGGATCCTGGCAGTGGCGGCGCCGTACTCGCCTTCCTCGAACCAGTGCAGGCGCACGAGGTCGCGTGGCGACGGCGCGTGCAGGGCCAGGCCCGCCGCGAGATGACCGGGCGCATCGATCAGGCGCGGATAGGTGAAGCCCGGGACGGCGACCCGGCGGACGCCATGGAGGATCGCCGGGAACAGCTCGTCATCGGTGACCTCGCGGTCGACCACCCGAGCGAGCACGTCCCGGTCCATCAGCGTGCCGTAGAAGAAGAACCAGTCCGGCAATGTCCAACCCTCGTCCGCCGACGGTGAGCCCCAGCCGCACCCGGCGCGGGTTCCTGCAGCTAGGGATGCCTTTCTCGCATGTCCAGACCCGTGCCGGTGCTAAGTCAATCCGCAGGCTGTCATGACCGGCCGTCGGCCAGCCACTTCCCCGCAGGATCCCGCGTCCCTGGCAGCCTACGGCCGGCTTTGCTCGTCATGCCGGTCGATCTTGGCCACCACGAGCGAAGGAAGAACGACAGGTCAGGCGGTGGCAGCATGGCCCTGGCCGCCCCAGACAGCCACTCGGCTCGTTCGCCGCCTGGAATCACTCCAATGCCAGCAGGGCGGCGACCCGGTCGGCCAGGGCCGGGCTGGCGGTGAGGCCCGGGCTCTCGATCCCCAGCAGATTGACCAGGCCGGGGATGCCGTGATCGTCCGGCCCCTGGATCAGGAAATCCTCGGTGACCGAGCCGGCCGGGGAGAGTTTTGGCCGGATGCCGGCATAGCCCGGCTCCAGGGCACCCGCGGGCAGGCCCGGCCAGTAGCGGCGGATCGCGTCGTAGAACACCTCAGCGCGGCGCGGATCGACCGTGTAATCGATCGATTCAACCCATTCCGTGTCCGGCCCGAACCGGGCGCGCCCGCCCAGGTCGAGCGTGACATGGACGCCCAGACCGGCCTTTTCCGGCATCGGGTAGATCAGGGTGGAAAACGGCGAGCGGCCGGTCAGGACGTAATAGCTGCCCTTGCACAGGTAACCCTGGCGCTGGCTGCCGCCGGGCAGGCCCGCCGTCTGACGGGTCAGGGCCGGGGCATCCAGTCCGGCACAGTTCACCACGATCTTGGCCTGCAGCGCCATCGGCTCCTGCCCGCCGGTCTCGACCACGATCCCGTCCGCCGTCGCCTCCAGCCGGGTCACCGGCGTCTCGAAGCACAGAACCGCGCCATGGTTCTCGGCATCGCCCTGATAAGCCAGCATCAGGCCGTGGCTGTCGATGATCCCGGTGGTTGGCGACCAGAGCGCAGCGGTGGCCTTGAGCTGCGGCTCCTGGTCCATCGCCTGGCGGCCGGACCGCCATTCCAGCGCCACGCCGTTGGCGGCTGCCTTGGCGTGGAGCTCGTGCAGCTTGGCCTCTTCCGCGGCATTGGTCGCCACGATCAGCTTGCCGCAGCGCCGGTGCGGAACGCCGCGCTCCTCGCAGTAGCGGTACAGGAAGCGGTTGCCCGCGACGCAGGCGAGGGCCTTCAGGCTGCCGGTCGGGTAGTAGATGCCGGCATGGATGACCTCGCTGTTGCGCGAGCTGGTCTCGGTGCCGATCGCATCGGCCTTCTCCAGCACCAGGACCTCGCGGCCGGCCATGGCGAGCCTGCGGGCGACCGCGAGGCCGACCACGCCCGCACCG
>NZ_DATMFZ010000236.1:0-39320 GCF_035556675.1 Geminicoccus sp. | reverse complement strand
GGCTCGGAGCTGCGGGCGGGCCTCAACCGCTGGATCGGCTACTGCAACGCCCAGCGGCCGCACTCGTCCCTGGCCGGGCGCACACCTGACCACAACCAGAACCAGGCTTATCCTGGCCGCCAAACTGTCCAATGAGACGGGACCACCTCTCTTCGAGTGAAGCTCCTGCCGCTGCGGCCGGCCGGAAAAGATTGAAACACGAATCCGGTGCCGGCCGCGGTCAGGCTGAAACAGTCCGGACGCATCATCCTGTCTGCGCCTTGAGGCGCTCCCACCGTTCCAGATTGGAAGGAGCCGTCATGACGACGGGATCGATCGGGGCGCACCGTCCTCCGTCGCTGGTGCTGGGTCTGGCCGCCGCCGTCGTGACGAGTGCCGGCATCAGCCTGCTGATGCTGGCTGTCCCTCTGTTCAGCATGCAGGTCTTCGACCGGGTCCTGGGCAGCGGCCATGTCGAGACCCTGGTGATGCTCTGCGTCGTGGCCGGCCTGGCGCTCCTGGCCTTCGCCGGCCTGGAGGCGGTGCGTGCCAGCCTGCTCATGCGCAGCGTCGCTGCGTTCGAGGCGAGCCTGGTCGAGCCGCTGCTGCGTCAGGCGATCCGGGCCGGGGCACCCGGCGGGCAGGGCCTGCGCGACCTCGGCACCATCCGGGCCGCCCTGACCGGGCCTGCTCTCCTCGCCCTGTTCGACCTGCCCTGGGTGCCGCTCGCGATCCTGATCCTGGCGCTGCTCGACGGCACCCTCGCATGGTTCGCCGCGGTCAGCGCCCTGCTTCTGCTGGCCCTGGCCCTCCTGAACGGCCTGATCGCCGAGGGGCGGCTGCGTCGGTCCGGCCAGGCTCAGCTGGATGCCCAGGTCCTGGCGGAAGCGGCCGGTCGCAAAGGCGAGGTCGTCCGTGCACTCGGCATGGGGGACACGCTCATCGCCAGGATCGCCGGGCTGCACCGTGCCGGACTCCTGGACCAGGGCCGGGCCGGCGAGCGGAGCGGCGTGGTGATGGGGATCACCCGGGCGCTGCGCCTGGGCACCCAGTGCGGGGTGATGGCGCTGGGTGCCTGGCTGGTGCTCGAGAGCCGGTTGACGCCTGGCGGGATGCTCGCCGCCTCCATCCTGCTGAGCAAGGCGCTGGCGCCGATCGAGCAGATCGTCGGTGCCTGGCGCATGCTGAGCGCCGCCCGGGAAAGCTGGGCGCGTGTCCGCACCGGTCTTGCCCGGCAGGAAGCGGACGACGTCCGGACCAGCCTGCCGGCACCGGCCGGACGGCTGGCACTGGAGGGGGTGCGGGTGACGACGGAGCGCGGGGTCGACCTCCTCCATGGCATCGACCTGCAGCTGGCGCCGGGCCAGTGCCTGGCGGTCGTCGGCGCATCGGGCTCGGGCAAGAGCACGCTCTGCCGGGTCCTGGCGGGCCTCCTGCCGCCGGGCGAGGGCAGTGTCCGGCTGGATGGCGCCAGCCTGCAGCACTACCGTCCGGACGAACTGGGTCCTGCGGTCGGCTACCTGCCCCAGGAGCCGATGCTGTTCGCCGGCAGTGTCCGCGCCAACATCGCCCGGCTGCAACCGGATGCCGACGATGCGGCCGTGGTCGCGGCGGCACGGCTAGCCGGTGCGCATGAGATGATCCTGGGCCTGCCCGAAGGCTACGACACGATGCTGGCCGATGGCGGGGCGCCGCTCTCAGGGGGCCAGCGCCAGCGCCTGGGCCTCGCCCGCGCCCTGTTCGGCCGGCCGCGCCTGATCGTGCTGGACGAGCCGAACAGCCAGCTCGATGCCGCGGGCGACACGGCACTCGCCGACACGATCGAGCGCCTGAAGGCGGATGAAGCCACCATCGTCCTGGTGACCCACCGGCCCCAGGCCCTGCAGAAGGCCGACCTGCTGCTCGTGCTGGAGCACGGCCGGGTCGCCCGGTTCGGGCCCTGCCAGCAGGTGATGGCGAACCTGGTCCGCCCCGTCCGCGCCGCCTGACGCTTCAGGAAAAGGAACCTCCGATGAACACCCACCACGCCGACCTGCGACGCGGCACCTCGCTGCGCACCCCGCTGCTCGCCGCCGTGGCGATCGGCCTCGCCTTCTTCGGCGGCTTCGGCGGCTGGGCCGCGACCGCTCCGCTCGCCGGTGCCGCCCTCGCACCCGCCGTGGTCGTGCCCGAGGGCAGCCGCAAGCAGGTCCAGCATCTGGAAGGCGGGATCGTCCGCCGGATCCTGGTGCAGGACGGCAACCGGGTCGCCGCCGGCCAGCCGCTCGTGGAACTGGACGACACGTCGGCCAGGGCCGCCCATGCGGGACTGCTGGCGCGCTGGGCGGCTCTGGCCGGCGCGCAAGCACGCCTGGAGGCCGAGCAGGCCGGGCGGTTCACGGTGACCTTTCCGCAGGACCTGCTCGACGCGGCAGGACAGGATCCTGTCCTGGCCGCGATCCTGGCGGGAGAGCAGGAGCGGCTGGCGAGCCGGCGCAGCGCGCTCGCCGAACGCCGGACGGTGCTCGAGCGGCAGATCGCCGAGACGCAGGCGACCCAGGCCGGACATGCCGCCGCGATCGCCAGCGGCGAGCGGCAGCAGGCGCTGATCGAGGAGGAGGGGAAGGGGATCCAGGAGCTCTTCCGGCGTGGCCTGGAGCGCAAGCCGCGTGTCCTGGCCCTGCAGCGGGCCGAGGCGCAGATCGCGGGAGCGGTGGCCGCCGCCCGGGCCGAGCTGGTCCGGGCCGACCAGACGATCACCCGCCTGCGCCAGGAAATCCGCAGCCTGGAGACCGACCACCAGGACGAGATTGCCGCGGAACTCGTCCGCACGCGCGCAGCGCTGGCGCCGGTGGCACAGGAGCTGGCCAGCACCGAGGATCGCCTCGCCCGCACCGTCCTGCGGGCACCGGTGGCCGGGACCGTGGTCGACCTGCGCCTGAAGACGGTGGGCGGGGTGGTGGCGGCCGGCCAGCCGCTCCTGGACATCGTGCCGGATTCGGCGGAGCTGCTCCTGGAGGCCAGGGTCGCTCCGGTCGACATCGACGAGGTCCATGCCGGGCTCCAGGCGGAAGTCCATCTGCTGGCCTTCCGCAGCCGCAACCTCACCCGGATCCGGGGCACGGTGCGCGCCGTGTCGCCCGACCGGCTGCAGGATCCGGTGACCCACCAGCCCTATTACCTGACCCGCGTCGCCGTCGATCCCGCGAGCCTTCCCGAGGGCGTCGCGATGGCGCCGGGCATGCCTGCCGAGGTGATGATCGTGACCGGCGAGCGCACCCTCCTGAGCTATCTGGTCCAGCCGATCACCGAGACGCTGCGCCGGGGCATGCGCGAAAGCTGAAGGACGCGCCGCATCCGTCAGGGACGGCCGGCCCGGGCCAGTTCCTCCGCCACGGCGCGCCGGACCTCGGTCGGCCGGAGCGGCTTCTCCAGATGCCGGCCCGGCATCTGTTCCTCCTTCGGCAGCGACCTGGAGAGCGTGTCGCCGGTCATGAACAGGAACGGCGGCGGGTGCGGCAGGCTCGCCGAGAGCGCCTCCAGGTGCAGCCCGTCGATCTTCGGCATGCGCAGGTCGCTCACGACCAGATCGACCGGCTGGGCCGCGAGGATGCGCAGGGCCTCCTCGCCGTTCGAGGCCGCCAGGACCTGGTGGCCGTCCAGCTCCAGGGCCTCGCTCAGCAGCTCGACGATCTCCGCCTCGTCGTCGACCACCAGGATGCGGGCGCGCGGACGCAGGGGAGCCGTCTCGTCGGCCGATGATCCGGCTTCCGCATGGGGCAGTGCTGCCGGCAGCCGGATCTCGAAACATGCCCCGCCGGGCGCGCCTTCCCCGGCGGCAATCGTGCCGCCGTGCTGGGTGACGATGGCATGGCACAGCGTCAGGCCCAGCCCGGTGCCCACCCCGATCGGCTTGGTCGTGAAGAACGGGTCGAAGATCCGGCTGCGGCTGGCCTCGGGAATGCCCGGGCCATTGTCCTCGATCCGCAGGACGATCGCGGCCGCCTCGGTTGCTGCCGAGATCACGATCCGCCGTGCCGCGTTCTGCTCGCGCAGGGCCTGCTGGGCGTTGACCAGGAGGTTGGTCACGACCTGATGGAGCTGGTCCTCGTCGGCCAGCACCGGCGGCAGGTCCGGCTGGATCCGCCGCTCGACCTCGATCCCGTCCGCCCGCAACCCGTAGGCCGCCAGCTCGACCGCACCCTGCACGATGTCGGCGATCGCGACCGGCCGGCGGTCCCGGCTCTTCTGCCGGGCGATGGCCAGGAAGGTGCGCACGATCCGGGCACAGCGGTCGGCATTGCGCTGGATGCGCTCGGCCCGGCGGCGCGTGCCGCCATCGGCCGCCTCCTCCATCAGCATGTCGGCCTGGCCCAGCACGACCGAGAGCGGGTTGTTGAGCTCATGCGCGACGCCGGCCAGCAGGGAGCCCATCGCGGTCAGCTTCTCCGCCTGGTAGAGCGCGTCCCGCTGGCGCTCCATCTCCTCCTTCAGCCGCTTCTGCTCGGTCAAATCGACGAAGCTGGACAGCACCACGTCCTGGCCGCCGAGCGTGGTGGCCCGGCAGCGCATCAGCGCCGGGAACACGGTCCCGTCGGCGCGCCGGAGCGTCACTTCCATGGCGTCGATGTGCCGGGTGTCCCTCAGGCGCTGGTAGATCTGCTCCCGCTGCAGCGGGTTCTCGTAGAAGCGGCCGATCTCGCCCGCTGCCATGGTCGCCAGGGTGACGCCCAGGCTCGCCAGGAACGAGGCGCTGGCGAACAAGGGCTGGCCATCGGCCATCCGCATCACCGCGAGCGGCATCGGATGGGCCTCGACCAGTTCCCGAAAGCCGCGCTCGCTGCGCCGCAGCTGCTCCTCGGCGCGCCGTTCCGCGGTGACGTCACGCCCGACCGACTGGTAGCCGATCAGCTCGCCGGCCGGATCGAAGATGGCGCGATCCGTCCAGTGCTCGTACCGGTCGACCCGGCCGTTCCGGTGCAGCACGACCTCCGTGCCAACCGTCGGATCCGATTGGGTCAGCCGTCTGAGCCGCAGGCCGAACCTCTCGCCGTCCGCGGGGTCGATCAGCTCGAGCATCGAGCGCCCGACGATCTGGTCCGGGCGTTCGCCGCGCTTGCGTGCGAAGGCGGCGTTGACGAAGGTGATGGTCAGGTCCGGGGCCAGGCGGATGATGTATTCACTCTGGTCCTCCACGATCGACCGGAAGAAGGCCTCGCTGGCTGCCAGCCGCTCCTGCGCGCGCTTCTGCGGGGTGATGTCGACATCGAAACCGGCGATCTCGACGGTTTCTCCCGCCGCATTGCCGATCGGGAAGCGCAGCACCAGCGACCAGGCATAGTCCTCCACCCCGGGCAGGAACTCCTCGGCGGCGCGCGCCTGGCCTGAGCGGAGGACCTCGCGATCGTGCCCGGCGATGACCCTGGCCTCGGCCGGGCCGAACAGGTCGTGGGCGGTGCGGCCCAGCACCTGGTCCAGCGGCCGGCCGAACACCCGTTCCATTTCCGGGTTGGCCATCAGGTAGCGACCGTCCAGCGCCTTCACGTACATGCCGACCGGCGCGTTGGTCAGAAAGGCCGTCAGCCGCGCCTGGGTCTCCGCCAGGGCGGCCTGGGTCTCGACCTCGCGGGTGACGTCGCGCTTGATCGCCACCGACTGCACCAGCCGGCCGGCTTCGTCGAGCAGGGGCGAAATCGTGGCATCCTGGTGGATCAGGCGGCCGTCCCGGTGGCGGCTGACGATGCGGCCGGCCCAGGTGCGGCCCGCTTCCACGGTGGTCTCGATGTCCTGGTAGAAGTCCGGCCCATGGACGTCCGAGCGCAGCAGCGAGCCGGGCGTGCGGCCGAGCGCTTCCTCCGCGGTCCAGCCGGTAAGCGCGGTGAAGGCCGGGTTCACATAGATCAGCCGGTAGGCGGGATCGCAGATCTCGACCGAATCGCCGGCCTGCTCGACCGCTGCGGCCAGCAGGCGCAGCTGCTCCTCGCGGCGCTGCGCCGCGGTGACGTCGGTGGTCAGGATCACCCTGCCGCCATCGGCCATGCGGCGTTCCTGGATCTGCCGCCAGCCGCCATCGGGGTAGCGGATCAGGACCTCGCCGCGTGCCGCCTCGTGCATCCGAAGACGCCGATCGGCGAAGTCGCCGCCCATGTCCGGGTGGTAGACCGGCCCCCGGGCCGCCACCTCCGCCACCATCTCGGCAAAGGTCCGGCCCAGCCGTAGTGCCGGGCGGACATGGTCCGGCAGCAATGCTGCGTGACGGTCGTTGTAGTAGGTCAGCCGATCATGGCGGTCGAAGATCGCCAGCCCGTCCTGCAGCGCCTCGGCGGCGGCGAGGAACCGGCTCTCGGCGGCCTCCGCCCGTGCCAGCGCCGCCTCGAGGGCCGCTGTCCGCTCGGCGACCTTGCGCTCCAGCGTCTCGTTCACCTCGCGCAGCAGGTGCTGGGCTTCCCGGTGGGCCGTCTCGTCGATCACGCAGCCGACCATCAGCAGATTGCCAGTGGCCGGATCGACGAATGTCTCGGCCGCCTCGACCACATGGATGAGGCGACCGCTCCTGGTGTGGCAGCGATACCCTACCCGGTAGGAACCGCGCGTGCGCTTGATCTCCTCGATCCGCTCGACATAGGGCCCGGCATCGTCCGGATGGATCTTGGCGATGACCTGGGCATCGGTGCCCATGTCGGCCATGTAGTCGTCGACGCTTCGCTCGAAGATCGCGGCCAGTTGCTCGGAGCACCAAAGGCACCGCGCATTGGTCAGATCCCAGGTAAAGGCGCCCACGCCGGCCGTCGCGGTCACCTGGCGGTAGATCGCTTCACGCTCGGCGAGGCTGGGATCACGATAGGGCATCGGCGCGTTCCGTGGCGGCAGCACGGAGGAAGTGGCCCAGGTCATCCATGTTTTGCAATTGATGAAATGGGGCCGATGGTGGTGTCACCATCGGCCCGGACCTGGAAAACCAGGAGAAGATCAGAGCACGAAATCAGATGCGCTCAGGTTGATCGTGCCGAGCAGGCTGATCTGCATGTCGACGCCGATCCCGCCATGGTTGTTGACCTGGACGATCGTGTGGCCGTCCTCGTGGAAGTAGTTCACCTGGCCGATGCCGGCGATCGCCTTGGTGCCGCGGAAGGCGAAGGCATCGTCTGCGGTAGTGCCGGTGTTGGCGTCCATGGCCGACAGGTCGATCTTGTCCTGGCCCTTGGTGAAGTCGACGATGACGTCGCGTGACGCAGCACCCGGGCCACTCTCGGCGTTGCTGGTGTAGGCGAACACGTCCTTGCCGGCATTGCCGGTCAGCTGGTCCCGGCCGGAGCCACCATGGATGTAGTCGTGGCCGTCGCCGCCCTTGAGCACGTCGTTGCCGGCACCACCGTAGAGCTTGTCGTTGCCGCCCAGCGCATAGACCTGGTCGTTGCCGTTGCCGCCCTTGAAGACGTTCGCCTTGCTGTCGCCGATCAGGATGTCGGCATAGGCCGACCCGTCGACATTCTCGATGCTGATCAGCACGTCGCCGGTCGCATGGCCGAACTTGCCCGAGCCTTCCCCGTCGCCGTTGAGCGCGATCTCGACGCCGGCGTTGGAGCCTTCATAGGATGCCGTGTCGGAACCGTTGCCGCCGAGCAGGCGATCGGCCCCGCTGCCACCGCGCAGGAGATCGTCGCCATCGCCGCCCATCAGGACATTGTCGCGGTCATTGCCGATCAGATGATCGTTCTTGCCGGTGCCCTGGACGTTCTCGACATCGTAGTAGATGTCGCCAGCCGCCTCGCCGTAGTCGCCCCGGCCCTGCGCGAGATCGACCCGGACCGCGACGTTGCCGTACGCGTAGCTGACCGTGTCCTTGCCGGCCCCGCCATTGACATAGTCCTGGCCGGCTCCAGCGAAGATCCAGTCGTTGCCAGCCCCGGCATACACGGTGTCGCTGCCGCCATAGGTGCGGATCATGTCGCCACCGGCACCTGCTTCGATGCGGTTGTTGCCGTTGTCGCCGTCCAGGACGTCGTTGTGGGCGCTGCCGATGATGTTCTCGATGCCGAGATAAGTGTCGCCCTTGGCCTCGCCGGCCGTCCCGGTACGATTGAACAGGCTGGCCGACACGCCGGTCGTGGCCGCACTGAAGTCGAGCGTGTCGATGCCGGCACCGCCGTCGATCCGGTCGGCGCCGGCACCGCCGATCAGCCGGTCGTTGCCGCCGCCACCAAGGAGCTGGTCATTGCCGGCCCCGCCGCGCAGCGTGTCGTTGCCGTCGTCGCCCCACAGATAATCATGGCCGTCGCCGCCCTCAAGCACATCGTTGCCCAGGCCGCCGTTCAGCCAGTCGTCGCCCTGCTCACCCAGCAGCGTATCATTGCCGGCACCGCCATAGAGGGTGTCATTGCCTTCGCCGCCGTAGAGCCGGTCGTGGCCGTTGCCGCCATAGACCGTGTCGTTGCCCTTGGCGGCGAGCACGTCGTCGTTCCCGTCGAGCGCCCAGATCGTGTCGTTGGCGTTCGTGCCGAAAATGGTCTTGAGCAGACGGTCGTCGCCGTTGCTGCCATAGATGTTCGCCATGTCCGTCCTCATTCCGCTACTTGTCCGTGGCCCAGTGCCACTTCGTCGGTGAGGACGTTTTGCGGGTGACGAATTTCAGCCCTATGTCGCGAAGACCGGATAATTGCTTCAATCGTTTCCGGACATCCGGATGCCGCCATCCGGCGTGTTCGGGTCGAACACGTAGCCGACCCCGCGGACCGTCTTGATGTGCACCGGCCGGGCCGGGTTGGGCTCGATCTTGCGGCGCAGGCGCGTGACACGGATGTCGACGCTCCGGTCCAGGGGATCGTCGTCCTTGTGATGGGCGAGGTCGAGAATCTGGTCGCGCGACAGCACGCGCCCCGGCCGCGTCGCCAGGAAGCTGAGCAGGTCGAACTCCATGGTCGTCAGCGCCACCTCGGTCCCGTCCAGCCGTCGCAGGCGGCGGGCCGGCAGGTCGATCACGAAGCTGCCGAAGCGGATGCGCTCGCCCTTCTGCGGCGGCGGCTCGGCCATGCTCTTGCGGCGGCGCAGGACGCTGCGGACCCGGGCCAGGAGCTCGCGCAGGTCGAACGGCTTGGCGATATAGTCGTCGGCCCCGAGTTCCAGGCCGAGCACACGGTCGGCGGGCTCGGCAATGGCCGTAACCATGATGATCCCGGCATCGCTGTGCTCGCGCACGTGCCGCGCCAGGCTCAGGCCATCCTCTCCAGGCATCCGCAGGTCCAGCAGCACCAGATCGATGCTGCTCTTCGCCAGCAGCTCGCGCAGTGCGACCCCGCCATCCAGTGCCGTCACCTGCAGGCCGCGGAGCGAAAGATAGTCGGCCACCGTGTCGCGCAGATCGATCTCGTCATCGACCACCACGATGTGAGCGTCCTGATCCACCATCTGCTTCACCCCAGCCATGCTGATGCCGCTACATGTCCGGTGCACGTCGCTCCATAGGGCCGCTGCGCCATTCCGGGATGACATCAGTAGGGCGCATTCTTGTCAGCCTGTCGTCAGAATTTCAGCTGCTCTGTTTCCATTGTTTCTGGGTCGGCCTGCCATTCCCGGCGCTGGCGGATCCCGCACCACGACCAAGCCCTCCGGCATCTGGTACAGTGGAAACAATCGGGCCGGCCCACGGACCGAGGCATGAAACACAGGCCTGCCATCAAGCCCGGAGCAACCGGAGGCTTGGCAATGGCAGCATGTGGTCAGGGAAGGGGGGAGCGCACGCGCACGGCGCTGGCCGCCATTATGGCAGGAACGCCCGGCCTCGGGCTGACCGCGGCAGCGGCCGCCACCTCCGATGCACTGGTCGTCCAGGCCGACCTGGTGCTCTCGTTGCTCGACATGGCGGCACTCCTGGCGATTGCCGTCGCGGTGCAGCGCGGCACCGCCAGGGCGGAGTGGCTGGCGCACTACCTGGTGACGCTGTCCATGATCGCGTCGCTCGTCATGATCTCCTGGCTGAGCCTGGCCCGTCTCACCATGCCGGCGCTCGCGGAGGGAGCAGGCCTCTGGCTGGCCCTGATCCTCAACAGCGTCCATGCGCCGATCAACGGCTGGCTGCTGGTGCGATGGCGGCGAGCTCACCGCAGCTCGCCCTCGCCCGCAACGGCGGGCCAGATGCGGCTGTTTGCAGACAAGCTGACCTCCAACCTGCTCATTTCCGGATCCATTGCCGCCACCGTCAGCCTGGGAGGCCATCGCCTGGCGCCGTTGGTCGATCCGGCCGCCGGCCTGGCCATGGTGGCAGCCACCATCTGGTGGACAGGTCCAGCCATCATGGCGACGCTGTGCCGAGTTGCAGAATCACTGGGCTGTGCGCTGCCGTCGGAGTCGCGCCGACCGCACTGATGACAGCTTGAAGGTGAGGAATGGCTTGCACCGCTACCTCTTCCCTCAGAGCCGCCTCAGCCACTAGCAACGCAAAGCCGCCCCAGGTCTCCCTGAGGCGGCTCCTCGACGTGGTGGCCGGGAGCTTCAGGACGCTGCAGCCGCCCTCCTGCCCGGACCAATCTCTTTCACAGACGCCGCTGGCAGATGCGGCCGGCTCTCCGAAAGCTCCGGGTTGCCTCCTTGGTGCGGGGCTGAGGTGCAGCACACCGTATATCCGGCCTCCGCCCATAGCGGCGCACGCCCCTGTCCCTGTTTCGGAACAGTAATCACGCTGCCTGATGAAGTTTCCGGCTTGTTCTGCGGACCGCTCGGCCACTCTGAGGATCGAAGAGATGGAGGGCGTTGCGGTCGATCTCCAGGCTGAGTGTGCTGCCGGTAGCAGGTGGCGTACGTCCGTCGACCAGCACCACGAGGCTCTTGTCGCCCACGAGCAGGTCGAGCTGGGCCTCGTCACCCAACAGCTCGACCAGTTCCACCTTGGCATCGATGCGCCCGGCAATCGCCGCCTCCGGCAGCCGGCCCGGCAGTTTCAGGTCGCGCGCCCGAATCCCGATCGTCAGCGGGCTGCCGGGGGCGAGGCCGTCGAGCCGAGCGGCGCCGACATCCAGTGACCCGGACATGTACTCGATCCGGCCGTCCTTGCCGACCTGCCCATCCAGGAGATTGATGGTCGGGTTGCCCACGAACCGGGCGACGAACAGAGTTTCAGGCGCATGATAGATTTCCTGCGGTGTGCCCTGCTGCTCGATGCGTCCTCCGTTCATCACCACGATGCGGTCGGCCAGCGCCATCGCCTCGAGCTGGTCATGGGTGACGAAGATCGTGGTGGTGCCGAGCATGCCGTGCAGGCGCTTGATCTCCACCCTGAGATGGTCGCGCAGCTTGGCGTCCAGGTTGGACAGCGGCTCGTCGAACAGGAACACCGAGGGTGTCTTGATCATGGCCCGGGCCATCGCGACCCGCTGCTGCTGGCCACCCGACAGCTGGGCAGGCTTGCGGGCGAGCAGGCCATCGATGGCCAGGAGTTTCGCCACCTCGTCGACCCGGCGCGCGATCTCCGGCTTGGGCACCCGCAGGCGCCGCAGGCCGAAGGCGATGTTGTCGAACACCGTCATGTGCGGGTAGAGGGCATAGCTCTGGAAGACCATGGCGACTCCGCGGTCGCCCGGGGCCAGGTCATTCACCACCGTGCCGCCGATGGCGATGGTGCCGCTGTCGACGTCCTCCAGGCCCGCGATCATCCGCAGCATCGTCGACTTGCCGCAGCCGGAGGGGCCGAGCAGCACGATGAACTCGCCGTCGCCGATGTCCAGGTCGAGCCCGTCCAGGACACGCACGTCGCCATAGTTCTTGCCGATATCCCTGATCTCGATCGTCGCCATGAAGCGTCCCCTAGCGCGCCGGGCGCGAGAAATAGCGGTCGATGAAGCGCATGATCAGCCCCACCAGGATGAGCGGCGGCAGGGCCAGCACCACGGAGGAGGCATTGATCACGCCCCAGGGCACCTCCATGCCGAGCGTGGTGAAGCCGGCCGCCACCACCGGCAGGGTGACGTTGCGCGAGGTGAGCGCCAGGGCGATCAGGAGCTCGTTCCAGGTGATCACGAAGGTGAACAGCACCGCACCCACCAGGGACGGAGCAGCGACCGGCAGCGCGACCTTCCAGAACACCGCGAACGGCCCGTAGCCTTCCAGGGCAGCCGCCTCCTCGATGGCGCGCGGCACCTGCTCGAACGCGGGCACGCCCAGCCAGATGATCGTGGAGATGGTGACGATGCAGTAGGTCACGATGACCGCGATCAGCGTGTCGTAGAGGCCGAGATCGAGCCAGAGCGCGATGAACGGCAGCGCCACGGCGACCGGCGGCATGAACCGCAGCGACAGGACGAAGAACTGGATGTCGCCCTTGAGGCGGCGCACGAAGCGTGCCAGCGCATAGGCGGCAGGCACACCCAGCACGATCCCGATCAGCAGTGCGCTGCCGACCACGATGATGCTGTTGACCAGACCGTCGCGCACGGCAGGGGTGGCCAGCACGGTGCGGTAGTTCTCCAGCGTCGGCTGGAACACCAGCACCGGGATCGGCGAGACGATGTCGCGCAGGCTCTTGAACGAGCTGAGGATCGTCCAGAGCACCGGCAGGAGCGCCAGGAGGACGACGAGCCAGGTGAGCAGCCCGCCACCCAGGCGCAGGGTCACGCGGCCCATCGTGCAGCCCTCTTCCACAGGATGGAGAAGATGATCACCGTCATCACCATGAGCAGGACGCTCAGGCTGGAGGCATAGGAGATCCGGCCGCTGATGCCGATCCCCTGCTGGAAGGCGTAGAGGTCCAGGGTCTCGGTGCTGATGCCGGGTCCACCGGCGGTCATCGTGTAGATGAGGTCGAACGAGCGCAGCGATTCGATCGCCTTGACGAAGGTCATCATGATGATGGGGCCACGCAGCATGGGCAGCGCCACCCACCAGTACACGCCGAGCGTGCCCGCATGGTCGAGGCGAGCAGCTTCCTGCGGCTCCTTGGGCAGGGTCTCGATGAGCTTGGCCAGGACCACGCCGAAGAACAGGCCCCACTGCCAAATGTCCACCAGTGCCACCGCGTAGAGCGCGATCCGCGGATCGCTCAGGAACTCGATCGGGGGCAGGCCCAGCATGGTCAGGGGATAGTTCGCGGCACCCATGGTCGGGCTGTAGAGAAACCGCCAGATCAGGCCCGCCGAGACGCGCGGCAGGAGGACCGGGATGATCAGCAGGATGCAGATGGCATTGCGGACCCTGGGATTGCGCACTCCTTCGACCAGCAGGATCGCCAGCGCCACGGCGAGCAGCATCGTGCAGGCAACGGTCACCACTTCCCAGATTGCGGAGACCTGCAGCGCATTGGCGAAGCGCCGGTCGCGGAACAGCCGCTGGAAGTTCTCGAAGCCGACATAGGCCGCGTCCGGGAACCGCAGCATGCGGTCCTGGAATGCCAGGTTGATGGCACCGACGCTGGCGATCAGCGACAGGAGAATGAGCAGGCTCAGCCCGGGCAGCAGGGTCAGCAGCACGAAGCGTCGATGCTCAGGCCGCAGGCGCCGCGGCTGGCCCATGCCGGGCAAGGCCGAGTGGTTCATGGTCCTGATCAGTCCTTGGTCGACAGATCGGCTGGAGCGGGCGGCGAATGATCGCCACCCGCCTGCCGAGTCATCACTGGCGCTGCGAGCGGCGCATGATGTCGTTGGCATATTCCGCGGCCTCATCCAGCGAGAGCTGGATGTCGTCGCGAGTGCCGGTCAGGACCTCCTCGAGGACCAGGCCCAGGAAGTCCCCGATCTCCGGCCATTCCGGGCCATCATAGATCAGGAGGCTGGTGCGCGGTGACGTGTCGGCGAGCGCCTGGATGTATTCGGCGGGCACCTTCTCCTTGAAGATCGGGTCCTCCAGGCTGCTCTTGCGGGCGAAGTCCGCGAACAGGCCGGCCTCGAAGCGCCGGTGCTCCATCTCCGAACTGGTGGCCCAGCCGATGAAGTCGGCGGAGACCAGCTTGGAGCAGTCGTCCGGGTTGCCGCTGGCCGACAGGGCGAGACCATGGGCGTAACCGGCCGAAGGCAGGGGCTCGGGCGGCGGAGCGAAGCCGACCTTGCCGACCACCCGCGACTTCTCCGGATCTTCCATCCACAGGGCCAGCGGATCGCTCTCCACGATCACCGCGACCTGGCCGGCCCGGAAGCTCTCGACCACCTCGGACCAGGTGTTGGTGGTCGCACCGGGTGGCGCGAACTGGAACAGGTCCTTGTAGGTCTCGGTCGCCTTGACCGCCGCCTCGGAGTTGAAGCTGGCCTCGCCGTCCTGGAACCACTGGCCGCCCTCGGCCCGGAAGAACGGGGTCCAGCGCCAGACGTTCATGCCCGAGCCGCGCCTTGCCCGCGCAGTCCAGCCGTACATCTCCGGCGGCGCATGCAGGGCCGAGATCGCCTGCTTGAGCTCGTCCAGCGTCTTGGGCGGAGCGATGTTCTTCTCGGCGAAGACGTCCTTGCGGTAGATCATCATGTCGCCGCCGCCGGTGATCGGCGCGAAGTAGGGCGTACCGTTCCACTGCGCCACCGCCTTGCGCGCGTCGAGGAAGCCCTCGTAGTCATAGTCCTTGGGCAGGTAGTCGAGCAGCGGCAGCACCCACTTGGACGCGGCGAACTCGGCGACGTTGGCCTCGTCGATGTAGTAGACCTGATAGGCGCCGGCCCCGCTCGACGCGTCCAGGCGCGAGCGCGAGCGCCGGTCGTTCTCGCCGTACTGGACGATCTCGACCTTGGTCTGCCACTTCGATTCGAACTCGCCCTTGATCGTGTCGAGATGGCCGGTGGCCGGCATCGGCTGGACGATCACCCGGACTTCCGGGACCTTGCCGACGCAGGCCTCGGCCGTGGCCTGCGCCCGCGCGTCCGGAGCTGCCGCCAACCCCATCGCTGCCAGGCCGAGGGCCGCCGTACCCAGCCATCGCTGCCTTGCTCGATTCGTCATTTTCGTTCCTCCCTGTTACGACAAGCAATTCACCGCGCGGGCGGTCCTCCCAGCTTCGCCCAGGCCGGAGCCAGGCAGTCCTCGACCTTGTGCCAGTCGGCCGCCTTTTGCCGATAGACCTCGACCAGCTGCGCCCGGGGCTCGAAGCGGCGCTCCAGCCGGACCATGCCGGCGATGGCCGCCGCGAAGTCCGGGTAGGCGCCGACTGCGACCGCCGCGCAGATCGCGGAGCCAAGTGCGCCCAACTCGGAGCCTGCCGCCACCTCGACCGGCAGTTCCAGGACGTCGGCGAACATCTGCGCCCATACCGCACTTTTGGCAGCACCACCCGACAACCGCGCCACCTCGGGCGTGCGGCCCGTCACCCGGACCAGGTCGGCGACATGCGCCTGGTGCTTGAACACCACGCCTTCGAACAGGGCCCGCAGCATCTCCGCACGACCGTTCTCCGCGCCGAGCCCCACGAACGCGCCACGCGGCGCGCCCGGCGCGCCGTGGATGTAGGGCAGGTAGAGCAGGCGGCTGGCCTCGGGCGGCACCTCCTCCACCAGGGCGTTGATCTGCGCGAAGTCCAGGGAATCGTCGAGCACCCCGCTCTTGAACCAGGCGAGGTTGGTGGCCGAGGTCGGGCTGCCCTCGACGACCAGGCAGCGGCTGCCGTCCTGGTCCAGGCACTGCATCAAGGGGAAGGGCGGGCCGGCCGGCTCGTCCTGGACCATCAGGTTGATGCTCCAGGTGCCAGCACAGATCGCGAGCTCGCCCGGCCGGTTCACGCCCGAGGCCAGCGCCACGGCATCCAGGTCCATGGTGCCGGCGACCACGGGCGTGCCTGGCCGCAACCCGGTCGCCACCGCCGCCTCTCGCGTCACCGTGCCGACGATCTCGGAGTTGCGCCGGATCCGGGGCATCCGCTCCAGCCAGTGGCCGATCCCCAGCGCCTCGAACATCGGCGCATCGTAGTCCCGCGTCCCGACATGCACGAGGTGGCTGCCGGACAGGTCGTTCAGATCGCTGTCGATGCTGCCGGTCAGGCGGTAGCGCACATAGTCCTTGCAGAGCAGGACATGGCGCGCGGTCCGGGTGACCTCCGGCGCATGACGGTCGAACCACAGGAGGTAGAGCGGCGTCGAGGCCGGCCGGAGCTGTTGTCGGGAATGTGCCACTAGCGCCTGGCCCTGCTCGGACGCCATCAGCGCCTGGCACAGGTCATGGGTGCGCATGTCCGAGGAGATGATGCCCGGGCAGGCCGGTTGCATCTGCCCGTCGAAGACATAGACGCCGTTGCCATGCCCAGTGCAGGCGACTGCAGCGATCGCCCCGGTGTCGACCCCAGGGGCCGCCAGCACTTGTCGAATCGCCGCGGCCGAGGCCTCCCACATGGCGATCGGGTCGCGCTCGCTGCGCCCCGGCTGCGGGTGGCTGTTAGTCATGGGTGCCACGCCCGCGGCGATCTCCCGGCCCTGCCCATCGAACAGGGCGGCCTTGATCACCGTGCCGCCCGCATCGATGCCGAGGAACAGGCTCATGGCGTCACCTCACTCCCGATCTCACCATGTCCGCCGGGCGGCCTGCGTGCTCCGGCATCTGCACCATGCGCAGCGTGACGCCCTGGCCGGCCAGCTCCCCGCGGATGGCCTGAGGCAGGGCCGAGCCCGTGAATACTGCCTCGAAGGTCGTCAGGTCGGTCAGCACGTTCAGGGCAGTCTTGCCGAACTTGCTGTGGTCGACCAGGAGGAAGCGCCGCTCGGCGGCAGCGATCATCGCCCGCTTGACCTGGGCCACCTGCGGGTTCTGGTGAAAGGCGGTCCGCCCGCAGACCGCGGCGGTCGACATGAACAGGAGGTTGGCGCGCAGGTCGGCCAGCATCCGCTCGGCCAAGGCGCCCATGAAGCCGTGATAGTGCCGGCTGTAGACGCCGCCCAGGCCGATCAGGCTGATGCCGGGCGCTTCGGCCAGGGCGGCACTGATCCCCAGGCTGTTGGTGATGACGGTGAGCGGCCGCCGCTGCGCCAGGAGCGGCGCCAGGGCCTGGATGGTGGTCCCGCCGTCCAGGATGATCGCCTGGCCCGGCTCGATCAGCTCGGCCGCCGCCTCCGCCAGCAGGCGCTTCTCCTCCAGCGCCACCCGCTCCCGGTAGCGAAAATCGCTCTCGAACAGGGTGTTCGACTGGATGGTGGCGCCGCCGCGGACCTTGCAGACGATCCCCTCCGCCTCGAGCGTGTCCAGATCGCGATGGATGGTCATCCGGCTGACCCGGAGCGAGCTGGCGAGGTCATCGACCTGGACCAGGCCCTGCTCCATCAGTGCGTCGACGATCCGCTGACGGCGGGCAGCGCTCTTCACGTCGGTACTGCCACGCGCGTCACGCGGGTCGGCGCCTGCTCCGCCAGCTCGACCCGGTGACGGTCGGCCAGCTCCGTCCGGGTACGCGCCACCTCGGCCTCCAGACGAGTGGCGTCCCAACCGAGGACGTCGCTCAGCACCTCGGCCAGCTCCTGGACCACGCCCAGGCTGGCGCGGCCGGTGATCGCGATCACGGTCCGGCGCAACAGCACGTCGCTCAGCGTGCCGACTTGCTCCTCCTGAGCGATGAACTCGATCTCGCGTCTAGTATAGGCGGGCAGGCTCCTGAGGGGCCGGTCAGTTCCGGCGGCGCAGAAGCGGGCGACGGCCTCGGCGCGACTGCCGTAGCGATGCACGAGTGCTGCCGCCCGGTCGCGGTCGAGCCCGCGGCGGGTGGAGAACTCCGCCATCCAGGCGTCCTGGGCCGGTCCCGCCGGCGGCAGGCTCCGACCGCCGCCGATTGGCTCCAGCTCGGTCGAGCAGCGGCGCTGCCGCCCCAGCCGGGCCAGCACCCGATCGGCCGTCTCCGCGGCAAAGGCGCGGAACGTGGTCCACTTGCCGCCCACCAGCGACAGAATCGGGAAAGGCCGCTCGGTGGTCGGCTCGTCGATCGGCACCGAGTGGTCCCGGCTGATCTCGCCGACATCGGCGGCATCGCTGCGCGGCAGCGGCCGCACGCCGCAATAGGTGTAGACGATGTGCGAGCGGTCGACCGGAAGGCCCGGGAACATCGCCCCCAGAGCTGCCAGGATGTAGTCGATCTCGGCGTCCTCGCAGGCCGCCTGGTCCGGATCGTCGATGCGCAGGTCGGTGGAGCCGGTCAGTACCCGGTCCAGGAACGGGAAAGCCAGGCAGAGCCGGCCGTCCGCCGTGGCGAAGGACAGCATCCGGCCGTCCAATGCCCGCAGGAGGGCCGGATGGTCCAGGAGGAGATGCGAGCCCTTGGTGCCACCGATGTAGCGACTTTGCACCGCCATCGCCTGGTTGGCCCGGTCGATCCACGCACCGCCGGCATTGATGACGAGGTCGGGCCGGACGTCGAACTCCTCCTGGGACAGCTCGTCCCGGAAGCGGAGCCGGCCGCCGTCCCGGCCGACCAGCCGGACATGGTTCAGGCCGACCGAGCCGGGATTGGCCGCCTCGGCATCCATGACCAGCTCCAGACCCAGCCGTTCGGGCTGGGTGATCCAGGCATCGTAGTAGCTGGCCGCGGCGACCAGGCGCGGATCCAGGCCCGGCATCGCCTGGAGTGCCGCCTGCCGGCGCCAGAAGCGGTGCCGGGGCATGACCCGCTCGCGCCGTCCCAGATAGTCGTAGAGCGACAGGCCGAGCTCGATGATGGCGGCACCCCGGCTGGTGGTCCGTGCCGGACGGCGGAAGAAGCGCCGCACCGTGGGTCCGATCCCGTCCAGCCACGAGAACAGCGGCACCATCGTTTCCAGCGGGCGGACCAGATGCCCGGCGTTGCGCAGCAGCCGGTTGCGCTCCAGCGTCGCCTCGGCGACCAGACGGAACTCGCCGGTCTCGAGGTATTTCAGGCCGCCATGAATCAGGCGGGAGGGTGCCGCGCTGGCACCGCTGCAGAAATCACCCTTGTCGACGATGAGGCAATCCACGCCCTGCAGGGACAGGTCACGGAAGGTCCCGATGCCGTTGATTCCGGCGCCGACGATGACAACTGGGAAATGCGCCTTCGTCCGGACTGCGGCGAGACGTTGCTGGCGGGTCATGGCCATGATGCAGCTCTCAGTTCAAGCAAGCTCATCGGTCGCGCGCAGGGCCGGCCAGAACGGCGTGAGCGTACGGATCGAGCCGAGATAGGTGTGGTAGGCGCGGTCGAGCGTGGCATGGCGTCCAGGATCAGGCTCGTGCCGACGGAGGATCCGGCAGGCAGCGGCCACCGCCTGGGCGTAGTCGGCATAGCAGCCGCTGCCAATCCCGGCACACAGGGCGACCCCCAGGGCACCGGCCTCATCGGCGTCGACGATCGTGACCGGCAGATCCAGCGTGTCGGCGAACAGCTGGCTGAGCCGCGGGCTACGTGCTCCGCCGCCACCCAGGCGTGCCTCGGTCATCGGGAAGGCCCGGCGCAGCGCATCGACGTGGAAGCGATGGTTGAAGACGATGCCCTCGAACAGGGCGCGGATCAGGTGGCCGCGCTCGTGCCAGGCCTGCATCCCGAGAAAGCCGGCCGTAGCGGCGTCGCCGTGCGGTGAGCCGTAGAGGAAGGGGTGGTAGACGAGGCCGGACGGCCGGGCAAACGCGGCCTCGATCTCGTCCTGGAGCAGGTCGAACGGCGAGCAGCCGAGTGCCCGTGCCTCCTTCAGCGCGTCGCGGCAGAACTGCTGGACGAACCAGTCGATGTTGGTCGCTGATGCCGGCGAGCCGCTGACGTCCAGCCATTCCCCTGGCCGGAAGCCGTTGCGGCAGCACCAGTCCGGGTCGAAGGCCGGGGCCGTGGAGAGCACCGAGTTGATGCTGAAGGTCCCGGCGATCAGGGAAAGCTGGGCCGGTTCGATGCAGCCCATGCCGATCGGTGTCGCCACCACGTCGTGCAGGCCCGCGACCACCGGGGTGCCCGCGGCCAGGCCGGTGACCGCCGCCGCCTCGGCCGTCACTAGGCCGGCGATCGCGGTCGGCTCCAGGACCGGCGGCAGGGCGTCCCACAGCTCCGGCATCCCGTAGAGTTCCAGCACTTCCTTGCTGTAGCGCTGGGTCTGCACGTCGGTGAACGAGGAGCTGGCTTCGGTCCGGTCGGTGGCGAGCTTGCCGGTCAGCCGGAAGCGCAGCCAGTCCTTGCAGAACAGAACCCAGCGGGTGCTGCGGTAGCGCTCCGGCTCGTGGCGCTTCATCCAGGCCAGGTGGGCGGCGGCGGTGAAGCTCGGGGTCGCCTGGCCGGTGCGGCGCAGGAGCTCGTCCATCCGGCCGTCTCGCCGCCACTCCTCGACGATGCCGCTGCTGCGGCTGTCCAGCGACAGCATCGCCGGGCCGTTGGGCTCGCCCGTCGCCGTGACCGGGTACACGCCGTCGCCATGGCCGGTGATGCCGATCGCGGCGATCCGGTCCGGCGGAACCGTCGCCTGGATCAGCGCCTGCCGGATCGCCCGGCAGGTCGCCTGCCAGTGCTCGCCCATGTCGCGCTCCACGTGGCGCGGCTTCGGCTTGTGCGTGGTGATCTCGCAGCGGCCCAGGCCCAGTGCACGGCCGGCCAGGTCGAACACCACCGCCTTGGTGACGGTCAGGCCGCTGTCGATGCCGAGGAGGTAGCGGTCGGGCATGGTCAGGCCGCCCGCACCCGGACCCGGCCCTGCAGGCTGGTGAGGTAGATCGCGGCCAGGAGGATCAGGCCGAACACGATCTGCCGCACCGAGGGCTCGACGCCGAACAGGTTCATCAGGTTCTCGATGATCGAGATCACCAGCACGGCGGCGAAGATCCCGCCGACGCTGCCCACCCCGCCGGCAAGCCCGGTGCCGCCCAGGATGGCACCGGCGAAGGCCATCAGGATGTCGCCCTGGCCGAGGTCGGCCACCGCCGACTGCAGGCGCCCGACCTCGAGCAGCCCGCCCAGCGCTGCCAGCATCCCGGCGATGCAGAAGCAGGTGATCCGGGTGCGGTCGACATCGACCCCGGCGATGAAGGCGGCTTCCGGATTGTTGCCGAGCGCGAAGATGTTCTTGCCCAGGCGGTGGTAGTTGATGAGCGCGAAGGCCAGCCCATAGAAGACGAACCAGATGATCACCGCGATCGGCAGGAAGCCCAGGGCGCGGCTCTCGCCCCAGAAGGTCATCTCGATCGGCAGGTAGTAGATGCCTTCCGGGATCAGGAAGATCACGATCCCGCGGTACACCAGCAAGGTCGCGAGCGTCACCAGGAAGGCGTTCACGCCCAGCCGCACCGAGATGAACCCGTTCACCATGCCGGCGACGAGGCCGATCACCAGCACGATGGGCATGGTGAGCCCCGGCCAGACCAGGTCCGGCAGCCAGTTCAGCACGATCATGATCGCGAGCGTGGGCGCCAGGGCGAAGGTCGATTCCAGCGACAGGTCGAGGCTACCGGTCAGCAGCACGAAGAACAGGCCCAGCACGACGCAGCCCAAAGGTGCTGCCGCCCACAGCACGTTGATCAGGTTGCGCGTGGACAAAAAGCCCGGAACGGTCAGGCCGATCAGGACCAGCAGGACCAGGAGCACCCAGATCAGATGCCGCTCGAACACGGTGCGGACGAATGCTTGCAGGAAACCGCTCATG
Source organism: Geminicoccus sp. (assembly GCF_035556675.1). Classification (GTDB taxonomy): domain Bacteria; phylum Pseudomonadota; class Alphaproteobacteria; order Geminicoccales; family Geminicoccaceae; genus Geminicoccus. The sequence goes on along the minus strand of NZ_DATMFZ010000236.1, from coordinate 17,862 downwards.
GCTCCTCCACCCCCTGAACGCTCTTGTAGATCTCGCCGACGGTGAAGTCGGCCTTGCCTCGCTCCAGGACCCGGGTGATCCGGCCGCGGAAGAACACCAGCACCCGGTCGCAGCAGGCAACCAGTTCGTCCTCGCTCTCGGAGAGCATGATCACTCCGCTCTGCGCCGCCTGTCTGTCGCGCACGACCTGCAGGAGCGCCGGCTTGGCCGCCAGGTCCACGCCCCGGGTCGGTTCGTTGAGTAGGAACACCTTGGGTACGGTCAGCGACAGCCGGTTGATCAGGATCTTCTGCTTGTTGCCGCCGGACAGGTGGTCGATCGGCGTGAAGATGCTGGGCGTCTTGACCTGCAGCTCGGCGGTCTTCTCGCGCGCGATGCGCTGGCCCTCGTGCACCCGCAGGAAGCCCAAGGGCCCCTGGATCCGGCGCAGGCTGGAGATCAGCGTGTTGTCCTCTACCGGCCGGTTCTGGATGACCGCCTGGACCTCGCGGTGCTTGGGCAGGAAGGCGATGCCGGCCTTGAGCGCCTCGCGCGGCGCGGCAAATCGCACCGGGCTGCCTTCCAGGCGGACCTCGCCGGTCCGGAGCGGGCGCAGGCCGAACAGCGCTTCCAGGGCGGCGTCCTTGCCCGAGCCCTCCAGCCCGGCAAAGCCGATGACCTCGCCGCGCTGCAGCTGGAAGGACAGGTCGTGGAAGTCGCGGCCGTCGCCCAGCCGGTCTGCCATGAGCAGCGGCATGGCTGCGGCCCGCGGCTTGGCAGCGGGCTTGGCGGCCTGCGCGGTACCGGTGATCCTGACGTCGCCCACGATCCAGTTGGCCAGGCTCCGCTCGTCGGTCTTCGCGGTGGCGCGCATCGCGACGACCCGACCGTCCCGCATCACCGTCACCCGATCCGTGAACTCCATCACCTCGGCGATGTGATGGGAGATCAGGGTGAAGGACAGGTCGGCCGATTCGGCGGCCAGTGTACGCAGCAGGCCCAGGAGCCGGGTCTTGCGCTGCCGGGACAAGGAGGCGGTGATCTCGTCCAGGAGGATGATCCGGGCGTGCTCGATGAACACCGCCTTGCCGAACGCCAGGAGCTGCTGGGTCTCGATCGGCAGATCACCCATCCGGCTGGTGGGACTGGCCTCCAACTCCAGCCGGTCGATCACCTCGGCCACCGCCCGCCGCATGGCGGCCGGATCGAGAAAGCCCGGCCCCACCGTCAGCTCGCGGCCCATGAACAGGTTGTCGGTGACGGTGAGCGCCCGGGCGAACCGCGGCTCCTGCGGGATCAGCGAGATGCCCAGCCGATGCGCCCGGACCGGCGTCGCATTCTCGGCATCGAGCTGGCCGCCACCGGCCAGCACCGTACCGGCGCTGGGCGGGATCAGCCCGGCGATCATGCTGACCAGCACCGACTTGCCGGCACCGTTGCGGCCGATGATGCCGTGGATTTCGCCGCGCCGGACGGTCAGGTCGACCCGGTCGACCGCCAGCACACCGGGAAACCGGCGAGTGAGGCCGGCCAGCCGGTAGGACTCGGCCGCCTGGGCCGGGCTCTCGGTTGGGAGAGCGACAGCGAGCATGGGGGATGGTCCAGAACGGATGTCGTCGAGGCATGGCCTGCCAGCCGCCCCGGAGGGCAGGGCAGCAGGCGGCCGCTCTCAGTTGGCGCCTTCCGGCTGGGCAGCGCCCTGCTCGGACATCTGCACCGCCCAGTTGCGCGGATCCTTGGGCGAGACGTCATGCGGGACGCCATAGGTCTGGATCCGGTACCATGGCCCGTCGAACTGGTCGAAGGGCAGCACCTCGACCGGCATCCACAGCTCGTCGCCATCGGCATAGAGCTTCTGCGGCTCGGCCGGTGCTTCCAGCATCTTGCCCGACTTCATCATGTCGTAGAGCAGCCGCATCGACATGATGCCCTCGCCGAAGGCCGGCTGGACCATCACCGTGTCGATGTGGCCGCGCTCGAGCGCCTCCAGCTCGGGCATGGTGCCGTCGATCGTGATGATCGGGATGTGCTTGGGATCGTCCGGCGGCACCAGCATGCCCTGCGCCTGGAAGGCCGGCACGGCGCCGCCCACGCCCATGGTGCCGTCGATGCTGATCACGGCCAGGATCTGCTCCGGGCCGTGGCGGGCGATGATGTCGTCGACCGCCTTGCGCGCCTTGCCGCCGGCGCAGCCGGCCTCGTTGACCTCGACCGACACACCGGAATGCTCGGCAACGATGGGGTCGAGCACCGAGCGGTAGCCGTCGTGGCGGTCGATGTCGGCCGATGCGGTGATGACACAGCGCAGCTCGATGATCACGCCGCCCTTGTCGGCCCAATCGGCGCCGCGCAGCTCGGTCAGCCGCTTGACCAGCGCCTCGGCGCCCTGGCGACCGGCAGTCTCGTTGTCGAAGGCGACGAAGGTCTGCCTGGCACCCGGCACCATGTTGTTGCTGATCACGACCGGGATGCCGTCGTCGTGGAGCTGGTTGACCACGCCGCGCATCGCCTCGCCGCGCCAGGGCACCATCAGCACGCCGTCCACGCCGCGGGAGATCAGCGCGTCGAGCGCGTTGCGTTGCGCGCTCACGTCATTGGCGCCGAATACCCGGAACTCGATCTCGACGCCGTCCTCCTTCATGATCCGGTCGCATTCCATCTCCTGGCCGAGCTGGACGCCGTTGAAGTAGATATCCTCCGGCGCCCAGCGAATGACGGCGACCTCATACTTCTCCGCCGCCAGCGCCGTGCCCCCGGCCAGCGTCGCCAGCAGGGCAGCCACGACCGTGCAACGTCTATTGCCGATGCTCATTTGTAGCCTCCTCTTCCCCGGCACCTTGTTCCTCGGTGCTCTGTGCGGACCCCTGAAGCCCTCGCGGCGGCCCCCTCTGTTGGACGGGCTCGCTCCACGGCCCGGCTGCCGGGCCAACGGAACGCAACATCCGAGCCGCTTCATTGTTAAGATCTAATGTGATCTTGTGATCGTTGGTGGTCTGATGTCACGGACAGCAATGAGCCCCGGCAACCTGTGGTTCCACAGCGGAGGGCTTCGCTGCCAGCCAGCGACCAATCAGACCCTGGTCCTTGCCGCGCCTGACACCGACATCAAGACGATGGGCCTGTTCCTGAAGGCGTTCGCCCAGCAACTCGAGCCTGCCATCCACGCTGTCCTCGTCCTGGATCAGGCCGGCTGGCATGGTGCCAAGCGGCTCGAGGTGCCCGAGAACGTCACCCTCCTGCACCTGCCGCCCTACAGCCCGCAGCTGGTCTGGCTCTGCCTACGCGAGCGCTTCCTCTCGCACTGGGCTGGGGATTATCGAGGCATCCTCGACGCCACCTGCCGCGCCTGGAACACCCTCGCCGCCGAAACCGGCAGGCTCACCAGCCTCACCACCTATCCCTATCTGATCCGGTCACAACTTCAGTGGCTTGGCATGAGACCATGGTCTATGCGGCCATGAGCCGGATCATGCTGAAGAGGCTAGCAGGATCAGCGGTTTAAGCCTTTGAAGACCGTTTCCGGGCAGCAACCGCACGTCCAGCCGAGCATGATGCCCGCACCGGCCGCGCAACTGGCGGTCGCCGATGCCGGCTCTCGGTTCGGGCCATACCGGAGAGACAACTCTCCCTTGCCTGCTCACCCGGATCACCCGAGCGCAGGAATCATCGTGGCTCGTGGAGAAGCTCCGCCCAAGGCGGCGTCAACCGTGACGGAGCTTGAAGTACAAGATCGTGCTGGCGAGGATCAACGTGATGGAATTCGCCGCGACCAGTGGCCAGTCGCCCGTCGAGAGGCCGTAGGTCAGCCAGAGCGAGATGCCGGTGACGAGGACGACGAACATCTTGAGCGAGATGTCATGGGTCGAGCGAGTCCGCCAGACACGGAGCACTTGCGGGACGTACGCGCTCGTTGTGCAGAGAGCCGCAGCGTAGCCGGTCAAATCTAGAAGCTGCATGCGTCCTCCATCGCTCAAGGTCGGAGAACGCCAGCCAACGAAGGCGGTTCCTGCTCCGCTTGAGCGATACAAGCCCCAAGGCCAGCTGGACGGTGCGTCGCGCCTGTCTCGACCCATGTGCCAGAGGTGCCCGGCGGGTGAAGGTGGCCAGCAGCGTGTGGCAGCGTGGGCTGACCGGCCTCGACCCGGCGGGCTAGCCGGCCCCGTGCGCTCCTGGCAGCACACGGGCGCCCATACCATCCTCGTCCGGCCGGCTTCGGCAACCCGGCCGGCATTCATCGGCAATGCCATCCGCGGCGGACGGTGCCGGTCGAGACGTCAGTCATCGTTGCACGGCATCAAGCTCCACGCGGAGCATGCCCATGCCGACGACGGCATATCTTGGCCGAACTCCTGGCCGGGCCGACTCAACGGATCGAACCAGCACCGCGCCAACCGTCACGGCCCCAGCGACTGATTGGTGCCGGGCACAGCGTGATGCTCAAGGCGGCTGTGAGCAGGATCTACGCTTAGGCGTGGCCGGCTGCCGGTGGGGCTGCACCTGTAGGCGGATCGCAGGTTCGACCTATGCCCAAACGGCCTGCCTTCCAGGGCCGGCCGTTGCTGGTTCTTGCGATCATCTGCCCCAGAAGATCATGACCACATTCATGCAATCCGAGCGGGTCGATTCCGGTCGCGCCGGTGACGATTCATTCGGATCTCTTTTCATCCACGCATCCTGTGTTCCTCGGGAAGCTCGACATGGAATTGTTTTAGAATCAGCTATCATTTATTTACTGTCAATTCGTAGTAGATAATACTTCTAAATCGAGACGAGTGATTGGTTTCTTAAAGTTCGCTAATAATAATATTTCTTATGACATTTAATGTATTTATGACAAGTAATGATATTGCATAATAATTAGTGTTAATATAAATAGTTCTCTAAATGGGTGGATTTCAAGAAATCGCCCACCGAAAAATGCGAAAGGAACGTGTATAATATAGCTAATTGTCATTCGATGGTGAGCCTCCGGAACTGTCAGTCGCTACTGCAGTTTGTTCAAGGCGTGGCGCCCATCGAGGAGGCAAGCCTTTGGATACGAACATTTCATTCAAGATAGAAAGCTATTGCTCCCCTGCCTCGATGAAAGAAAATCTTAATTATACCGGATATGATACAATAATATGTTTTTCTCATCTTAGATGGGATTTTGTTCTGCAGAGGCCGCAGCACCTGATGCGCCGCTTTGCCAAGCACAAGCAAGTATTTTTCTTTGAAGAATACATACCTTGCGATCATCCGCTGCCTTACCTCGAGCATCATGCATTTCCCGATGCGAACGTCATCGCCCTGCGGCCGCGGCTGCCGCACTGGTGGGGCGCCCGGGCGCGTGACCAGGCCCTGCGGGAACTGCTGAACATCCTCCTCGCCACGATCCGCGTGTCACGGCCGCTGCTCTGGTTCTACACGCCGATGATGTTCGGCTTTGCGCGCGACATCGAGGCCGGCGGCATCGTCTATGACTGCATGGATGAGCTCAGCAATTTCCGCCAGGCACCACCAGAGCTTCGCACGCTCGAAACGGAGCTGATCCACAAGGCCGACGTCGTCTTCACTGGCGGCCATAGTCTCTATGAGGCCAAGCGTCATCTGCACGACAACATCCACCCCTTTCCCTCCGCCGTGGACGTCGAGCACTTCGTCAAGGCGCGCAGCCGCGCGGAACCGGACTGCCCCGGCCAGGCCGCAATCCCCGGTCCACGGCTCGGCTACTATGGCGTGGTGGACGAGCGTCTCGACCTCGACCTGCTGCGCCATGTGGCACAGGCGCGGCCGGACTGGAGCCTGGTCGTCGTCGGCCCGGTCGTGAAGATCAGCCCGGACGACCTGCCGAAACTGCCCAACATCCACTATCTGGGTGCCAAGCAATACGCCGAGCTGCCGGACTATCTGGCCGGCTGGGACGTCGCGCTGATGCCGTTCGCGATCAACGAGGCGACGCGCTTCATCAGCCCGACCAAGACGCCTGAATATCTCGCCGGCGGCCGCGCGGTGGTATCGACGCCGATCGTGGATGTCGTCCGGCACTATGGCGAGACCGCGGCGGTCGTGATCGCCGACACGCCGGACGACTTCGTCGCGGGCTGCGCGAGGCTGCTCCAGGCCTCGGCGCAGGAGCGATCGGCGGCCCAGCAGGACGCCGATCGGTTGCTCGCCGGCATGTCGTGGGATCGCACCTTCGGGTCGATGTGCCGCATCATCGGGGAGGCGGTCACCCAACGCGCGGCGCAGCGGCAGGCGTCGTCCGCCGCCAGGCCGCTGTCCTACCCCGCGATCCGTCCCTCCAACCGACGCGCCGCCTATGACGCGGTGGTCGTCGGCGCCGGATTTGCCGGCTCCGTCCTGGCCGAGCGCCTGGCGGCCGGATCGGGCAGGCGCGTGCTCGTGGTCGACCGCCGTCCGCACGTCGCCGGCAATGCCTTCGACCAGAAGGACGCGGCCGGCATCCTGGTCCACCGGTACGGCCCGCACATCTTCCACACCAACAGCCAGCAGATCGTCGACTACCTGTCGCGCTTCACCCGCTGGCGGCCCTACGAGCATCGCGTGCTCGCCAGCGTGGACGGCCAGCTCCTGCCCATCCCGATCAACCGGACCACGCTGAACGGCCTGTATGGGCTTTCGCTGCGGACGGAAGAGGAGGCCGCGGCCTTCCTGGCCAGCCGCGGCGAGCCGGTCGAGGTCAAGCGGACCTCGGAGGATGTCGTGGTGGCGGCGGTCGGCCGGCACCTCTACGAGACCTTCTTCCGCGGCTATACCCGCAAGCAGTGGGGCCTGGACCCGTCGGACCTGGACAAATCGGTCACCTCCCGCATCCCGACCCGCACCAACACCGACGACCGCTATTTCCTGGACAGCTTCCAGGCGATGCCGCGCGACGGCTATACCCGCATGTTCGAGAACATGCTCGACCACGACAATATCGATCTCGAGCTGGGGGTAGCCTACCAGGACATCCGCAAGGACGTGCGGGCGGCGCACACCATCTTCACCGGCCCGGTCGACGAGTATTTCGACTACCGTTTCGGCAAGCTGCCCTACCGGAGCCTGGAGTTCCGGCACGAGACGCTCGACCAGCGGCGCTTCCAACCGGTCGCCGTGGTCAACTACCCCTCCGAGCAGGTGCCCTATACCCGGATCACCGAGTACAAGCACCTGACCGGGCAGATTCACGAGAAGACCAGTATCAGCTACGAGTTTCCCTGCGCGGACGGTGACCCATACTATCCGATTCCCCGTCCACAGAACCAAGCGCTCTACCGGCAATACGCGGCCCTGGCGGAGAAGCAGCGCGACGTCACCTTTGTCGGGCGGCTCGGGACTTACCAGTACTACAACATGGATCAGGTCGTTGGTCAGGCTCTGGCGACCTACAAGCGCCTGACGACGCGCGAGGAACCGAAGCAGCAGCGGCCCGTGTATACGGCACCGGTTGCCCTGGCCGATTCAGCTTGAGAGCCTGCGGGAGCGGTGCCGCTCCCGGCAGCGAGCCGACGCCCCCGAACCCGAAGGAAGTGCCATCCATGTCAGACAGGCATTGGGACAGAACGGCTGCCATGCATCCGGAAAGAGTTGCCTGTCCCCAGCAAAGGCAGCTGATTAAGTTTCGGAAATAAATGAGCCCGAAGGTACTGGCTCATGTTCGGAAAATACAACTGAGCGGCGGCTGGCCGCCAGATCTTCTTCATGGCTGGGCGCATGCGCAACGGCTTGGCGTGGGTGTTGGTCTTGTTTCCTGCCGGTTGCGCAGCGACCGAGAGCGAGATGCCCTGGGGATCAACTTCAGCTGGGCTGATCTTCACCAGCCTCGTCGCAGATCCCGACAAGTGCCAGCGCGCCCAATTCTGGCAGTGATGGCAAGACCATCTCTGCGCAATTGTTGTGAGGGAACTCATATCGCATGCGAGATGGGGCTTTGTTTCGCAGCTTCCTGATGGGCGGCTTCGAATGCTCCTGTCACCGCCGGCGCGGTGGCAGGCGTCTCGACCTGATCAGGTCCACCATGCATGACCGGCTGGCCGAGGAGGACTATCGCCAGCTTCGCGAACTCGGCCTGCATACCGTCCGCGACGGCTTGCGCTGGCATCTGATCGAATCGAGCCCGGGATCGTATGACTGGTCGAGCTTCCTTCCGATGCTGCGTGCCGCCCGGTGCGCGGAGGTCCAGGTCATCTGGGACCTCTGCCACTATGGCTGGCCCGATGACCTCGACATCTGGTCGGCTGAATTTCCCGAGCGCTTTGCCCGCTTCGCCGGCGAGGTCGCCCGCCTGATGCGCGAGGAGAGCGACGATGTCCCGCTCTATTGCCCCATGAACGAAATCTCGTTCTGGGCCTGGGCCGGCGGCGACGTCGCCAGGATGAACCCGGGCACGCGCGGGCGGGGAGGCGAACTCAAGCGCCAGCTGGTGCGCGCCGCACTCGCGGCGACCCGGGCGATCCGTGCGGTCGAGCCGCGTGCCCGCTTCGTTTATGCCGAACCCTCCATTCACGTCACTTCGGCCGCCTTGTCCGGCAAGGCACGCGCCGGCGCCGAAGCGTATCGCCTGGCCCAGTTCGAGGCGTACGACCTGATTTCCGGGCGGCTGGAGCCGGAGCTCGGCGGTGCTGCGGACTGCCTCGACATCATCGGGGCGAACTTCTATCCCGAGAACCAGTGGTACTATCGCGGCCGCACGATTCCCTTCGGCCATCATGCCTATCGGCCATTCCGCATGATGCTGGCCGAACTGCATGAGCGCTACGGCCGGCCGGTCCTGGTCACCGAGACCGGTGCCGAAGGCTCGGCCAGGCCGTCATGGCTGCACTATGTCGGTGCCGAGGTGCGTGCCGCCATGGCGCTGAACGTGCCCGTGCTCGGGATCTGCTACTATCCGATCCTGGATTACCCCGGCTGGGACAACAATCGGCACTGCGAGGTCGGCCTCCTGACCAAGCCCGACAGCGAGGGCCGGCGTGCCGTCTGCGAGCCGCTGCGCGACGAGTTCGAACGCCAGCAGATGGCCTTCCAGGCGATCACCCCGTCCCGGCATTCCGATCGTCCCGTCCTGATCCTGGCGAGCAGTGATGATTGACAGCGCAGCACTGCTCGAAGGCTCCCGGCCGCGCCTGAAGTCGCGCGATGCCGCGGCGGATCCGCAGGACCCGCCGCGCTACCTGCGCAGCCCCCGATCCTTCATCATGCATTACCTGGCGTCCTGGCGCTGGCACTTCATCTTCCTGGCGGTGCTGGTCGTCGTGGCCGGCTGCTCGGCCGTGGGCGTGCAGTACGCGATGAAGCTGCTGGTCGACGGGATGGCAGCCGGGCCCGGCGACCATATCGGCCTGGTCTGGACAGCGCTCGCGACCTTCATCGTCCTGATCGCCGCCGAGAGCCTGCTCTGGCGGGCCAGCGGCTGGCTCGGCTGCCGCGCCACGATCGGGGTCGGGGTCGACATGCGGCTCGACCTGTTCGACCATCTGAGCGGTCAGCCGATGCGGTACTTCACCGAGAACCTGGCCGGTTCGCTGGGCCAGCGGATCACCGCCACCGCCGGCAATTTCGGAGCGCTGTCGAACACGCTCGTCTGGCGCATCACCCCGCCCACCATCGACTTCCTGGGTGCCCTGGTCGTGTTCGCCACGATCAACGGGCAGATGGCCCTGGTGCTCGGAGTCTATGTGGTGGCGGTCACGGTCGGCCTGATCCTGTTCGGCGAGCGCGGCCGGCCCATGCATCAGGCGTTCGCCGGAAGGGCGGCCGAGACGGCTGGCGGGCTCACCGACGTGATCTCCAACATGTGGGCAGTGAAGGCGTTCTCGGCCCGCAAGCGGGAGCGCCAGCGCCTGGCCGGCAGCTTCGCGGTCGAATCGCGCCTGCAGCGCCGGAGCTGGATGTTCCTGGAGAAGACCCGGCTCCTCTACGACATCCTGCTGTGGGGTATGGTCAGCGGCATGCTGTCATGGGCGCTCTACCTCTGGAGCCGGGGCGCCATCACCACCGGTGACGTCGTCATCGTGAGCACGCTCACCTTTCGCATCCTGCACGGTACCCGGGACCTGTCGCTCGCCCTGGTCGATGTCGGCCAGCAGTTCGGCTTCATCCAGGACACGTTGAAGCTGATCGGCCAGCGGCCGTCCCTGGTGGACGATCCCCGCCATCGCGTGCTGCACCGGGGTGGCGGCTCGGTCGAGTTCCGCAAGGCCGGCTTCACCTATGGCGGGCCCGGCCGGGAGGCGGTGCATGAGCTGAGCCTGTTCATCCGGCCAGGCGAGGAGGTCGGGATCGTGGGCCCCTCCGGTGCCGGCAAGTCGACCCTGATCAGCCTGATCCAGCGCCTCTACGACGTTCAGAGCGGCGACGTCCTGATCGACGGCCAGTCGGTGACGAGCATCACCCAGGACAGCCTGCGCGATGCGCTGGCAGTGGTGCCCCAGGAGATCAGCCTGTTCCACCGCTCGGTCATGGAGAACATCCGCTTCGGCCGCCCCGACGCCTCCGACGAGGAGGTGTATGCCGCTGCGCGCGCCGCCTGCTGCGACGGCTTCATCCGCAGCTTGCCCGAAGGCTACGACACCATGGTCGGCGAGCGCGGTGCCAAGCTGTCCGGCGGCCAGCGCCAGCGGATCGGCATCGCCCGCGCCTTCTTGAAGAACGCACCGATCATCATCCTCGATGAGGCCACCTCCGCCCTCGACACCGAATCCGAAATGGCGATCCAGCATTCCCTGGTCGACCTGATGCAGGAGCGCACGGTCATCGCCGTGGCGCACCGCCTCTCCACCGTCGCCGCGTTCGACCGGGTACTGGTCATGCAGGGTGGACGCATCGTGGAGGAAGGCCCGGCGCATGAGCTGCGTCGCCGCGGCGGCCTGTTCACCCGGATGTGGCGCCTGCAGGCTGAGGGGTTGCCGATCGAGGGCGCGGAGCCGCTGGGATATGCTTCGGCCGGGCAGGAACGCGCGGCCTAGAGCGGTTCATCCCGTGATGAAACCGCCCCGGCCTTTCCAGTTGCCGGTCCGGCTGAGGTCCCGGCTCAGCTGGAGATCGAGGCAGCCCCCGGGCTCACTGCAGGATCGATCCGCTCGTACAGCCTGGCCGCTGCGGCGCCGTTCATGACGAAGCGCTCGAACGGATAGAGCCGGTGGATCGGGTGCTGCGCGAACTCGGCGCGCAGGCGGTAGCGCTGGCCCAGCCGGTCGAGCAGCGGCGTTTTCAGCTCGGGCGGCAGTTCCTCGAAGTACACGCCCTGCTCGACCAGGATGAAGCGCGGGTTCGAATCCAGGATCCGCTGCAGCTCGACCCGGGGCTCGACCCAGGCGCAGCCGTCGCGGCCCGGAAATCGCTGGTTGGGCAGGCCGGTGAAGGCGAACCGGGTCGGGATCTCCGCACCGGTCAGGTAGTAGACGATCGGCATGAAGCCCACGACATAGAGCGCATCGCCCGGGCGCAGGTCCTTCGCCATCTCCGCGGCTGCCTGCCGTGCCGCATCGCCGGCATGGGCCTCGCCGCCGACATAGCGGTCCCATGCTATGTAGATGGCGTTCACGATCGGGTTCTTGGCGACCGCGAAGACGCCCAGCACCACGAGTGCTGCCAGGATGGCACGCCGCCCGAAGCCGCCGTCCAGCCGCTCCAGGACGCCACGTCCCAGGAGGAAGCCGGTGAGCAGGCCCAGCGGCATCAGGAACTGCAGGAAATAGTGGTCGGACATGAAGCGCAGGAAGACCTGGCCGATCCCGACCAGGACGATCCAGAGCCACAGGAACAGGATGGCGCGCCGCTCGCCCAGGTCGTGGGCGAGGTGCTTGCCGACGACCAGGACGGCGAGGGCCGCGAGCCACAGCGGTGCCTGCTCCACCATGGCACGGAAGCCGGCGTCCCAGCCGATCTGCGGGCCGGTGTCGCCATAGAAGCCGCGATGGGTGGTGAGGTTGCCCGCCACCCAGGCGTCCCAGTGCCCGCTGGCCGCATAGACCAGCATGACCAGCAGCGTCGGCACGGTGGCGGCGAGCCCCAGCGCTGCCAGCGGCAGCCAGGCTTCCCGGATGCGCGCGGGCAGTTGCCGGAGGCCCTGCGTGGTCAGGAGGAAGAAGCCGAACAGATAGGCCAGCATGTCGATGGCCACGACCTGCTTGATCTGCAGGCCCACCCCCAGGACCAGGCCCGCCGTGACCATGAGGCCGAGCTTCGGTCGCCCGCCGGTGCCGGTCGCCTGCAGGGCGAGCAGCAGGCCCAGCAGCGACGCGAGGTTCATGAACAGCTCGGCTTGGGCATTCAGCCCGCCATTGGCCAGCATGAAGACGATATAGGCGAGGCCGGCCGCCGCCCCGATGCGGCGCTGCGGGTCGTCGAACAGGCGTGGCGCCACCATCCAGAGCAGGAAGGCACCGAGGCCGACCGCGATGGCGGCGCACAGGCGCATCGCCAGCACCCCGTCCATCGGCAGCGCGCTGATCAACGCGAACAGGCCGAACAGGCCGGCCGGCTTAAGGTCGCAGAGCGCCGTGTACGGCAGGAAGCCCTGCCGCAGCTTGTCGCCCATCAGCAGGTACATGCTCTCGTCGAAGTTCAGCACCGAGTAGAGCATCGCCGGCAGCCGCAGGACGATCGCCAGGACGATGAACCCCAGCGCCACCCGGAGCCCGCCTGCCGCTTCGGCTTGGCGTGCCGAACCATCAGTCATCGCTCACCCGAACTCTCCTTCGCGGTCCCGGCACGTGTCGGACCGACCGCGCATGGTCCTGGCGGAGTTCTGATGGAAGACAATCCCGGCACCATCTTCAACAGGATGTCATCCAGCGGATCATCGCAACCCTGACCGGTCGGGGCCTGCCGTCCCGTCTGCTGCTCGTCAGCTCGGCCAGCGGCCTGACTCGTTCAATCCGCCGCTCCGTCCAGGATCCGCCGCCGCGGCAGGAGATAGGGTCCTTCCGGCAATTGGCCACGTGCCGCCTCGACGCGGAAGACGGTCTCGAGGTTGGGCGCTGCCGTCACCTCGTCCGGATTGCCCGCCGCCACCACGCGGCCCCGGTCGAGCAGGACGAGGCAGCCGCAAAAGCGCACGGCCGCGGACAGGTCGTGCAGGACCACCAGGACGGTGGTGCCGCTCTGCGCCAGCCACTGCAGTCGTTCCATCACCTCGAGCTGGTGGTAGGGATCCAGGCCGGCGGTGGGCTCGTCGGCGAGCAGGATGGCGGGCTTGCCGGCCAGTGCCCGGGCCAGGAGGACGCGCGCCCGCTCGCCGCCGGACAGCGTGTCGACTGGGCGTGCCGCGAGGTCCGCGCAGTCCGTGGCGGCCAGGGCTTCGGCGACCGCCTCGTGATCCTCCGGGCCGGGGCCACTTCGGCCCTGCCGGTGCGGCAGCCGGCCGAGCATCACCAGATCGGCGACGCTGAGCCGCCAGTGGACGGTGTCGGCCTGGGGCAGATAGGCGAGCTGCCGGGCGCGCGCCCTAGCCGGCCAGTCGGCGAGCGCACGGCCGTCCAGCCTGACCTGGCCCTGCTGCGGCAAGACCAGGCCCGCCAGACAGCGCAAGAGCGTGGTCTTGCCCGCCCCGTTCGGGCCGATCAGGCCGGTCAGCCCGCCCGCGCCGAACGTGGCGCTCACCTCGTCCAGCAGCCGGCGGCCGCCGCGCAGGAAGGTCAGCCGATCGGCGACCAGCCGGCTCACGGCGCGGTCCTCGCGGCGCGCAGCACCAGGAAGAAGAAGAACGGCGTGCCGATCAGGGCGGTGACCACGCCCAGCTTCAGCTCCTGGCCCGGCGTGACCAGCCGCACCAGGAGGTCGCTTGCCAGCATCAGGCAGGCACCGCCCAGCGCGCTCAACGGCAGCAGCCGCGCCGGCCGGTGGCCGACCAGCGGGCGGAGCAGATGCGGCACCACCAGGCCGACGAACCCGACCACCCCGGTGACGGCGGTGGCCGCCCCCACCGCCAGGGCGACGCCGGCCAGCAGGACCAGGCGGAGCCGGGCCAGGTCGAAGCCCAGGCTGGCCGCGGCATCCTCGTCCAGGCTGAGCGCGTCCAGCGCCCGTCCGGTGGTCAGGAGGCACAGCCAGCCGGCCACCGTGAAGGGCAGGGCCAGCCAGACATGGTCGAGGCTGCGGTCGGCCAGCGAGCCCATCAGCCAGAAGGTGATCTCGGTCGCGGCGAACGGGTTGGGCGAGAGGTTCAGGGCGAGCGAGGTCAAAGCACTCGCGAAGCTGCTGACCGCCACGCCCGCCAGGATCAGGCCGAGCGTGGCGGTGCCGGCCAGCGCCTGCACCAGCAAGACGCCCAGCAGGGCACCCAGGATGCCGGACACCGGCATGGCCAGCGGCAGGAGCGTCGCGAGGCCGGAATAGAAGGCCAGCACCGCGCCGAAGGCGGCCGACGCGGACACGCCGACGATGCCGGGTTCGGCCAGGGGATTGCGCAGATAGCCCTGCAGGGCCGCCCCTGCCAGGCCGAGGCTGGCCCCGGTCATCGCCCCCAGCAGGGCCCGGGGCAGCCGGATCTCGACCAGGATCAGCCAGAGCGGCCCGTCCGGGTCGGCCAGCAGGCCTTCCAGGAACGCCAGGGCCGGCGTGGCCGGCCCCAGCAGCAGCGAGCCCGAGAACAGCAGGGCCAGCAGCAGGACGAGGCCCGTCCCCAGGGCGCGATCGCTCACTGCAGCCGGTCCCGTGCCCGGGCGAGCAGGGCGACGGCGTCCGTCGTCTGCGGCAGGCCGCAGGTCCAGAGCGCTTCGGGCACCCGGACGCGCCGCCGGTCCGGCAGGGCGGCGCGCAGGGCCGGGTGGTCGAGCGTGGCCTGGGCCAGCGAGGGGGCTCCGTCCGGCATGGTGCCGCTCACCACCAGATCGGGTGCTGCCAGCAGCACGGTCTCGAGCGGCAGCCGGCCATAGGCATCGATCCCGTAGGACGCCGCCAGATTGTCCAGCCCGGCATGGCGGAGCACGTCGCCGGCGAGCGTGGCCGGGCCCTCGGTCCAGCCGTTCGCCTGGAACAGGACGGCGCGCGCCCGCGGGGCGGCAGGCGGCGGCACTGCCGCCAGCGCCGCGTCGAGCTGCGCCACCACGGCCCGGCCGCGCGCGGGCTCGCCCAGGAGGTCCGCCACCTCCAGGATCTGCGCCCTGGTCTCGGCCAGGCTCGCCACGGGCGGCAGCGCCACCACGCGGCGGCCGAGCCGCGCCAGCAATGCCGTCGTGGTGCGGTCGGTGAAAGTGCTGGTCAGCACCAGGTCCGGGTCCAGCGCCAGGATCTCCTCAGCCTGGCGATGGTTCAGGTGCAGGCCCTGCGCCTGTTCGGCCAGGGCCGACATGGCCGGGTCGGCCGCGAGATAGCTCACCGAGGCGATCCGCTCGCGCCTGGCCAGCAGCAGCACGAGCTGGTCGCTGCACAGGTTGAACGACACGATCCGCCTGGGCGGCTCCGCTGCGGCGGGGGCCGGCGCCAGCAGGAGCGCCAGGAGGCCCAAGAGGGCAGGGCGGATCATGTCGCCCCGCCGCCCAGACTGACGCGCATGCCGGCATAGAAGGCGATGCCCGGGGCGCTGTAGCTGAACACTTCCTCGTAGCTTTCGTCGAACAGGTTCTCGACCCGGCCATAGAGCTCGACCCGGTCGGTCAGCGCATAGGCGCCGAACAGGTCCACCAGCGTGTAGGAATCCAGCTCGACCGTGGTTCCGGGCGTGGTGCTGACGAACTCGCTGTCGGTCTGGCGGCCATTATACTGGATCCCGATGCCGAGCTGGGCGCGGCCGTCCAGGAAGCGCTGGCTAGCCTGGAGGCTGGCGACATGGCGCGGCCGGCGAACCTCCTGCCCGCCGTCCGGATCCTCGGCGTCGGTATAGGTGTAGGCGGCATGCAGGCTGCCGCCGGCCCATGGCTCCGCGGTCAGCGCCAGCTCGACGCCCTGGCGGCGGCTGCGGCCATCCTGGTTGACCACCGTGCTGAGGAAGGTGGCCGGGTCGAACGCGGTGACGATCTCGTCCTCCAGGTCGGTATGGAAAAAAGTGAGATCCGCCACCAGCCGCCCGTCGAAGAACGGCTGCTCGATGCCGACGTCGAAGCCTTCGGACTTTTCCGGCTTCAGGTCCGGGTTGCCGACGAAGCTTTCGGGAAAGAAGCCGAACTGCTCGTAGAAGGTCGGGTTGGTGACCCCGGTGCCGTAGCTGCCGTGCAGCCGGGTCCCGACCGCCGGGACCAGATAGGCTGCGGTCAGCCGCCAAGTGGTCGCGTCGTCGAACCCGCTGTTCCAGTCCTGCCGGACCGCACCGGACAGGAACAGCTGCTGCCAGAGGCCCAGCCGGTATTCGCCGACCAGACCGGTCTGGTCGCGATGCCGCTTCTGGTTCTCCGGCGCATCGGGCGTGGCACCCATGTTCTCGAAGGTCTCGCGGGCGTGCTCGGCCAGCAGGATCAGGTCGTGGGTGGCCGCGGCGAAGCCGGGCGTCTCGAAGCGGTAGCTGCTCTGGTAGTCGAACCGGGTGCGCCGGCCGTCATTGCCGCCGGTCCGCTGGCCGTCGATATAGTAGCGATAGTCGATCTCGGTGAGGTTCGCGCCCAGCGTGTGGCGCCAGGCACCTTCCATGAGGTCCAGCGTCGCCTGGGCGCGCCCGGTGAACTGGCTGGTCCTGGTCTGCTCGTCGCCGTCGATTACCAGCCCGTTCGTCGGCGTGGGCGGGAAGGCGAAGTCCTGCGGGTCGGTATCGGTGCGGGTGTCCGCGTGGCGGCCGGTCAGCGCCAGCTCGAGATTGTCCAGCGGGCGGTAGCGGAGATTGCCCTGCAGGGTGAGGTTGCCGGCACCGTCCTTCTCGCCGCCCTCGCGCGCGATGTTGAAGCCCTCGGTGGTGAGCCCGGACACGGCCAGCGCCCCGTCGACCCGGTCGTTGCCGCCGGCGATGCGGGCATTGCCCAGAACCGTGGCGAACGAGCCGGTCTCGCCGGAAAGATGGGCCTGCCAGCCCTTCGTCCCCTTGCGCGTCACGATGTTGACGACGCCGCCGATTGCATCGGCGCCCCAGAGCGCGCTCTGAGGCCCGCGCAGCACCTCGATCCGCTCGATGTCGCCCGCCAGCAGGGAGCCGAAGTCGAACTCGCCGCTGACCGGGTCGCCCGCCTCGACCCCGTCGATGATCACCACGGTCTGGTTGGCTTCGGCACCTCGGATCCGGACCTGGGTGGGCGTGCCGACCCCGCCGGAGCGGCTGACTGCCACGCCCGGCACGTCGCGCAGGATGTCGGCCACCAGCACGGTCTGGCGCTCCGCCAGCTCCTCGGCGGTGATGACGGTGACGCTGCTGCCGACCTGCTCGGCCGGCACGGCGATGCGGCTGGCGCTCACCACCACGCCCGGCAGGGCGAGCGGCGACTCCTGTGCCAGGACCGGTGCCTGACCCAGGACCAGGGCGAGAACGGACGCGGCACCGGCCAGGCGTGCTGCGTCGGATACGATGACCATGAAGCAATTCCCTCGATCGGGACGAACCGAGGGCATGGGCGGCCAAGCGGCGAAGCGGGCCATCCATGCCGGTGGATGGCCGTCCGAGGGCAGCTGCAGGCTGCGGGCGATGCCCGCGGCAATGATGACCTTGTCCATGCGCTGCACGGATTCCCGCCCTCGATACGACCAGCGCATCGCCGCGAACGGGTACCCGTCCCACACCCGCCACCCGCAGGCATGGATCAAGCGACACTACCGTCGGCAGGTCTCCTGGCTCACGGGTCGTAGCCGATCCCCGGCCTTCCCGGTCGCCCAGTGGCCATGGAAAGGAGATCGGCTCGCCGCGCACAGTTACGGGGGTAGCCAGGGCTCGCGATCGGCCGCTGCTTCGGCCAATGCTCCCTGTTCCCTCTTGCCTCCCCTTCCGGGGAACCGTCGGCGGGCCGGACGATAGGCAGAGGTAGCGGGTTCAGCAACATCGAA
>NZ_DATMFZ010000235.1:0-2356 GCF_035556675.1 Geminicoccus sp. | reverse complement strand
GCGATCGAGACCCGCTGGCGCTGGCCGCCGGAGAGCTCGTGCGGATAAGCCTGCATGATCCGGTCCGGCTCGGGCAGGCGGACATCCGTGAACAGCTCGCGGACCCGTGCCCGGGCAGTGCCGGCAGGCTGGCGCCGGTGCGCCTGGATGGCCTCGATCACCTGGTCGCCCACGCGCATCAGCGGATGCAGCGTGGTGAGCGGATCCTGGAAGACATAGGCGATCCGGCCGCCACGCAGCCGCCGCAGCTGGCCGGGCGGTGCGGCCAGGAGGTCGTCGTTCTCGAAGCGCACCGTGCCGCCGGTGATCACGCCCGGCGGCGAGGGTACCAGCCGGGCCAGCGCCAGTGCCGTCACCGACTTGCCCGAGCCGGATTCGCCGATGATGCCCAGGCACTCGCCGGGCGCCACGGCGAGGTCGACGCCCTGGACGGCGAGGCTCCGCCCCGACCCGGTGTCGAAGGCAATCTTCAGGTTCCGGACGTCCAGGAGCGTGTCCGTGCCACCGTCAGGCCCGGCCGTCGCCTGCGGCCGCTCGACCCTGGTCGCGGCACCCGGCTTGCCGGGCAGGCCAGTGCGCAGGCGGGGGTCGATGGCATCGCGCACGCCGTCGCCGATCAGGTTCATGCTCATCACGATCAGGAACACGAGCAGGCCCGGCACGGCCGCCACGTGCGGCGCATTGATCAGCACCTTGCGGCCCTCGCCCAGCATCGAGCCGAGGTCGGCCTGGGGCGGCTGCGAGCCCAGGCCCAGGAAGGACAGGCCGGCCGTTTCCAGGATCATCCAGCCGATCGTGGTCGACACGGTGATCACGATCACCGGCATGACGTTTGGCAGCACCTCCTGCAGGAGAATACGCGCCCCGCCCATGCCGGAGAGCCGCGCCGCATCCACGAACTCGCGATGGCGCAGGCCGGCCGCCACGCCGCGCACGTTGCGGGCGAAGAACGGGATGTTGACCACCACCACCGCGTAGAGCGCGTTGAGCAGGCCCGGCCCCAGCACCGCCACGATCGCCAGCGCCAGCAGGAGATAGGGGAACGCCATCAACGTATCGATGCCGCGCATCAGCAGCGTATCGGTCCAGCCGCCGAAATAGCCGGCCAGCAGTCCCACCGTGGAGCCCAGCAGGGCGGCTAGTAGGGACGCGGCCACGCCGACCGCGAGGCTGAGGCGGGCCCCCCAGACCAGGCGGGCCAGGAGATCGCGGCCGAGCGCATCGGTGCCGAGCCAGGCACCTTCGCTGAACGGCGGCAGGAGGCGCCGCGCCGGATCGGTGGCATCCGGGTCGGCCAGCGGCAGGACGGGTGCGGCCAGCACCACCGCCAGGATCAGCGCCAGCACGAGGAGGCCGGCTGCCGCCATCCGGTTGCGCAGCAGGCGCGCGAGAAAGCCCCGGGCAGCGTTCATGCGGCGATCCTGGGATCGAGCAGGCGCTGCACCACATCCGCCAGGAGGTTGAACAGCACATAGCTGGCGGCCACCACCAGCACGCCGCCCTGCACCAGCAGGATGTCGCGGGTGCCGATCGCATCGACCAGCATCCGGCCGATGCCGGGCCACTGGAATACCGTCTCGATATAGACGGCCCCGCCCAGCACGAAACCGGCCTGGATGCCGATCACCGGAATCACCGTCACCATGGCGGCCTTCAGCGCATGGCGGAACACCACGCCAAGCTCGCTCACCCCCTTGGCGCGCGCAGTGCGCACGAAGTCCTGGCGCAGCACCTCGAGCATGGCGGAGCGGGTGAGCCTGGCGATCACCCCGGCCGCCACCACGGCGAGCGTGATGGCCGGCAGGACTAGGTGCCAGAGCAGGTCGACAAAGCCGCCACCGCCATAGATCGCGTACATGCCGCTCACCGGCAGGAGCCGCCAGCGCACCGCGAACAGGAGGATCAGGAGCAGGCCCAGCCAGAAGCTCGGCAGGGAGATGCCGATCAGCACGGCGAAGGTCACCAGCTTGTCGGCCAGGCCGTACTGGTAGACCGCGGACACGATCCCGGCGAGCAGGCCCAGCACCGAGGCCAGGACCAGCGCCGCACCCGCCAGGATCAGGGTCGCCGAGAAGCGCTCCAGCACCTCGTCCAGCACCGGCCGGTTCAGGCTGTAGGACCGGCCGAGATCGCCCGTGACTACGTTGCCGAGCCAGGTGAGGTACTGGACGGGTAGGCTCCGATCCAGGCCGAGGTCGCGGTTGATCCGCGCGACGTTCTCCGGGGTCGCATAGGAGCCGAGGATCGCCTGGGCCGGGTCGCCCGGGATCAGTGCCATGATCAGGAACACGATCAGGCTGAGCCCGAACAGGACCGGCAGCAGGGCCAGCAGGCGGCCCAGGACATAGGCGGGCAA
>NZ_DATMFZ010000234.1:0-4085 GCF_035556675.1 Geminicoccus sp. | reverse complement strand
TCCTGTGCTCCTGCCGATGCGGAGCTGGTGATGCGTGATCCCGTCCTCCTCGTGGAGGTCACCTCGCCGTCCAGCCGCTCCGTCGACTTCCTGCTCAAGCCCGGCGAGTACAGCGAGCTGGAATCGGTGCGCGAGATCTGGGTGGTGGAGGGGCATCGGCGCCGGGTCCGGACCTGGACGCGTACCGGGCGCGGCTGGGAGATCGTGGACACGATCGGGTCGGGGACGTTCCGCTCCGAGCTGCTGGGTGCCGACATCACGCTGGATGAGGTCTACGAGGACACGACGATCTGACGATCGGCGCTCAGGCCGGCACCAGGTCCAGCACCACCAGGAAGTGGCAGCCGGCGGCGAGCAGGACGAGCAGGTGCCAGATCACCGTGTGGAAGCGCAGCCGCTCCCACAGATAGAAGCCGACGCCGATGCTGTAGACGATGCCGCCCGCGGCCAGCAGCGCCAGGCCCCGGCCGTGCAGCGCCGCCATGATCTCGCCCGGTGCCGCCAGCACCGCCCAGCCGAGCGCCAGGTAGAGCGTCACCGACAGCCATTCCGGCACGCGCAGGGCCAGCAGCTTGATCGCCATGCCGGCGAGCGCCACCAGCCAGACGAAGGCCAGGAGCCACATGGCGCGCTGGCTGCCCACGCCGATCACGAGCAGCGGCGTGTAGGTGCCGGCGATCATCAGGAAGATCGCGGCATGGTCGAGGCGGCGGAAGCGGTACTTGCGCAGCGGGTCGCTGGTCACGTGGTAGAGGGCGGAGCAGCCGAGCATGGCGACGAGGCCCAGGCCGTAGAGGGCCAGCGCCGCGGCTTCCCCCGGCCCGGTGCGACCATGGGCGACGAATGCCAGCAGGCCGCAGCCGAGGACGGCCAGGGACAGGCCGATGCCATGGACCGCCGCGTCGGTCAGCCGTTCCGCGCGCGTGTAGGTCTTGAGCTCGCCCGGCAGGCGCCGCCTGCGGCGGATGCCTGCCGGGGAGGGGGCGTGCCGGCGGCTCAGGGCTCGATCTTGGTGATCTTCTGGCCGGCGATCGAGACGTCGGCCATCAGGCCGGAGGTGTTGTAGACGATCGCCTGGACCGGCGAGTTGGCGGTGCGGGTGTCGATCGCCCCGCCGGCACCGATCTTGAGCAGCGCTACGGAGGCGTCGGCGCCGGCCGTCCAGCCATTGCTCTCCCGGAACTGCTTCAGCGATTCTTCGGTATTGAACAGGATCACCTGGGAGGTCTCCTGCACCCCGGCGGTGAGGCCCAGCGAGCCGGCGGTCAGGCTGTAGAAGCCCTCCGTCCGGCCGTTCACCCGGAGCGCGCCCTGGCCATACTCGGCGCCGGCGATGAAGCCGGCCTTGGTGATGGACGGGAACACCAGCACGCCCTTGGCCCGCTCGACCAGGGCCTGTGCACCAGGGGCGGCCCGGTACAGGTCGAGCAGCGAGGCGTCGACCGCGGCATTGATCGACTCCGCCTTGGAGGGCGTGGGCGTAGCCTCGGCGGCCGGTGTGCCAGGCCGCTCCGTCCCGGCTGGGGTGCAGGCCGCCATCAGGCCGGCGGCGAGGAGCGCTGCACCGATTGCCCGCGCACGATTCTTCATGTTGGCTCTCCGAGTGGCGCAAACCGCCCCGCGCCAGGGGTGGGCGAGAGCATATGCCTCGTCCGTGACATGCCACCAGTGTGGAAAATCATCGACGATCTCACGCCCCCGTGCACCGTTTCCAGACGCTTGGCCGTCACATCGTGCCGTACACGGGGCCGCCGCCGCCCTGCGGGGTCACCCAGTTGATGTTCTGGGTCGGATCCTTGATGTCGCAGGTCTTGCAGTGCACGCAGTTCTGCGCGTTGATCTGCAGCCTGGGCTCGCCGTCCTGGCCCTGCACGATCTCGTAGACCGCGGCCGGGCAGTAGCGCTGCTCGGGCGCGTCATAGGTCGGCAGGTTGATCCGGGTGGGGACGGTCGGGTCTTTCAGCTGCAGGTGGCAGGGCTGGTCCTCCTCGTGGTTGGTCCCGGACAGGAAGACCGAGCTCAGCCGGTCGAAGGTCAGCTTGCCGTCGGGCTTGGGGTAGTCGATCGGCCGGTGCTTGGCCTTGGGCTCGGTAGCGCTGTGGTCGGCATGGTGATGCAGGGTCCAGGGCGCCTTGCCCTTGAACACGTAGGTGTCCAGCGCCGAGTAGGCGATGCCGGCCATCAGGCCGCGCCGGAAGGAGGGCCGGATGTTCCGCACGCCGTGCAGCTCCTCGTAGAGCCAGGACTTGCGGAACGCTTCGGGATAGGCGTCCAGCAGGATCGGCGCGTCGCCGCCGGCCTTGAGGGCGGCGGCTGCCGCCTCGGCGCACAGCATGGCGGACTTCATCGCGGTATGGGTGCCCTTGATCTTGGGCACGTTCAGAAAGCCCGCCGTGTCGCCGATCAGGGCACCGCCCGGGAACACCAGTTTCGGCAGGGACTGCAGCCCGCCCTCGGTGATCGCCCGCGAGCCGTAGCTGATCCGCCGCCCGCCCTCGAAGACCGGGCGCATCGCCGGATGCAGCTTCAGGCGCTGCAGTTCGCCGAACGGCGAGAGATAGGGATTGGCGTAGTCCAGCCCGACCACGAAGCCGAACGCGATCTGGTTGTCCTTCCAGTGGTAGAGGAACGAGCCGCCATAGGTCTTCTGGTCGAGCGGCCAGCCGATCGAGTGGACGGCGCGGCCCAGGTGGAACTGTGCAGGATCGACCTCCCAGAGTTCCTTGATGCCGATCCCGTAGGTCTGCGGGTCGACACCGTCGCGCAGGTTGAAGCGCTGGAACAGGGTCTTGGTGAGCGAGCCGCGGCAGCCCTCGGCGAACAGGGTGAGCCGGCCGACCAGCTCCATGCCGGGCTGGTAGGCATCGGTCGGCTGCCCGTCCCGGCCGACCCCCATGTCGCCGGTCGCCACCCCGCGCACCGCGCCCGCCTCGTCATAGAGCACCTCGGCCGCGGCGAAGCCCGGATAGATCTCCACGCCCAGGCCCTCGGCCTGCTCGGCCAGCCAGCGGCACAGCAGGCCCAGGGAGATGATGTAGTTGCCCTCGTTGTGCATCTGCGGCGGGGTGGGCAGCCGGCGGCTGCCGGTCTCGGTGAGGAACAGGAACTGGTCCTCGGTCACCGCCGTCTCGACCGGTGCCCCCTGCGCCTTCCAGTCGGGCAGCAGCTCGTTCAGCGAGCGCGGCTCCAGCACGGCACCCGACAGGATGTGGGCGCCGACCTCGGCCCCCTTCTCGATGACGCAGACGGACAGCTCCGCGTCGATCTGCTTGAGGCGGATCGCGGCGGCGAGGCCGGCGGGCCCGGCACCCACGATCACCACGTCGTAGGCCATCTGCTCGCGTTCCATCCCGATCCTTCCTTGCTGCGCACCGGCGGCGTCGTTGCGGCAGGTGCGGGGGTAGCACGCCGCCTTGCGGCTTTGAAGCGCGCTAAGGCAGCGGAAAACCCACGTTCGGCTCGTAGGTTAGCGCAGCCTGAAGAGTAACCAGGCAGTTACCGACACGACCAGCCAGATCGAGCTGCCCAGCAGGAGCCCGGTGAGCGCCCCGCCTCCGCCGAGCCCCGCCGCCACGCCGACACCGCCGCGCTTCAGGCCAAAGGCGAGGATGCAGCCGCCCAGCAGGCAGGCCGCCAGGAGGACGGCGCGCAGCTTCCAGGCCTCCAGCGTCGCGGCGGCACCGGCCGTGCCCAGCAGGGCGGCGGCTGCGACGTCGCCCTGGCCGGCCAGGGCCAGAACCGCGCCCTTGCCGTCGACTGGTGCCCGCAGCGTCCCGGCCTGGGCTTGGCCGATCATTGTCGCGAGGCCGAACGGCACGGACCGGTAGCGCAGCCGGATGTCGCCCGGGGCCGGCCGGTCCGGATCGCCCGACCACCACCATTCGCCGCCGCGCGCCACCGTGCCGATCCCTGCCACCTCCAGCCGTTCAGGCAGGGCCACCGGATCGGTGGCCGGCAGGGCCAGCCAGAGCAGGGGCTCCGCCTGCCAGGCACCCAGCATCGGCGACGGTGCGACCAGACTGGCGCTGGCAAGGCGCAGCGGCGGGTTGGGATGGGCGCCGCCGGCATCGCGGAAGCGGGTGGAA
>NZ_DATMFZ010000233.1:0-3017 GCF_035556675.1 Geminicoccus sp. | reverse complement strand
GTGCCCAGATCCTGGAGACATGGCGGTCCTTATCCTCGCCGGTCAGCGCGAACCACATTCATACCCTGATGGCAGGCGATGCCACCCAGGTTCCGGAACAGGCCGTAGCCACGCTCAGCGTCGTCCGGGATCGCGTCCCGCCGGCTGCATGAGGACGAGTTCCATGAGCGCGGCATCGGCGTCCAGATCCTGTGCCTGCGGCAAGCTCGAACCCGAGCGCCCCGACCCTGATCAAGACCGAGCGCGGTGCCGGCTACATCTTCACGGCGCGGTCGAGACCGGCTGACGGCGCCGCCCTCACATCATGAAGATGCCGGCACACGTGCTGGCTGGCTGTCAGCTCCGCTTCGCTCATGCGAGCCCCTGCTCCAGCCCCCAGGCTTCCAACGGGATGAGCAGGCCCGCCAGCTCCGGATCCGGGTGGCGGGCCATGTCGCGCACGAAGGGCCGGTCGGCCACCACGACGCCCCGGCTGCCCATGGCCACCGCGAAGGCCACGTAGAGGGTATCATAGGTCGAGTGGTCGACCGCCAGGCCGATGTCGAGCGCCACGTCGTGCAGGGCGAGGTCACCGGTGGGTGTGGGCGGCAGCTGGGCGCGGAGGAGCTCCAGCGCCTCCCGCGCCTCGTCCGGCGACCATATCCCCTTGCGGACCTGCAGCCAGCAGACATTGGTCGCCTCGTTGAGCCAGAAGTCCGGCACCAGGAGTTCCTCGTCGCTCTCCGCGAGCGCCTGGGCCAGATGGCTGTCCGGCTCCGGCAGCACCCATTTCAGGGCGACCGAGGCATCGATGACCAGCGCCACCGGTCAGGCGCCCGCGGTGCCGGCAAGGTCCTCCATCCTGCCCTCCCGGCTTTCCCGGAGGAGTTCGGTCGCGGTGGCCGATCCACGACCCGCGGTCCGGCGCCGGAAGGCAGCGAGGCGCTCTGCGGCGGCCGCGCGCGGCGAAGGCTGACGGTTGCCGGTCAGGACCTGGCGCAGGATCTCCCGGTGCTCGGCCTCGGCACTGCGTCCATGCTCGGCCGCGCGGATGCGCAGCGCCCGGACGACCTCGTCGTCGAGGTTGCGGACGGTCAGGGTCGCCACGTTCCCTCCTGCTGCGGATGCTGTCATTGCTTGCATATAGCCGGCGATGACCGCAGCGGGAAGTCCGGATCCGGTCGCTGCACCGGCCAGCGACCGGGCGCATGCGGTGGAAGAAGTGCGCCTCCGGCAGCCGGTCAGCCGCCGGATGCTGCATGTCCTGAACGGCCCGCCCCGGCTTCGACCGCATCAAGGAACTGGCCGGCCAGGGCGTTGAACTCATCGGCCGCATGCCAGAACGGCGCGTGGCCAGCTCCGTCCAGACGATGGCACCGGCCATTCCACAGCTTCCGGTAGGCGATGCCGTCCAGATAGTCGAGCTTGATCAACGGGTCGGCGCTGCCGTTGATCACGGCGAGGGGAACCGTGCTGCGCTCGATCGTGAGCCGCTGGTCGACGCCCACGCCCATGCGTGCCGCGGCGAACATCTGCTCGCGACACCGACCGTCCGAGCGCCGGAGCGCCGCGCGCAGGAAGGGTTCGATGGGTTCGCCGAACATGTGGCGGGCAAAGGCATCGATCTCCGTCTCGTCGAGAACCCTCCGCCCCGGCAGCCCGCGATCCGGTGACGCGACAAAGCCTTCCGCCATGCCGTTGCGCCGGACGGGAGGTGTCCCGGTGAGGATCAGCCCCTTGACCCCGGTGAACCGCGCAAGCAGCTCGATGGCGATGTGGCCGCCGAGCGACCAGCCCAGGATGGTCAGTTCGCTGATCCCGAGAATGCCGAGCACTTCGATGATGCAATCGGCAAATCCGGGCAGCGAGTAGGTGCGCACCGGATCCGGTGCATTGTCGGACTGGCCATGCCCGGGAAGGTCGATGGCGATCAGACGATACCGGTCGGCAAGCGCGCTCTGAAGCTGGCGGGCGAACACGCCCCGGCAGGAGGAGTTGCCATGGATCAGCAGCAGCGGCGGCCCGTTCCGGCCGCTGCATTCCACGAAAATCGAACCGTGGGAGGTCGCGACGCTCGGTGCGAGCCCGGGGGCGTTCATTGCGGCAGTTCCTCGATCGGGATGGTAGACGGCCCGAGATCCCATCGCCTCACGCGGCGGCATCGTCAAATTCGATTCTGACGAATACTTCAAACGTCACCGGATAATCTTCTCAACATGCCACAAACGTGAATGTCCCGTGACTGCCGTGCCGCCAGCATACCTGCCGGAGGTGGATCATCGCGGTCCTCTTCCCGCAGCAAGGCGAGCGGCGCCCGGAGGCCCCGCTCGCCTGACGGCAATGCGGGCAGCAGCAGGAACGGGTCGGTCTCACCGGGACTGGTGCGCCGCGCCCTTGGCGGCCTCGTCGATCACATCGGCGACGGCCTGGGGCCGGGTCAGGAAGACGACATGGCTGCCCTCGACTTCCCTGGTGACGGCGCCGATGCGCTGAGCGGTGTGGCGCAGCAGCTTCGGATCGATCGCACCGTCCTGCGTCGCCACCACGGCCCAGCTGGGCCTGGTGCGCCACGCGGCATGGCTGACCTTCTCGCCGAAGATCGCCATGTTGATCGGCACCTGCGAGTCACGCAGGAAGGCGGCATCGGCATCGCTCGTGTCGCCGGCAAAGCCGATCTTGAACTTTTCCATGTTCACGAAGCCGAAACCGTCCTCGCCGGTTTCGATGACGAAGCTCGGCGGGGCGGGAATCTCCGCGAACTGGTCGCCAGTCGATTCGCCGATGTCGGGGGCCAGCGCCGAGACATAGACGAGGCCCGCCACCTTGGGGTCGACGCCCGCTTCGGTGATGACGGTGCCGCCATAACTGTGGCCGACCAGGATGGTCGGGCCGTCCTGGCGGTCGAGCACCCGGCGCGTCGCCGCGACGTCGTCGGCCAGCGAGGTCAGCGGGTTCTGGACGATGGTCACGCGATAGCCGCGCGCCGTCAGCTCGTCATACACCCCGCGCCAGCCCGAACCGTCGGCGAACGCGCCGTG
>NZ_DATMFZ010000232.1:0-17063 GCF_035556675.1 Geminicoccus sp. | reverse complement strand
CTCCTTTCGGAGAATTGCACAGCAGTGGAGATTGTAATTGGCAACCTCCGCTACTCCCGCCCATGGAAACGCCAAGGTCGCCGACCGGATCCTGTGGACGAGCAGTTTCGCCTTCACGGTTTCCTTCGCCGCCTGGACGATCTTCGCCATCATCGGCCTTGGTATCAGGGACGAGCTCGAGCTTTCCGAATCGGAGTTCGGCCTGCTGGTCGGCATGCCGATCCTCTCCGGCTCGGTCTCGAGGATCTTCCTGGGCGTGTGGGCCGACAAGTATGGCGGCCGCAAGATCTTCGCGGCACTCATGTTCATCTCGGCAGCGGCGACCTATGCGCTGAACTGGGCGGACAGTTACCCGGAGATGCTGCTGGGGGCCCTGCTCGTCGGCCTGGTCGGCGGCACCTTCTCCGTGGGCGTGCCCTATGTGTCGCGCTTCTTCCCGCCGGAACGGCAAGGCACGGCGCTCGGCATCTTCGGTGCCGGCAATGTCGGTGCGGCCGTCACCAAGTTCCTGGCGCCCTTCTTCATGGTGGCGATGGGCTGGCAGGGTGTGGCCGACATCTGGGCGGCAGGCCTCGTCGTCAGCGCGGTGATCTTTCTGGCCCTGACCAAGGACGAGCCGCGCGACGAGGCACATGACCGGGTGGCACGCGAGCCGTTCCTCGCCCAGTTCAAGGTGCTGGGCCACGCACAGGTCTGGCGCTTCTCCCTCTATTATTTCTTCGTGTTCGGCGGCTTCGTCGCCCTGTCCCTGTGGCTGCCGCACTACCTGATCGAGGTCTACGACCTGTCGCTGTCCAAGGCCGGCATGCTGGCGGCCTTCTACTCGGTGCCGGGCAGCATCTTCCGCATCTATGGCGGATCATTGTCCGACCGCTATGGCGCCCGCACCGTGCTCTACTGGACCTTCGGCGTCGGCATCGTGTGCACCTTCATGCTGTCCTACGCGCCGACGACCTACATCATCGAGGGCATCAACGGCCCGATCACCTTCTCGACGAGCATGGGCCTGGTGCCCTTCCTGGTCATCCTGTTCGTGCTGGGCTTCTTCATGAGCCTCGGCAAGGCCGCCGTCTTCAAGCACGTGCCGGTCTACTACCCGCAGCAGGTCGGCGCCATCAGCGGCCTGGTGGGCATGATCGGCGGGCTCGGCGGCTTTCTGCTGCCGGTCGCCTTCGGGGTGCTCGAGGAACTCACGGGCGTGCGCACGTCCTGCTTCGCGCTCCTCTTCCTGATCGTCACCGCCTCGCTCATCTGGATGCATATAGCGATCCAGGGGCTGGACCGTGCGGCGGCCGAACCGGTTGCGGCGCCCGCCGTCGCCGGCGCGACCGGCCTGGTCCGATCCGCCATGGTTCAGGCCGGCGTGCCGGCCGAGAGCCATGCACCGGCGCGCGACACGGCCGACAGCCATGTCCTGACCGACTGGCGGCCCGAAGACCCGGAGTTCTGGGAGCGCATCGGCCGGCCCATCGCCCGGCGGAATCTCTGGATCTCCACCTACTGCCTGGCCCTGGCCTTCGCCGTCTGGCAGGTCTGGAGCATCGTCGTGGCGCGGTTGCCGGCGATCGGCTTCGAGTTCACGCCCAACCAGCTCTTCTGGCTGGCGGCGATCCCCGGCATCTCCGGCGCCACGCTGCGGATCTTCTATTCCTTCCTGGTGCCCATCTTCGGCGGGCGGTTGTGGACCACGATCTCGACCGCCTCATTGCTCGTGCCGGCCTTCGGCATCGGCTACGCCGTGCAGAACCCGCAGACCCCCTACCTGATCTTCCTCGCACTCGCCCTGCTCTGCGGCTTCGGCGGCGGCAACTTCGCCTCTTCGGTCGCCAACATCTCCTACTTCTTCCCGAGGAAGGAGAAGGGCGCCGCACTCGCGATCAATTCGGGCATCGGCAATCTGGGGGTCAGCTTCATGCAGCTGGCCGTCCCCATCGTCATCTCGATGAGCCTGTTCGGCTACCTGGCCGGGGCGCCGCAGACCATGGCCGACGGCGTGCCGATCTGGCTGCAGAATGCCGGCTTCTTCTGGGTGCCGCTGGTCGGCGTGGGCGTCGTGGCCGCCTGGCTCGGCATGAACGACATCGCGTCCGCCAAGGCCTCCTTCACCGAACAGGCCGTCATCTTCCGGCGCCTGGACACCTGGGTGATGTCCTGGCTCTACACCGGCACCTTCGGCACCTTCATCGGCCTGTCCGCCGCGGTCCCGCTGCTGACCAGGCTCGTCTTCCCCGAGATCGACGCGCTGCAATACGCCTTCGTCGGCCCGCTGCTGGGTGCCCTGTCGCGGGCCTTCTCCGGCGGCCTGTCCGACCGGGTCGGCGGCGAGCGCGTGACCTTCTGGGTGTTCGTCCCGATGATCGTCGCGACGCTCGTCCTGGTATGGGCGCTCGAGATCCGGAGCTTCGCGCTCTTCTACGCGATGATCCTCCTGCTCTTCCTCGCCAGCGGCATCGGCAACGCGTCCACCTTCCAGATGGTGCCGGGCATCATGGCGCGCGTCATCGACGAGCAGCAGCCCGGCCTGAGCATCGAGCAGCGCCGGCGCGAAGCGGAACGGGAGAGTGCCGCGATCACCGGCTTCATTTCGGCTATCGCCGCCTATGGGGCCTTCTACATTCCCAAGACGCTGGGCACGTCGGTCGACGTGACGGGAACCGCCAACATCGCCCTCTACGGTTTTGCCGCCTTCTTCCTCACCTGCGCGTTCGCTACCTGGTACTTCTATACCGGACCGCGCGGGCTCTTCAGGATGACGGAGCAACGCGCATGAGTCACTTCCTGGACCGCCTGACCTTCTTCCGCCAGCGCCGCGACAAGTTCTCGGATGGCTGGGGCATCGCCACCGACGAGCCACGCGCCTGGGAGGACACGTATCGGACGCGCTGGGCGTCGGACAAGATCGTCCGCTCCACCCACGGCGTGAACTGCACCGGATCCTGCTCCTGGAAGATCTACGTCAAGGGCGGCATCGTCACCTGGGAAACCCAGCAGACCGACTATCCCCGCACCCGGCCGGACCTGCCCAACCACGAGCCGCGCGGCTGCCCGCGCGGGGCGAGCTATAGCTGGTATCTCTATTCGGGCACGCGCATCAAATATCCGCTGGTGCGTTCCCGGCTGCTGCAGGCCTGGCGCGAGGCGCGCAAAACGCTGGGCGCGGTCGACGCATGGCGCAGGATCGTCTCGGACGGTGACACGCGCGCCAGCTGGGTGGCGCGGCGCGGGCGCGGCGGGTTCGTGCGGGCCTCCTGGGACGAGGTGTCCGAGATCATCGCCGCGGCGAACATCCACACGATCAAGCAATACGGGCCGGACCGCATCGTCGGCTTCTCGCCGATCCCGGCCATGTCGATGGTCTCCTATGCAGCGGGCTCGCGCTATCTCTCGCTGATCGGCGGCACGCTCTTGAGCTTCTACGACTGGTACTGCGATCTGCCGCCCTCCTCGCCGCAGACCTGGGGCGAGCAGACCGACGTTCCGGAAAGTGCCGACTGGTACAATGCCGGCTTCCTGCTCGTCTGGGGGTCCAATATTCCGCAGACCCGCTCGCCGGACGCCCATTTCTACACCGAAGCCCGCTACAAGGGCACCAAGAGCGTGGTGATCTCGCCGGACTACAGCGAGGCCTGCAAGTTCGCCGACATGTGGCTGCATCCCAAGCAGGGGACCGATGCGGCACTGGCGCTGGCCCTGGGCCATGTCGTCCTGAAGGAGTTCTATCTCGACCGGCAGGTGCCCTACTTCCAGGACTATGCCCGGCGCTACAGCGACATGCCCTTCCTGGTCAAACTGGTCGAGCAGGACGGGCGGTTGCTGCCGGGGCGCTTCCTGCGCGCGGCCGATTTCGCCGGCGCTCTAGGAGAAGAGGCCAACCCTGACTGGAAGACCGTGGCGCTGGATGAGGGCGGCGGCATCGTCTGCCCGGTGGGCTCGGTGGGCTTCCGCTGGGGCGACCCCGGCAAGTGGAACCTCGAGGAGAAGGACGGCACCGGCGCCCCGGTGAAGCTGCGCCTGACGCTGGCCGGCGTCGAGGACGAGCTGGCGGGGGTCTCCTTCCCCTGTTTCGGCGGCAACGCGCCGGGCAGCTTCGTGTCCAGCGCCCATCCGGAGGTACTTACCCGCCACGTCCCCGTGCGCCGCGTCGCGCTGAAGGACGGGGAAGCGCTGGTCGCCTCCGTCTTCGACCTGCTCTGCGCCAATTACGGCATCGACCGCGGCTTCGGCGGCGGGGACGTTGCGGCGGGCTATGACGATGACGTGCCGTTCAGCCCGGCCTGGGCCGAGCATGTCTGCGGCGTGCCGCGCCAGGCGATCCTGCAGACCGCGCGCGAGTTCGCCCTGACCGCCGAGAAGACCAATGGCCGCGCCATGGCGATCGTCGGTGCTGGCATCAACCATTGGTACCACATGGACATGACGTATCGCGGCATCATCGCGCTGCTCGTCATGTGCGGCTGCGTCGGCCAGTCGGGCGGCGGCTGGGCACATTATGTCGGCCAGGAGAAGCTTCGCCCGCAGACCGGCTGGCTGCCGCTGGCCTTCGCGACCGACTGGACGGGCGCGCCCCGCCAGATGAACGGCACCTCCTTCTTCTATGCCCATTCCGACCAGTGGCGCTACGAGACGCTCGACATCTCGGACATCCTCTCGCCGACGGCGCCGGCCGGCGACTGGTCGGGCGCCATCATCGACTACAACCTCCGCGCCATCCGCATGGGCTGGCTGCCGTCCGCCCCGCAGCTGAACACCAATCCCCTGGCATTGGCGCGCGAGATCCAGGCGCGCGGCGAGGATGCCGCCGCGGTCCTGCCCGGCATGCTGAAGTCGGGCGAGGTCAAGCTCGCCATGGCCGACCCCGACGCACCGGAGAACTGGCCGCGCAACATGTTCTTCTGGCGCTCCAACGTGCTGGGAGCCAGCGGCAAGGGACACGAATACTTCCTCAAGCACCTGGTCGGCTCCCTGCACGGCGTCGTCGGCACCGAGGAGGGCAACCGCCCGGAGGAGGTCGTCTGGCGCGAGGAGGCGCCGAAGGGCAAGCTCGACCTGATGGTGAACATCGATTTCCGCATGTCCACCACCAGTCTTTATTCCGACATCGTCCTGCCCACGGCGACCTGGTACGAGAAGCACGACCTCAACACGACCGACATGCATCCCTTCATCCACCCGCTGACGGCGGCCGTGGATCCGGTCTGGGAGTCGCGCACCGACTGGGACATCTTCCGCACCATCGCGCAGACCTTCTCGCGGCTGGCCGAGGGCGAGCTGGGCGTGGAGAAGGACATCGTCCTGGTCCCCATCCTGCACGACACGCCCACCGAAATCGCGCAGCCCTACGGGTGCCTCGACTGGGGCAGGAACGAGACCGACCCGATCCCCAACCGGACCATGCCGAACGTGGTCGTGGTCGAGCGCGACTACCCGGCGACCTATGCGCGCTTCGTCTCGGTCGGCCCCCAGCTCGAAGCGCGTGGCAACGGCTCCAAGGGGATCACCTGGGACACCAGGCACGAGGTAGCACTGCTGGGCGACCTGAACGGCCGGGTCGAGACCGGCCCGACCTCAGGCCGGCCCAAAATCGTCACCGACATCGACGCCTGCGAGATGATCCTGACGCTGGCCCCCGAGACCAACGGCGAGGTCGCGGTCAAGGCCTGGGAGGCGCTGAGCAGGGCCACCGGGCGGGAGCATGCGCACCTGGCGGTCGGCAAGGAGGACGAGAAGATCCGCTTTCGCGACGTCGCCGCCCAGCCGCGCAAGATCATCTCCTCGCCGACCTGGTCCGGCCTCGAAAGCGAGCATGTCTGCTACAATGCCGGCTACACCAACGTCCACGAGCTCATCCCGTGGCGCACCCTGACGGGGCGGCAGCAGCTCTTCCTCGACCATCGGTGGATGCTCGCCTTCGGCGAGGGCTTCGTCACCTGGCGCCCGCCCATCGACACGCGGACCGTGGCGCAGGTCGCAGGCAAGCTGCCGAACGGCCATCCGGAGATCCAGCTCAACATCCTGACGCCACACCAGAAGTGGGGCATCCATTCCACCTACACCGAAAACCTCGTCATGCTCAGCCTGAACCGCGGCGGCCCGACGATCTGGATCAACGAGACGGACGCCAGGAAGGTCGGGATCGAGGACAATGACTGGATCGAAGCCTTCAACGTGAATGGTGCGGTCACCGCGCGCGCGATCGTGTCCCAGCGCATCATGGCTGGCTCGGCCATCATGTACCATGCGCAGGAGAAGATGGTGAACACGATTGGCTCGGAGATCACCTTCCAGCGTGGCGGCGTGCACAACTCGATCACCCGCATCAACATGAAGCCGACGCACATGATCGGGGGCTACGCCCAGTTCTCCTACGGCTTCAACTATTACGGGACAGTGGGAGCCAATCGCGACGAGATCGTCATCATCCGCAAGATGAGCGAGGTCAACTGGTTCGACAAGGCAGTCGAGGACGCGGCCAGTGGCAACGCCACCGCCGACTGGGGCGGCCGCAAGGAAGCCACCACGCTCGGGGAGGCAGCAGAATGAAGGTCCGCGCCCAGATCGGCATGGTGCTCAACCTCGACAAGTGCATCGGGTGCCATACCTGCTCGATCACCTGCAAGAACGTCTGGACCAACCGCGAGGGCGTCGAATACGCCTGGTTCAACAATGTCGAATCCAAGCCCGGCATCGGCTACCCGAAGGACTGGGAGAACCAGCAGCGCTGGAAGGGCGGCTGGGTCCGCAAGGCCAATGGCAAGATCGAGCCGAAGATCGGCGCGAAGTGGCGCATCCTGTCGAAGATCTTCGCCAATCCGGACCTGCCGGAGATCGATGATTTCTACGAACCCTACACATTCGAATATGGCTGGCTGCAGCAGGCCCCGGAGCTGCAGGCGCAGCCTTCGGCCAAGCCGCGCTCGCTGATCACCGGCGAGGTCATCAGCAAGATCGAGTGGTCGGGCAACTGGGAGGACGACCTGGGCGGCGAGTTCTCGCGACGCTCGCAGGACTATAATTTCGGCGGCATCGAGAAGGAGATCTACGGCCAGTTCGAGAAGACCTTCCTGATGTACCTGCCGCGCCTGTGCGAGCACTGCCTCAATCCGAGCTGCCTGGCCTCGTGCCCGTCGGGTGCGATCTACAAGCGCGAGGAGGACGGCATCGTCCTGATCGACCAGGAGAAGTGCCGCGGCTGGCGCATGTGCGTCTCGGGCTGTCCCTACAAGAAGATCTACTACAACTGGTCGTCGGGCAAATCGGAGAAGTGCATCTTCTGCTTCCCGCGCATCGAGGCGGGGCTGCCTACGGTCTGCTCGGAGACCTGCGTGGGGCGGATCCGCTATCTGGGCGTGATGCTCTACGATGCCGACCGCATCGAGCAGGCCGCCGCCGTCGAGGACCCGAAATCCCTCTACCACTCGCAGCTCTCCATCTTCCTCGACCCCCACGATTCCGCGGTGCGCCAGCAGGCGCTGCTCGACGGGGTACCGGAGGAATGGCTGGACGCGGCCCGGCTGTCGCCCGTCTACAAGATGGCGGTGGACTGGAAGGTGGCGTTCCCGCTCCACCCGGAATACCGCACCCTGCCGATGGTCTGGTACGTCCCGCCACTCTCGCCGATCCAGTCGGCGGCCGAGGCCGGCAAGATGTCGGCCAGGAACGGGATGCCGGACGTGGAGAGCCTCCGCATCCCCATGCGCTATCTCGCCAACATGCTGACCGCAGGCGACGAGGCGCCGATCGTTTCCGCCCTCCGGCGGATGCTCGCCATGCGCGCCTACATGCGCGCCAAGACCGTGGATGGACGCATCGACGAGGTGATCGCCGCCGAGGTCGGGCTGACCGCGTGCCAGATCGAGGAGATGTACCGCTACATGGCGCTGGCGGCCTACGAGGACCGCTACGTCATCCCCACCACCCATCGCGAGGTCGACGAGAACGCCTACAACCTGCGCGGCTCGGCCGGCTTCACCTTCGACGAGCCGACCAACGGGGCAACCAAGGCGAACCTGTTCGGCGGCACGAAGCGCACGCCGCGCAAGCCCTACATGGACGTGCCGCTATGAAGTACACGCTGCGGGCACTGTCGGCGCTGATCACCTATCCCAATGAAGACATCCAGGAGCATATCGGCGCCATCCGGGAAGCACTGCACCGCGAGGCGGAGCTGCCGCGCGATGCGCTGGCCCGGCTGGAGCCGCTGCTCGGCACCTTCATGACGGAAGACCTGTTCGACCTGCAGGCGCGCTACTGCGAGCTCTTCGACGGCTCGCGCTCCCTTTCCCTGCATCTCTTCGAGCATGTCCACGGCGACGGGCGCTCGCGCGGCAAGGCCATGACCGATCTGGGCGAGGCCTATCTCGCGCGCGGCTTCATGATGCAGCAGGCCGAGCTTCCCGACTTCCTGCCGATGTTCCTGGAGTTTCTGTCCGTCCTGCCAAAGGACGAGGCACGCGACTGGCTCTCCCAGCCGGCCCACGTGCTGGCGGCGCTGGAAGAGCGGCTGAACGGGCGCGCCAGCGCCTATGCGGCCGTGTTCCACTGCCTGTTGCGGCTGTCGAAGCGCGCCCCTTCGGCCGAGGAGGTGCAGAGCCTCGCCGACTATCAGGATCCGACCACCCCGGACGAGATCGACAGAGTATGGGAGGAGGCGCCGGTCAACTTCAACGCACCGATCGAGGAAGCGACCCAGCCATCCAGGCTGGTGACCCGCCTGCGTGCCGCCAAGCGGGACGCGGCGGCCCAGGCAAGGGGAGGACGACATGCGTGAGTTCGTCAACTATCTCCTGTTCGGCTGGTACCCCTATCTCGCTGTCACGGTCATGTTCTTCGGCAGCATCCTGCGCTTCGACCGGGCGCAATACTCCTGGCGCTCGGAATCATCCCAGTTCCTGCGCCGAAGGCAGATGCTCATCGGCTCGAACCTCTTCCACCTGGGCATCCTCGTCATCCTGGTCGGCCATTTCGTGGGCCTGCTCACGCCGATCGCGATCTTTGAAACGTTCGGCATCAGCCATACGGCCAAGCAGGTCATGGCCATCACCGTGGGCGGCATCGCCGGCATCGCGGCGCTGATCGGCTGCTCGCTCCTGTTGCACCGCCGACTGTTCGACCCGCGCATCCGGCGCAATTCCTCGATCGGCGACATCCTCGTCCTGTCCCTGATCTGGCTGCAGCTCGCCGTCGGCATCGCCTCGTTCTACTGGACCTTCCAGGCACTCGACGGGCGCGAGATGGTCCGCTTCATGGGCTGGGCGCAGGGCCTGCTCACCTTCCGGCCCGACGCCGCCGGGCTCTTGCAGGAAACCGCACTCGTCTACCGGTTCCATATCGTGATCGGCCTGACGATCTTCCTGATCACGCCCTTCACCCGGCTGGTGCACGTCTTCAGCGCGCCGGTCTGGTACCTGTTTCGACCGGGATACCAGATCGTGCGCGCGCGCGGCGGCCGCCACGCGGTCCGCAACACGGCCGCCGGCGCCACGAGCGGCGCCGCCTCGATCGCCCGCGCGCACGCGGAAAGCGCCCAATGACCACCACCCTGATCATCGACCACCGGCACAAGGCGCGGCACCAGCCGCAGATGCCCAGCGCCTGCGGCAGCGGGTGCGGGTGCGCCTCCGCGAAGCCCGTCGTCCAGCCGCCGAGCCATGGCAGAGTCGCCGTCAACGGCGTGGAGATCGACGGCGAGGCGATCGCCCGCGAGATCCAGCATCACCCCGCCGCGGATGGCGACGCGGCCTGGCAGGCCGCGGCACGGGCGCTCGTCGTCCGCGAGCTGCTGCTCCAGACCGCCCAGCGGGCGGGCCTCGACGCCCGGCCGGAACGGGACAGCGCCGGTGCCCTGGAAACCGCCGAAGAAGCGCTGTTCCGCACCCTGCTCGACCAGGCGCTCGACCCGCCGAAACCGGGCGAGGCGGAATGCCGGCGCTACTATGAGGCGAACCTCCACCGCTTCCGCACCCCGGACCTGATCGAGGCCTCGCACATCCTGTTCGAGCCGTCTTCCGATGATGCGGAAGGCTGGCGAAGCGCGGAGCTGGAAGCGCGCGCCATCGCGGCGGAACTCGGCGACGACCCGGCCGATTTTGGCGCCGCCGCGCGGGAATTCTCGGCCTGCCCGACCGCGCAGCAGGACGGCTCGCTCGGCCAGCTGCGCCGCGGCGAGCTCGTGGCGGAGGTCCAGGCGGCACTCGACACCCTGGCCGAGGGCACTACCGCGCGCACCCCGGTCCGCTCGCGCTTCGGCTGGCATGTGCTGCGGCACCAGCGCACCATCCCGGGCAGGGTGCTGCCCTTCGAGATGGTCGCCGGCAAGATCGCGGACCTGCTGGAGGCACGCGCCTGGACGACGAGCGCGGCCAGCTATGTGCTGCAGCTGGCAGGGCAGGCCGAGATCGAAGGGGTCGTCATCGATGCGGCTGCCATGGAGAAGCTCGCATGACCATGCTGGAGGCCGCCTGTGATGGCGGGAATGGTTCGAGCCCTGAGCTGGTCGGCCGCGCACTGACCGGGGCTCCGGCGGGAGTGATGACATGACCAACCGGCGCGCGCCCGAGGATGCCCCGCTCAACGCGGCAATGCGCGCCCGGATCGACCGCTCGCACGACACGAGCCGGACTCCGGCACCGCTCGAAACCGTCTCCATCCGCAAGCCGCACGGCGGCTTCTGGGTCTGGATCTGCGTGGCCGTGTTCGTCGTCTGCGTCCTGGC
The DNA here is from genome assembly GCF_035556675.1 of Geminicoccus sp. Taxonomy (GTDB): domain Bacteria; phylum Pseudomonadota; class Alphaproteobacteria; order Geminicoccales; family Geminicoccaceae; genus Geminicoccus. The sequence goes on along the minus strand of NZ_DATMFZ010000232.1, from coordinate 6,352 downwards.
CACCCTGGTCCTGATCTTCGGCTAGGACCCGTCAGCTCTCGAGCCGATCGAGAGGCAGCCCGACAGCGTGGGGCAGTTCGTGCACCTGGCCTGATGCCAGGCTGAACGCAATGGCGCGAGCGGAGCCATCCGCGATCACGCAGGCTGGCGGATCCGGTCTCCACAGGAGCGGCGGCCAGCAGGCCGCCGAGGACGGATGAAGGTCTGCGCCGCCACCAACGACGGACGGTCCCTGAAGCCCTCCTTGACTTTTTGTATGGCGCCTGACATTTTCGTCAGGTGACTAACAAACCTGATGACATCCATTGCGGGTCTGTCGGTGCCTGGGCGAAGCGGTGCTACCTGGCTGGTCGCGCTGCGATGGAGGCGATGCTCCGCCCCTACGATCTCGGTGCCACACAATGGTACGTTCTCTACCATCTGGCACATGACGGACCGACCATGCAGCGCGATCTGGTGAGAATCCTCCAGGTCGAGCGGGCGACGTTGAGCGCGATCATCGGCGTGCTCGTCCGCAAGGGGCTCGTGGAGCAGGTGCCGGACAGCGTCGACCAGCGGCAAAAGCTGCTCCGGATGAGTGCGGCCGGCAGCAGGCTCTGGGGCGAGCTGCCCGATCTGGCAGTCATCCATAGCATCGCGTTCGACGGCATGGACCACGCCGCCGTCACCGCAGCGGTCGAGGTTCTCAGGACCGCTACCGAGCGACTCGAGAAGCTCACCCAAAGGAAGTGACGCATGGCAGTCCTGATGACTGGTGTGACCGGACTGGTAGGGAGCCGCCTCCTGCCTCGTCTGGTCGCGGCGGGCGTGGATTGTCGCGCCCTGGTGCGCGGAGGAAAGGACGTTCCCGCGGGCGTGACGTCGGTCGAGGGCGACCTTCTCGATCGTGCGACGCTTGGGCAGGCGGTCGAGGGCGTCTCGGACATCATCCATCTTGCGGCGGTTTTCCGCACCCAGGACACCGACCTGATCTGGAAGAGCAATCTGGAAGGGACGCGAAATCTCATTGCTGCGGTGAAGGACCACGCGCCCGAGGCACGCTTCATCCTCGCGAGCACCAGCAACGTCTACGACGCGGACAGCGCCCATCCCGGGCGCGAGGACGATGCGGTCGATCCCAAGCACGCCTATCCCGCAAGCAAGGTCGCGGCCGAGAAGGCATTGCGCGACAGCGGTCTCAACTGGACGGTCCTGAGGTTTCCCTTCGTCTACGGCGATCGGGACGGCCATCTGGAAGAGCTGCCCAGGCATGCGGTCGCGGGCAAGTGGCACCCGGCGAAGCGGATCAGCACGATCCATCATCGCGACATCGCTACGGCCATCAGACTGGCCTTGGACGGAGTGTTCGACGGCCGCATCGTCAATGTTTCCGATGAGGCGCCGAGTTCGATCTATGAGCTCGCGGCATTGGTCGGCGAACAGCTGGAGTCGTCCGCCGAGCCGCTGGAAGCCCCCTGGCATCTCCATGTGGACGCCTCTCTGGCGCGCAGCCTCGGCTTTCGACCCGACGTAAGGACGGTTTACCAGGCCGTTCAGGACGAGCTGATGTAATCCGCCGGCAGCAGCGCAATCAGCGAATGCGATACTGGTCGCTGCGCTGGCGCCAGATCGTGCCCAGGATCGCCCGGCGCGGAATCGAGAGCAGCGAGAAGCTCGGCCGGCACCGATGGATCTTCGAGCGGACCCTGCCTGGTTCAGCCGGTTCTGGCGCCTCACCATCCGCTACGAGCGCCGCCTGGACATCCTCACCGGCTTCCACCTGCTCGCCACCAGCCTGGTTTGCTTCGAGTTCGTAGCGAGGTGGTCTTGCTGAGCACCTTAAGCCGCCCACTGCCAGTATCCGCATCAGTTCCGGCTCCTGGCATGTGGCAGCGTACCGATGATTGTCCGCCTCCCACTATACGCCGTTGCTCTCCCTGCGCATGTCTTCCTCCTACGCCATCTGGCCTGCGGAGAACCGCAGGCATGGCACCAGGAGCCACGGCAAGTGGCGCTTGCTACCCGATGCCGCGAATTAGTTAGGATTTTCAGCCTATTCAAGCTATCGTGCCCGATCCTGCGACCGGACGTCTGGATGATCGCCATGTCGGGACCCGAGAAAGGCTTTCTGCACAAACGAACCCGAGAAACCGGGCAATTTCAATCGCTCGCCCATGCGGACCGGAGCGGGCACCATGTTGCGGCCCATGATCCGCCCGAGCGAATCTGCACCATCGAACCCGAGCCACGCCCGTTTTCCTTTCCCGAGACGACCGGGCTCGCGCGCAGCTTCGGCATCCATTTTTACCAAACGAACCCGAGCCGGTCGGCCATGCCAGGCAGGCCCGGCATCGATTCGTTTGAACATCTCCTGCACATCTGTTCCAGACGCTCGCGTTCACCCATGCGGCGCGCTACAAGCGCGCAGACAGTCAGGGGAGCCTCTAGCGTGGACGAGGATCTGGAAGCCCTGCGGCGCTTCTCCGCCGTGATCGGGGCGGACCCGGCAGTGGTGCAGGCGGCCGGCGGCAACACCTCGGTCAAGATCGACGACACGCTCTGGGTGAAGGCGTCCGGCCTGCAGCTCAAGGACGCGCTCGCCGAAAACGTGTTCGTGCCGCTGCGCCTGTCCGGCGTGCGCCGGCGGATCGAGGCGGGCGAGGACGAGCCGGCCAAGCCGGAGGTTCTGGAAGGCAGGCTCCGCCCGTCGATCGAGACCAGCCTCCATGCGCTGCTGCCGCACCGGTTCGTGAGCCACACCCATTCGGTGGCCGGGATCGCGTTCGCCGCGGCGAAGGACGGCCAGGAGCGGATCGCCGCCCGGCTCGAGGGGCTGGACTGGCACTGGATCCCCTACGTGATGCCGGGTGTGCCGCTCACCCGGGCGGTGGCCAAGGCCATGGCCGAGCGCCCGGCCGATGTGCTGGTGCTGAAGAACCATGGTCTCGTCTATGGTGCGGACAGTGCGGAGGCGCTGGAGGAGCTGCATCGCGAGCTGGAGGCACGGGTCGCCCTGCCGGTGGCAGCCTCGGACGAGCCCGACCTGCCGCAGCTGCAGCGGGTGCTGGCCGCCTCGCCCGGCTGGCGCCTGCCGGTCCACGCCAAGGTCCACGAGGTGGCGCTCGACCCGCGCCGGATCGCCCTCGCCACGGGCGGGGTCGGCTGGCCGGACCATGCCATCTTCCTGGCCGACCGGATCGCGCAGCTGCCGACCACCGCCGAGGCGGTCCCGGAGGGCGAGACGGCGAAGCTGGCCCTGGTCGAGGGCGTGGGCGCCCTGGTCCGGGCCGATCTCGGACCTTCCGGCGACGAGCTGGCCCTGTGCCTGGCCCTGGTCCTGGAACGCTTTCCGGCCGATGCCGAGATGGTCTATCTGCCTCCCGAGGAGGTGGCGGCACTGATGGGCTGGGAGGCCGAGGCCTACCGCCAGAAGCTCGCCCGGGAGCGGGCTGCCGGCGCCTGATCTCACGTGCCGCTCGCGGGGAATTGCTTGGGTGTGGCTTTCGCGCCAAACCCCTGTTCCTATGATCCGGCGCGACGCCAGGACCATGGAGACCCACGTTGATCGGTACGGCCGAGGGCAAGACAGCGAGGACAGGACGCGGCCGCGACCTGACCAGGAAGATCGCCGACACCGGCCATGTCCTGGGCAAGGTCTGGGCGCTGGCCAAGCCCTACTTCCTCAAGTCCGAGGAACGGTTCCTGGCCCTGGGCCTGCTCGGCGTGATCATCGCCATGGGGTTCTTCCTCGTCTGGATGAGCAAGAACCTCAACAGCTGGAACCGTGACTTCTATACGGCCCTGCAGGAGAAGGACGCGGCCACGTTCTGGCGGCTGCTGCTGTCCTTCGACAGCCTGGAGGCCCTGTTCTTCTCCTGGGTCGGCCTGGTCGTCGTCTATCTGGTGATCGCGGTCTACCGGTTCTGGCTCACCCAGTTCCTGACCATCCGCTGGCGGCGCTGGCTGACCGATGTCTATTTCAGCGACTGGCTGCGCGACCGCACCTACTACCGGATGGAGCTGACCCATACCGGGACCGACAACCCTGAGCAGCGCATCGAGCAGGACGTGGCCTCCTTCACCCAGAGCACGCTCAGCCTGGGGCTCGGCCTGATCATGGAGGTGGCGACGCTGATCACCTTCACGGTCGTGCTCTGGAACCTGTCCGGCTCCATCACCCTGCCCATCATGGGCGGCATCGAGGTGCCGGCCTACATGTTCTGGACGGCGATCGTCTATGCGGTGCTGGGCTCCTGGCTGACCTACCGGATCGGCCGGCCGCTGGTCAGGGTCAATTTCGAGCTGGAGCGCTACAACGCCGACTTCCGCTACCGCATGGTGCGCACCCGCGAGAACGCCGAGAGCATCGCCCTCTATGGCGGCGAGCCCCAGGAGCGCGACCGGCTGCGCCAGGCGTTCAGGCGGATCTACGACACCTACTGGCAGTACATGACCTACTACAAGCGGCTGACCTGGCTGACCGTCTTCTATGCCCAGGTCGCCAGCATCTTCCCGGTGGTCATGCAGGCGCCACGCTACTTCTCGGGCCAGATCCCGTTCGGCGCGCTCACCCAGACCGCGGGCGCGTTCGCCCAGGTCCAGAGCAGCCTGTCCTGGTTCGTCGACAACTTCACGATTCTGGCGGACTGGAAGGCGGTGGTCGACCGGCTGACCACCTTCAGCGAGGCGATGATCGAGGCACGCCGGCAGCAGCGCGAGGAAGCCGGGATCGAGGTGGCGTCGCACCCGGGCAGGGAACTGGCGATCCGGCAGGTGAACGTCCACCTGCCCAACGGCACGCCGCTCCTGCGCGACATCGACCTGACGATCGAGCCGGGCGACCGGCTGGTGCTCCAGGGCCCGTCCGGCAGCGGCAAGACCACCCTGTTCCGGGTGTTGGCCGGGCTGTGGCCGTTCGGCTCCGGCAGCGTCCTGACGCCAACGGACAGCCATGTGCTGTTCGTCCCGCAGAAGCCCTACATGCCGATCGGCACGCTGCGCGAGGCGCTGGTCTATCCCCGCACGCCCGGCGCCGATGATGACGAGGTGCTGCGTACGGCGCTGGCCGCCTGCCGCCTGGAGCATCTGGTCACCCGGCTGGACGATGTCGCCAACTGGGCGATGAGCCTGTCGCCGGGCGAGCAGCAGCGCCTGGCATTCGCCCGGGCGCTCCTGCTCCGGCCGGACTGGCTGTTCCTCGACGAGGCGACCTCGGCGCTGGATGAAGCCACCGAGGCGGCCATGTACCGCCTGGTGGTCGAGCGCCTGCCAGAGGCGACGATCGTGTCGATCGCGCACCGGCCCTCGGTCACGGGCTTCCATCGTGGCCGTCTGGTGATCGACAAGGAGACCGGCACGGTCACCCGGAAGCCGCTCGCACCATCTCAGGGAGGAAGCGCATGAAGAAGTTCATGAACGACGTCGACGACATCCTGAACGAGAGCCTGCGCGGCTTCGCCCTGGCCCATGCGGACCTGGTCGAGGTCACGTTCGAGCCGACCTTCGTGCGGCGCAAGGATGCGCCGCGGCCGGGCAAGGTGGCGCTGCTCTCGGGCGGCGGGTCCGGTCACGAGCCGCTCCATGCCGGCTTCGTCGGCCACGGCATGCTGGATGCCGCCTGCCCCGGCCACGTCTTCACCTCGCCCACGCCCGACCAGATGGTGGCGGCCGCGGCGGCGGTCGACGGCGGTGCCGGCTGGCTCTGGATCGTGAAGAACTACTCCGGCGACGTCATGAACTTCGAGATGGCCGCGGAGATGCTGGAGGGGGAGAGCGCCACCGTGCTGGTGGCCGACGACGTCGCGGTCGAGAACTCGAGCTTCACCGTCGGCCGGCGCGGCGTTGCGGGCACCATGATCGTCGAGCGGATCACCGGTGCCGCGGCCGAGACCGGCGCCGACCTCGCCGCGCTGAAGGCACTGGGCGACGACGTCGCCGCCCGCACCGCGTCCATGGGCGTGGCATTCAGCTCCTGCATCGTGCCGGCAGCCGGTACACCGACCTTCACCCTCGGCGAGGACGAGATGGAGATGGGTGTCGGCATCCATGGCGAGCCCGGCCGGCGGCGGGAGAAGCTGGCGCGTGCCGATGCGATCGCCGGGGAGATGGTGACCGCGATCCTGCAGGACCTGGCACCGAAGCCGGGCCAGCCCGTGCTGCTCCACGTCAACGGCTTCGGCGGCACGCCCTTGATGGAGCTCTACCTGATGTTCGAGCAGGCCAGCCGGCAGCTCGACGCCAAGGGGGTGAAGGTCGCGCGATCCCTGGTCGGCAACTACACGACCTCGCTCGAGATGGCGGGCTGCTCGCTCACGGTCACCGCCCTCGATGACCGGCTGACCGGGCTATGGGATGCGCCGGTGCACACCCCCGC
>NZ_DATMFZ010000231.1:0-8385 GCF_035556675.1 Geminicoccus sp. | reverse complement strand
GCCCGGCACCTGCGTGAGCACGATCGGCTTGCCGAGGATTGGAAGGTCGTCGAGCGCGAGCTGGCGAACTGCGCTCAGGCGAACCAGCGCGACGCGGCCAGCGGGGTGCGGCCTGTGCCTACAGCCCGACGCGAACTCGTCGGGAGGAACGACGGCGCGTCGAGCAGGCGGAGATCGCCTATCGGCGCTTGGCAGAGGGCTGGAGCCGGGGCGGACGGCGCCCGCCCCCTGCATCGCAGGGGCATGACGTGGTCGTGGTCCGACGTCCCAACGGGAGCGCCGTCCGCCATGCGGGTTACGACCATGGGTCTCGACCTCGCCCAAGTACGTCTTCCAGGTCCACAGTGTCGATCACGCAGGCATGCATCGTCCTGCGACGCCGACTACGGCGAGCAGAGGTCCTCGCGTTCTTCTGGTCCCTTCCCTCCTGCCTTGTGGGTAGGGAGGCTTGTTCGACCGCTCCCGACTGGGCGCGGCATGCTCGGGCACGACGTGCGTCTGATGCCGCCCCCTGCGTCGAGCCGTACGTGAAGCGAGGCGGGAACGACGCGGCGGATGCCCTGGCGATCCGTGCAGCGCGGCCGACACCCCCCATCCCACCGCCCGCCCGCGGATCGCTGCGCGTACTTGCGCGGCAACTGGCCGCCGCGCCTGGAGATGATCCCCGGCATCGGCCCGATCATGGCCAGCGCCCGCGCCGTGGCGGTCACCGATTCAACGCCGTTCCGTGCCGGCCGCCATCTTGCCGCCCGCGACGGCCTGCTGGCCGTCGTCCTTGCAGGAATGGAGTGATCGCTCCTGCGCTCGGTGGCCTGGGCTCGTGCCCCGACAGCACCCGAGCGGTGGCAAGGAGCGGCTCCAAGGGCAGCGTCCAGCCGGGTGACCACTACCGCCGACGCTGGCCGATCAGCGCTGCCCACGCGGTGCTTCAGGCCGTCGGGAAGGGCCGGCCGAGTGCGGCAGCCTGGGTAAGCCTGCTCCAGCGACGCCCGTTCAAGCTCGTCGCGGTGGCGCTGGCTGACAAGACGGCGCGGATGGCTGGGGTCGTACGCACCCGCGACGACCCGTGCCGGGCACGGCCCAAGGCCCGCCCTGCCTGAACGAGGCGCAGCCACGGAGCCAAGGAGTGGGGCGGAGGTGCTCGAGGAGGTGATGGCGAACGGTCGGACCGGGTCGGACCGATCCGGCAGGTGTTGCGCGCAGCCGCGCGCGCGGGACTGGCTGGAGCCCGATCTGCGGATCTCGTCAGGGCCAGCGGTCATGCGCACCGCACGAAACAGGCCGCACACCTGACGGCTGCCGACCAGATCGTCACCGCTGCCCCGAGCCTCCGGACCCGCGGACGCTGTCCATACATACGCCTAGAAGTTCATTGTCCATACCGTCCGCAGATGGGCCTCAGAACCTTGCCTTACACGGCTTTCGACATAGTAGAGCGGCCTTCGGAAGTTGGCGGCTGCAACTATTCGTTAAGCATCGGCAGCTATCATCAACGGCATTGGCAATCCGTCGAAGGACTATGAGCGTGACCGCTATCGCAGCTGTGGCCGGTCCTGTGACCCCGCACGCCTTCCCGCCGCCCGCCGGACCGTCCGCTCCGGAGCAGGATGGCCATTCCGCGCAGGCTGGTGCCGACCCGGCGCGGGTCCTGTCCTTTCCGGCAGGGCTGCCGGGATTTCCCGGCTGCCGGTATTTCGGGCTCGAGCGGGTCCAGGGCAGCAGCCTGCTCCTGCTCCATTCCCTGGACGATGCCGGCCCGAGGTTTTTCGTGCTGCCGCTGGCTGCTGCGGACTCGCTGATCCGTCCGGCGGACCGGCTCGCGGCTTGCCGCTTGGCCGGGCTCTGCCACTACGACACCGACTTCCTGGTGATCGTCACGGCCAGACGCAGCCATGCGGATCTGGAATTGTTCGCCAACCTGCGGGCACCGGTCCTGATCGACACGCGGCGCCGCTTTGGTGCGCAGGTCGTGCTGGCGGATGCTGCCTACCCATTGCGTCACCCGGTGGCGGCGGCAGCCTGAGTGCAGGATCGGATCATGCCTGGCAATACCATGCTCTCGTCCCAGGCGGTACTTCCCGCCGGCCATGCGGCGGTCGACGGCCGTCGCTCTGCGGCCCAGGCCCTGCTCCTCGCGGCGGCGGAGCGTCATCGTGCCATGGACTATGCCGCGGCGCGTGATCTCTATCGTCAGGTCCTGCGCACCGATCCCGAGCAGGCAGATGCCGTCCATCTGCTGGGCATGGCATTGGCAGCGCTGGGCGACGTGGCCAAGGGAGAACGGCTGGTACGCCAGTCCATCGCGCTCCGCCCGGAGCGGGCCCGCTTCTGGTCCAACCTCGGCAATCTGCTGAACCGGAGCGGCCGCATGCAGGTGGCGCTCAAGGCCTTTTCCGAGGCAATCCGACGCGACGCGACCTTCGCGGACGCTCCCGCCAATCTCGCCGGGGTGCTAGCATCGCTGCAGCGCTACGACGCTGCGGAAGCTGCAGCGCGCGATGCTCTGGAATTGGATCCGAACCATCCGACGGGCCTTGCGAACCTGGCCGGTGCGCTCATCGGTCTTGGACGCTACATTGAGGCCGAGCCACACCTGCGACGCGCGCAGGAACTGGCACCGAAGAGCTACGAGGTCTGGTACAATCTGGGCCATCTCTCGATGGCGCGGGGCCGGGCGGACGAGGCAGAGCAGGCCTTTCGGCGTGCCCGGGAGCTGGATCCCGGCGCAGTCGAGCTGCTCCGCTGGCTGGGTTATGCGTGCGTGCGGACTCGCAAGGCGGAAGAGGCCGAGCTGTTGCTGCGGCACTACCTGACGGTCCGCCCCGCTCCCTCCAATGCCCATTCCATGCTCGGCCACCTCCTGGTCCAGCGCGGCATGCATGAGCAGGGGATCGAGCTGTTGCGCCAGGGCATCAGCCGTCCCAATGCGCAGGCAGCCGAGCATTCCACGCTGGTCTTTGACTTGAACTACTGCCCGGACCTGGATCCGTTGCAGGTTCGGGCCGAGCATGAGCGCTGGGGCAGGCGGTTTGCCCTGCCCCATGTGCTGCGCAACCGCAAGGCGGACACCGACCGCGATCCACACCGTCGCTTGCGGGTGGGCTTTCTTTCACCGGACCTGCGTGGTCACTCGGTCGCCTATTTCTTCCTGCCGCTGCTGCGGCATCTCGACCAGACCCAGATCGAGACATTCTGCTATGCCTATGTCGACACGGCCGACGCCATGACTGCGGCACTGAAGCAGGCTGCCGACCATTGGCGCGATGTCTGGGGCATCGCCGACGACGAGATCGCCAGACGCATACGCGACGATTGCATCGATATCCTCGTCGATCTAGCGGGGCACACCTCCGACAGCCGGCTGCTCGTGCTGGCACGGCGCCCGGCGCCGGTTCAGGCCACCTATCTGGGCTATCCCAACACCACCGGCATGCCGGCGGTCGACTGGCGCATCGTGGACGAAGTCACCGATCCGGCTGGTGCCGACGCCTATGCGGTGGAGCAATTGCTGCGACTGGACCGCTGTTTCCTCACCTACGAGCCGGTCGAGTTTCCCGGAATCGTAGAGCCGCCCTGCGTCAAGAACGGCTTCGTCACGTTCGGCTCGTTCAACAACATGGCCAAGCTGAATGAGAGCGTGTTCGAGCTGTGGGCCAGGATCCTGCAGCGCGTCGAAGGCTCTCGCCTCCTGCTCAAGCACCACATGAGCCATGATCCGGTGGTGCAGGAGAAGGTGCGCCAAGCCTTCAGCGGCCGGAGGATCGCGCCGGAGCGGATCGAGCTCCTGCCGCGGACGCATGGCCGCGCCAGCCATCTGGCGACCTATGGCCGGATCGACGTAGCACTCGATACCTTCCCCTACGGTGGCACGACTACGACCTGTGAAGCTCTGTGGATGGGCGTCCCGGTGGTCACGCTCGCCGGTGACACACACGTGGCGAGGGTGGGCGCATCGATCCTGCACAGCATCGGCCTGCACTCGTGCGTCGCTCGGTCAGCAGATGACTATCTGCTCACCGCGACCCAGCTCGCGAGCACCAGGGATCTGCTCGCCGGCATGCGCCAGATGCTGCGCAGCGAGATGTTGGCCAGTCCATTGATGGATCAAGCCGATCTCGGTCGGCACATGACTGCCGCCTTTCGAACCATGTGGCACCGCTATTGCGGGATCCCCACCCGTGCGGCGACTTGAAGCGCAGGAGCCCAGGCCATGAACTCATACTCGCCGGACTACCCGGAATGCCCTGTCCTTCCAGCCGCTACGATGCTTTCCAGCGAGGCGGCCCAACTCGGAGCACCGGCAGGCCAATCTCAGGAAATCAGGCTGCACATCGGCGGCGTGGAGCCCAAAGCTGGCTGGAAGATCCTCAACATTCAGCCCGGCCCGCATGTGGACTTCGTCGGCAGTTGCACGGACCTCACCGGCTTCGCCGATGGATCGGTCGCCGAGATATACGCTTCGCACGTGTTCGAGCATCTCGGCTACCAGGAGGAACTGCCGCAGGTCATGGCGGGCATTCGGCGGGTCCTACGGCCTGGTGGCACGTTGCGCATCAGCGTTCCAGACCTGGAGGTCCTATGCCGCATGTTCGTGCATCCGGCGCTCAGCCCGGAGGCTCGCTTCCATGTCATGCGGATCATCTATGGCGGCCAGATGGACACGCACGATTTCCACAAGGTCGGATTCACCTTTCAGTTCCTCACCTACTTCCTTGCCAAGTATGGCTTTCGCGACGTCCGGCGGGTCGCTTCGCATGACCTGTTCGACGACACGAGCCGCCTCGTCCTGTTTGGGCACCCGATCAGCCTGAACGTGGTCGCCAGCACCTGACCACACCAGCAGGCGCAAGGGCTGCACGGCGCGGCATTAACCTTGCCGATACGATAACCTTTCCGCCGTCCGGCGGCGACATCGAGACAGGAGACGAACATGCCTCTTACTGGAACGACCAATACCGCGGCCAATACTGCCCTGCGCTATCTCAATAGTAATTCGGCGCAGGCCAGCAACTCCTTGGCTAAGCTCTCCAGCGGCTCGCGCATCGTGAAGGCGTCCGACGACGCCGCCTCGCTCGCGGTCGGCACGAAGATCCGTGCCGATGTCGCGGCCCTGCGTCAGGCAGCGGTCAACACCGCGCAGGCCTCGAGCCTCCTTCAGGTCGCAGACGGAGGTCTTGCCAAGATCTCGGATATTCTGCTGCGGATGAAGTCGCTCGCGGTACAGGCACAGTCCGGCTCACTCACCGACAGTGAGCGCTCCTTTCTCGACCTGGAGTATCAGGAACTGGTCGGCGAGGTAGGCAATATCGCCAGTCAGACCAAGTTCAATGGTGCCCAACTATTAAATGGCGCTTCGGGCAAGAGCATTGATCTGGGTGGCGTGACCGACACCCTGTTCAATCCTGCCAGCACCTACGCGAACGGGATCACGGCACGGCTGTCGGGTAACGCCGCCGTGGGCACGTGGCAGCTTTCCTATGACTACACCGCCGGCTCCAGTCTTGGGCAGTTCACCCTCGCGAACGGCACGGTCTCCGACACGGTGCAGTTCACTCACGCCTCGAACGCGGTGGTCTATGAAGGGCGCATCTCGTTCGAGCATGCCGGCATCGAGATCAGCCTGAGCAACTTCGACTTCAGCGCGGCCTTCGCGGCCGGCACGGCAAGCCAATTCGAAGTGGCCGGCAGCGACAGCCTGAGCTTCCAGGTCGGCGTGTCGTCCGGGGACACGATCGTTGTCAACATCGATGACGTACGTCCCACCAGCCTCGGCCTCACCGGGACGAGCGTGGCCGATACCGCCAGTTCGGTCGCGGCTGGCAACGCGCTGGACGGGGCGATCTCCGGCCTTAACGCCGCACGTGCCAACATGGGTGCGATGATGGCCCGCTTCGAGTTCGCCTCGGCCAACCTCGCCACCAGCGTGGAGAATCTCGACGCGGCACGCTCCACCTTGTTGGACGTCGACATGGCTGCCGAGATGACCAAGTTTACATCCTTGCAGATCCTGACCCAGGCCGGCGTTTCGATGCTGGCACAGGCTAATCAGATGCCACAGAATCTCCTGAAGTTGCTGCAGTGATCGATGAGCCTGGGTCGGCAGAATTATTCTTGCAACTGAAGCGTATTGTGTTTTGTATTAGCGGATACGCCGATGGTATTTCATTCGGTAGGCGCGTCGATGATTGAAAACGAATCTTCATTGATTGCGCTTGATGGTTATCATGTTCTTTGATGAGTTGAGCGATCGTGCTTGGGCATGATGCAGGCAATAGGCGCTGTTGGGGCCGATGCGTCGGGCACTTACGGGACGGCCGGCGTACCCGCTCTTGGTGCAGCTCCAGGCCCTGCTCCTGCAGCAGTGGTACCGGCTGTCCGGTCGTGATCTCGAAGAGGCCTTCCGACCGGCTGAGCTTCCGGCGCTGTTGTGGCCTGAGGCTGGAGGACGCGGTGCCGGATGCGACGACCTTGTCGCGCTTTCGGATCGATCTTGCCGAGGCGAATCTGGCGGAAGCGGTGTGCGACGCGCTGAACGCGCAGTCGGAACAGTGCGGCCTGGTGATAAGGCCGGCACGATGATCGATGCGACGCTGGTGGAGGCGGACGTGAAGCGGGCACCCATGCGCGAGGACGAGGTGTCGGAACGCGATCCGACAGCCGGCTTCAGCCGTCGAGGGCAACGCAGCTTCTTCGGCTACAGGGCCCATCTGGCGGTGGATCAGGGGGCCGACCTGATCCGCAAGGCGATCCTCACCACCGCCGACATCGGGGAGAGCATTGCTGCGGACGCGCTGCTGGCCCGGTCTCCTCGGGAGTTCGGATCAGCCGCCTGCCGACAGCTGATGGTGACGAACAGATAGAGGTGGCCCTGCTCGGTATGACCGCGGCGATGTCGAGGTGAAAGAAGCCGATCGGGTAGCTCTTGAACCGGGAGCGATCCCCCGGAGGGATGTCGATAAAGCCGGCAGGCCGCTGCCAAGCAGCGATGCAGCGACGAGCGGGCCAGGTGCGGCAGGGTCGGCTGCAGGGCGTAGAGCCAGTCGTCGAGCGGCAGGGGCGTGTAGTGCCGCAACGCGACGACGACCGCCTCGTCCTCGGCGTCCAGCACGGTGGAGCGGGGTGGCTTCGGTCCCATTGGGGCATCGGTGCTGCAGGTCCGCAAAGCACTACTTCTGCACGGTGGTCGGGCTGATGCCGTAGCGCTTGGCCAGTGCCCTTACGCTCGCTTCAACAGCCTGGATCGCCCGACGAGCCGCCCTTTGTCGTCGTGGCGCGGCGGTGAAGAACCTGATCCATAGCACGTCCTTCCAGGTGTGTGGCTCGATTGTAGCACTACACTCTGGAACCAAACATCTAGGTCGCAGAATGCTCTGCCCGCTGGATCGTCCTCATCGCCCGCTCATAGATGGGGATATCGATCACGCGGCCGCGGATGGCGATGGCGCCCAACCCTTCTATGCGAGCGCGCTCATAGGCTTCGATCACTTCCTTGGCTTCGGCAGCTTCCTGCTCCGAGACACCGAACGCTTCGTTGAAGATCGGCACCTGGGCAGGATGGATGCATCCCGATCCGGTGAAGCCCAGCTGCCGCGCCATCAGGGCGATCCGGCGCAACGCGTCCATGTCGCGAAATTCCGCGATGCTGCCGGGAAGGCCGATCGCCTCGATTCCAGCGGCATGAGCAGCCGTGGCGACAGTCTGTGCGGCGAAGGCCATCGACTGGGGTTCCGGGGGCAGTCCGATTGTGGCTGCATAGTCTTCCACACCGAAGCCGATTGCGATCAGGCGGCTGGAGCTTTCCGCGATCGAGAGAGCATGGAAGATGCTCTTCGGCGTCTCGAGGAGCGCAATCAGGCGGGTACGACCTTCGATGAGGCCGGCATCCGCTTCGGCGCGCGCGATCTGGGCCTCGTGCTCCGCGAGTTGGGCCGGCGTATCGACCTTCGGTACCACGAGGCCGAACACCGCCTTCCCGACCGAAGCCACTACGTCCTGCCGTGCCAGCTCTGTCGCGCTGTTGATGCGGACGAACACCCGCATCCCACGTGCGTTGAGATCGGCCGCGGCTCCGGCGATCCGTTCTCTAGCCTCGGCCTTGCGCTCTGGAGACTGCCGCGAAACGGCTAGTCCTGCCGTGAAGTGCCCCCCATTTCGACCGGACACCGGCATCAGCCGGAGGGCCTAGGCGTAGTCCTAGGCATGTGCCTATGTCCGACACGTTCTCGAAGATCGAGGTGATCAGCAGGATTGCCCGCCGGCGCCGCTTCACGACCGAGCAGAAGCTGGCCCTCGTGGCCGAGTCGATGCAGCCCGGCATGTCGATCAGCTACGTGGCCCGCCAGCCCGGGCTCTCGCCGAGCATGGTGTTCCGCTGGAGGCGGCTGA
>NZ_DATMFZ010000230.1:0-15202 GCF_035556675.1 Geminicoccus sp. | reverse complement strand
GGGCGACCCGTTTCCGGCGCTTGGTGAAGGACTACGAGCGCTACGCCAGCACCCTCGCCGATCTCCATCTCGTCGCCTTCGCCTGCATCATGCTCAAGCAGGCCGCTCGACTGACAGCAGGTCCATAACAGCCTCTAGGCCCTGGATGGTGTCGCGTCCGGAAGTGCCGAACAACCGGCCGTCACCGACCGTGCCGGTGATCTTTGCCACGGCGGAAGCCCCTCAAGATGGTTGGTGCAGGGGCCGAAGGCTCTTGCGGTTGTTCCGGAAACGGTAACGGCCATCAACGCGTCGCCAACTCCAGATATCACAAGTGGAGTTCCGGGCTACCACGATCACAGGATTGCTCTTGAAGGGAAGCCACACAGCGGGCCCACCAAGCGTCAACAGCAGCACTACAACCAATAACGGGAAACAGAAATCCGTTCTAGTAATGTGCGATCAACCAAGGTCTGTGTGCATGTCTGCCGGCACACCGGCACCGAGCAGGGCCTGCAGGGTCGCCTGGTCCGGGCCACGCAGAATAACAGCAGCAACGCCTTCCCCGCGGCCCTGGGCGCGTCAGGCTTCGCTGCGATCGACGACAACTTCGACGGCTGGTTCGACTTCCCGAAGGGGGTTGCCAGGCAAGTCGACATCTCGAGCTACGACGGCGGCAGACGGGGCGACGATTCGAGCGAAGGCAAGAACCCCGGCACCTACGTCCGCCCCTGGATGAGCGTCGCGCAGCCGAGCAAGGCTCGCATCCAGCGCGGCTACCGCTACGCCCTGGAGCTCTGCGGAACAAGAGCAGTTTCACGACCAGCGGCTACTGGATCGGGGAAAGCATCGGCATGGGCAACCGGTTCAATCGGACCCGCGGCACTGGCCGCCCCCAATCTACCCGCTGAACGTGTTCCCCTGCCTGGGCACCGGCGACGGCCTGCCGGGCTGGGAGCTGCGCAACCACGCGCAGACTTCGACCAACGCCGGCAGCAACTGGTCGGTGCTCCACACGAGGGCCAGGAGCTTCCGATCTGCCTGGAGCCGGGATGACCGCGCCTCACCTGTCTGCCGCCGATGCGCCAAGCCTGGGCATGAGCGTGGCTGTCGGCCCCGCCTACGACATCCCCGGCCTCTGCGAGGCCTTCGGAGTCGGCCGGTCCCACGTGTTCGACGAGATCGCCCGGGGAAGGCTGCGCGCGACCAAGATCCGTCGGCGGACCGTGTTCGCGGGGACCGATGCGCTGGCCTGGCTGGAAGCCTACAGGAGCGCCAGCAAGCCGCACTCGACGAAGGTGGCCTGAGCGGCGCGGCCTCGGGAACGCTGCCCTCGGCAATGCGGCACCCAGCGGCCAGCGCGTCGTCGGGTTCGGCGGTGGGTCACCGCTGCCGCCACCTGTCGAGCCGGCGCCGGTCGCCACCGTAGGCGTCGGGCACCGCCCAGGCCATGCCTGCAGGGGCCTCGCCCGCGTGCACGATGATCTGCCACCAATGGATCAGGAGGCGCCCTACCTTCTCCACCAACGGCAGTCTCGACCAACGCGAAGGCATGGCGACCAGCCCTGCCTCGATCGATGCGTCGATCGCGTGCTTGCGGCTCGCGATCGCGACGTCGCCGGAGATGAGCAGCCGCCCCTGGGCGACCTGGAGCGGCTACCCCCTCATTAGCTGTGCATGTGGCTGGCTACGGAGCGCATCTGCTCGATGTCAGCCACCATCCAGGTGAGTTGGCAGCTGCGGAAGCGAGAGTCGAGCCGCGGCTCATCCAACAGGCGTCGCAGAATGTCGAGTGGATCCATGATGCCATGGTCAACCACTGCCTGCTCAGCTTTCCGGCCGATCTCGTCTCGCCTGAGCCAGTGGTGAAGCTGCCGGATCGACCTATTGAGGTCCTGACGTGCGCCTTGGTCGATCAGCTCGTCGAGATAGGCCGCAGCGACGATAGGAGATGCTCGCAGCTGGCGGAGTGCATTGTTGTCCCGGCGCAGCAAGGCCGGGTGGTAGACATTGGCCCATCGACTCTTCAGGCAGCCGATCGGGTCGAGGAGGGCCAGCCTCAGGCTGCCACCGGCATAGACCAGTTCGATCGTCTGGGTGCCACGATCCAGATCCGGCTTGGAGATCCCGAGCACGCCGTCGAGGAAGTCGACCCACATGATGCCAGGCCCGTTCGTGACTGGGATCTCGACGATGGCCGTGCTGGGCGTGCATCGGTCGATCGTCGGCTCCAAGAGCCTGCCTCCCGTCGCCTCGGCAATCGCGCAGGCGACATCGCGGGTCCCGATGAAGTCCACGTCCTTGCTGGTGTATGGGCCAAACACCAGCAGCTCGGGGACCGTCAGCGCATAGCGCTCGGCCCAGATGTTCAGGGCCTGCCCTCCGATGAGGAAGGCCGGCTGGTCTTCGATCGCTACGAGGATGTGCTTGAGATCGTGCGGCGAAACCGGTCCGCCGGCGGGGCTCACGCTGCTTTGCGAGCCCAGTTCGGCCTGCCGAGCAGCCGCGATCCGCGGATCATCTCCACCGGCACGAACGACACTTCATGGCGCAGCGCCTGGCGGCTCACTTCACCCGACATGAGCCGAGCATCGTCCTGGGCGCGCTGCTGAGCCTTTTCCGACGCACGATCGGCAGGATCGAACTTTCCAACGCTCACGGCGACATGCTCCTACAAGCCAGGCTCATCACCATCGGCCTGGGTGTCAACGTACATTCCTGGACGTTTACGGACAACTAAATCTATCTCGCGACGTTCCCGCAGCGGTAGCGTCACGCATACCGTGCGCTCCTCGGTACCGCCAAGCGGGCGGTACTGCAGAGGTAGGCAGCGGGCGACGCGGATCAACGCGAGCCACCACTCCCCCAGAAATCCCCATGGCTGGACATTCGTGCTCCAGCCCGCCCGAGCGGCAAGGAGCCGCCACTGCGGCAGCTCCGGTGGCGATGAAGATGCATGCCTGCCGACAGACCGGGACCTGCCTATGGAGCACTCTTGGCCGGAGAACACCCCCGGAAATCCGAGGATCGGGGGACAACGTCGTGGGTCCAGGATCCATGACGCCAATGACGCTCCGACCTATCTTCTTTGTGTGAGCCCGCTGGACGTGTTCACGAGGCCGCTCGCCAGCTGCGGGGCCTTCAGGTTCTGGAGGTCGATGCCGAGAGGAGCGTGGACGCTTCGGGCCGATGGTCACGGGCTTCGGCTCCGCCAGCATGAAGCCATGCCGATGGCCGCCCATTGCTCCTGATTGACCTGTGTTTCCGCCTGGGGCTGCCGTGGGGCTGCCTTAGAAGCAGTCCGTCCCATTCCGGGACTATCGACGTCGGCCAATCTATTGAAATCGTTCGCGGGAATGGTGGAGCCGAACGGGATCGAACCGTCGACCTCTTGAATGCCATTCAAGCGCTCTCCCAGCTGAGCTACGGCCCCGCCCGTCGAACGACGAAGCGCGAGATAGGCGAGCGGCGCGCGGCTGGCAAGAGCCAAATGCACACCGCTGCACCTTTCGCGTCAGCGGCTCTCCTCGTCCTCGTCGCGGCCGCCCTCGATCACGTCGGACATGTCGTCCTCGTCGCCGAGTTCCTCGACGTCCTCGATCAGCGCATCGTCCTCCTCGTCCTCGTCCGTGTCGGCCGGGACGTCCTCGACGTCGTCGTCCTCGGCTTCGACCAGCGCCTCGTCGTCGCCGACCTCGTCGAGCACCTCGGCATCCTCGTCCTCGGTCGCAGCGGCGCCCTTGGCCGTCACCAGATCCTCGTCTTCGACCACCGCGGCACGGGCGGGCCGCGCCTTGCGCACCCGGCTCGCCACCTCGACGTCATAAGGGGTGCCGCAGCTCGGGCAGACGATCGGCGAATTGTTGAGATCGTAGAAGCGCGCGCCGCAGTTCAGGCAGATTCGCTTCGCGCCCCATTCGGGCTTGGCCATCGGGGGGCCTCCGGAGACAGGATGTAGGGAATGTAGGAGAGAACTCGGGCGCGATTGCCACGAGCCACCACCTCTGTCAAAAATCATTTCGCGTGTGCCCGGCGCCGCGCCACGATGATTCACGTCCGGTCCAAGGCGACCGGCAGCTCGAACGGATCCTTTCCCGATGCAGCTTCAGGCGGCCCGTTCCGACGCGCTGACAGGCACTGTGCGCGTGCCCGGCGACAAGTCGATCTCGCACCGCTCCTTGATGTTCGCGGCACTGGCGGTGGGCCAGAGCCGGATCGAGGGCCTGCTGGAGGGCGAGGACGTGCTCGCCACCGCCCATGCCCTGCAACGGCTGGGGGTGGAGATCGCCCGCACCGGTGCTGGTGCCTGGACCGTCCACGGCGTGGGCGTGGGCGGCCTGGCCGAGCCCGCCTGCGTGCTGGACATGGGCAATGCCGGCACCGGGGCCAGGCTGATGATGGGCCTCCTGGCCGGCCACCCGTTCACCAGCATCATGACCGGCGACGGCTCGCTCCGCTCGCGGCCGATGGCGCGGGTGATGAACCCGCTGACGCAGATGGGGGCCAGCTTCGTCGGCCGCTCGGGCAACCGGCTGCCCGCGGCGATCACCGGCAGGCGCGACCTGCTGCCGCTCTCCTATGTGAGCCCGGTGGCCAGTGCCCAGGTGAAGTCGGCGATCCTGCTGGCAGGCCTCCACGCGCCGGGCATCACCAGCGTGACCGAGCCTCTGGCGTCCCGCGACCATACCGAACGGATGCTGGCACACATGGGTGCCACGGTCGAAACCGAACCCCATGGCGAGGACGGCCTCGTCGTGCGGATCACCGGACGGCCGGAACTGCGGCCGGCCTCGTTCCAGGTGCCGGCCGACCCGTCCTCGGCCGCCTTCCCGGTGGCCGCCGCTGCCGCCACGCCGGGCAGCCGGGTGCTGGTGGAGGCGGTGTGCGTGAACCCGCTGCGCATCGGCCTGTTCACCACGCTGGAGGAGATGGGTGCGAAGATCACCCGGCAGAACCAGCGCGACGTCGGCGGCGAGACCGTGGCCGACCTGCTGGTCGAGGGCGGCCCCCTTCAGGGTGTGGACGTGCCGGCCGGCCGGGCGCCGTCCATGATCGACGAGTACCCGGTGCTCTCGGTGGTGGCGGCACTGGCCTGTGGCACCACAAGGATGCGCGGCCTGGCCGAGCTGCGGGTCAAGGAAAGCGACCGGCTCGCCACCATGGCGGAGGGACTTGCCGCCTGTGGTGCGAAGGTCGAGATCGAGGGCGACGACCTGATCGTGCACGGCACGGGCGGGACGGCGCTGGCCGGTGGCGTGACGATCAATGCCAGGCTCGACCACCGCATCGCCATGAGCTTCCTGGTGCTGGGCGGGCTGGCGCAGGAGCCGGTGGGCGTGGAGGGTGCCGAGGCGATCTTCACGAGCTTTCCGGGCTTCGTGCAGCTCATGAACGGCCTGGGCGCCAAGATCACGGAGGAACTGGCGTGAGCACGCTCGTGATCGCGGTGGACGGCCCGGCGGCATCGGGCAAGAGCACGCTCGCCCGGCGCCTGGCCCGGCAGTTCGGCCTGGAGTTCCTGGACACCGGCCTGCTCTACCGGGCCCTGGCCCGCCGGATGATCGATGCCGGCCAGGACCTGGACGATGCGGCGGCGGCAGCCGCGATGGCGCCGCGGATCACGGTAGCCGACACCTGCCGCGACGACCTGCGTGCCGAGGAGGTCGGCAACGGCGCCTCCAGGGTGGCGGCCTTCCCGGCGGTGCGCGCGGCCCTGCTGGAAGCCCAGCGCCGCTTCGCCGCCACCCCGCCGGGGGCCGTGCTGGCCGGCCGGGACATCGGCACGGTGGTCTGCCCCGGCGCCACCGTGAAGCTGTGGGTGACCGCAAGCGTCGAGGAACGCGCATTCCGCCGCCATGCGGAGTTGCAAAGGCGTGGCGAGAACGCTAGCTTTCCAGCCGTGCTGGAAGAAATGCGTGAGCGTGATCGTCGCGACGGGGGTCGGGCGGTCGCGCCCATGGTCGTTGCGCCGGACGCTCGGGTTCTCGACAATACCGACATGGATCCCGAAACCGCCTTTCGGGCGGCGGTCGCCATGGTCGAGGAAGCCCGCGCTCTCAGCGCCTGACGGTTTCGCCGCACCTCGTCATCGCCACCTCGAGCCCGGTGCCGCCCGCGGCAGCCGGTTTATCCCGGAGTTTGCATGCAAGAACTCGCCACCGCCTCCTCCGCCGCCCGCGAGGACTTCGCTGCGATGCTCGACGAGAGCTTCGGCCGCAGCGATCGTCTGGAAGGTTCGGTCGTCAAGGGCCGGATCATCGCGATCGACGGCGACGAGGCCATCGTCGACGTGGGACTGAAGGCCGAAGGCCGTGTCTCGCTCAAGGAGTTCTCCACCCAGGGCCAGCCGCCCGAGGTGAACGTCGGCGATCAGGTCGACATCTATGTCGAGCGGTTCGAGAACAAGAACGGCGAGGCCGTCCTCAGCCGTGACAAGGCGCGGCGCGAGGAGAGCTGGAACCGGCTGGAAGCGGCGTTCACCGCCGAGCAGAAGGTCGAGGGCCACATCTTCGGCCGGGTCAAGGGCGGCTTCGCCGTCGACCTGGGCGGTGCCGTGGCGTTCCTGCCGGGCTCGCAGGTCGACATCCGCCCGGTGCGCGAGGTCGGCCACCTGGTCGGCAAGCCCGAGCCGTTCCTGATCCTCAAGATGGATCGCCGCCGCGGCAACATCGTGGTCTCCCGCCGGGCCGTGCTCGAGGAGAGCCGGGCCGAGCAGCGCAACGAGCTGCTGGCCAACCTGCGCGAAGGCCAGATCATCGACGGCGTGGTCAAGAACATCACCGACTACGGTGCGTTCGTCGACCTGGGCGGCCTGGACGGCCTGCTCCACGTCACCGACATCAGCTGGAAGCGCGTGGCGCACCCGACCGACGTGCTCCAGGTCGGCCAGAACGTCCGCGTCCAGGTGATCCGCTTCAACCGCGAGACCCAGCGCATCAGCCTCGGCATGAAGCAGCTCGAGGCGGATCCGTGGGAAGGCGTCGAGGCCAAGTACCCGGTGGGTGCGAAGTACACCGGCCGCGTCACCAACATCACCGACTACGGCGCCTTCGTGGAGCTGGAGCCTGGTGTGGAGGGCCTGGTCCACGTCTCCGAGATGAGCTGGACCAAGAAGAACATCCACCCCGGCAAGATCGTCTCCACCTCCCAGGAGGTCGAGGTGATGGTGCTGGAGGTCGATGCCGACAAGCGCCGCATCTCGCTGGGCCTCAAGCAGGTCATGCAGAACCCGTGGGAGAGCTTCGCCGAGAAGTATCCGGCGGGCACGATCGTCGAGGGCGAGGTCAAGAACATCACCGAGTTCGGCGTGTTCCTGGGCCTCGACGAAGACATCGACGGCATGGTCCACCTGACCGACCTGTCCTGGGAGATGGACGGCGAGCAGGCCGCCCAGAACTACAAGAAGGGCGACGTCGTCAAGGCGGTGGTGCTCGAGGTCGACATCGAGAAGGAGCGCATCTCCCTCGGCGTCAAGCAGCTGGCGGGCGACCCCTTCAAGGAGGCCGTCTCCGGCGTGAAGCGGGGTGACCGCGTCACCTGCACCGTCAAGGAGGTGACCCCGGGCGGCCTCGAGGTCGAGACCAGCGGCGGTGCGCCGGGCTTCATCCGCAAGATGGAGCTGGCGCGCGACCGGCAGGACCAGCGCCCGGACCGCTTCGCGGTCGGCGAGAAGGTCG
Source organism: Geminicoccus sp. (assembly GCF_035556675.1). Taxonomy (GTDB): domain Bacteria; phylum Pseudomonadota; class Alphaproteobacteria; order Geminicoccales; family Geminicoccaceae; genus Geminicoccus. The sequence continues at coordinate 7,547 of NZ_DATMFZ010000230.1, read as the reverse complement.
ATGCCCGGGTCCAGGCGGTCGATCTGCAGTCGCGCAAGCTGCAGCTCTCGATCAAGGCGCTGGAGCTAGCCGACGAGAAGCAGGCCATGGCCGAGTACGGCTCGTCCGACAGCGGCGCCTCGCTGGGCGACATCCTGGGTGCCGCCCTGCGGCGCAAGCAGGAGGAGCAGAGCACCGACAGCGAGTGATCGCTTGAGGCGTCTCATGCCCGCTCGAACGGAAGGGGTGGCTTCGGCCACCCCTTTTCCGTTGGGGCTCATCCCGGCCCGCGGTCAGCGCCGAGCAGGCCGCGCACCACGTCGAGCAGGACCTCGGCCCCCGCCACCAGCGCCTCGGGCGCGGTGTACTCTGCCGGATTGTGGCTGATCCCGTCCCGGCTCGGCACGAAGATCATGGCGCTGGGGCAGATCCGGGCCAGCATCTGCGCATCATGGCCGGCACCCGACGTCATCCGGCGCACCGGCAGCCCACGCTTGGCCGCTGCCTGCTCGATCCGCGCCACCAGTGCCGGATCGAAGCGCACCGGCTGGAAGCGGGCTAGGCGTTCGGTGGTGATCGCCACGCCTTCCGCGGCCGCGACCTCTGCAACCAGGCCTGACAGTGCCGCCTCGGCCGCCGCCAGCCTCCCCTCGTCCGGATCGCGCAGGTCGACGGTCAGCACTGCCGCTCCCGGGATCACATTGATCGCGTCCGGCTCCAGCCGCAGCGAGCCCACGGTCGCGACCGTGCCGCCCTCCGCCAGTGCCCGCAGGCCGGTGACGATCCTGGCCGCGGCATGGCCGGCATCCTGGCGCAGCGCCATGGGCGTGGTGCCGGCATGGTTGGCCCGACCCTCGATCCGCAGGCGCTGCCAGGAAATGCCCTGCAGGTCCGCCACCGCGCCGATGGCGGCGGCGTCCTGCTCCAGGACCGGCCCCTGCTCGACATGCAGTTCCAGATAGGCGGCCGGCCGGATCGTGCCCGGTACCATGCTGCCGGCATAGCCGATCCGCCGCAGTTCCTCGCCCAGCACCGTCCCGTCCGTGCCGATGCTGGCCAGCGCCTCGGCCAGGTCCAGCCCGCCGGCGTGGACCAGCGAGCCCATCATGTCCGGAGCGAAGCGCACGCCTTCCTCGTTGGTGAACGCCGCCACCGCTAGGGGCCGGGCCGGTACGAGCCCTTCGGCACGCAGCGCCTCGACCACGGCGAGCCCGGCCAGCACCCCGTAGCAGCCGTCATAGATCCCGGCATCGATCACCGTGTCGATGTGCGAGCCGACCATGACGGGCTGGCCGGCACCTGCCTGCCAGATGCCGAACAGGTTGCCGATCGCGTCCACCGCGACCTCCAGCCCCGCCCCCTGCAGCCATCGGGCCAGCAGGTCGCGCCCGGCCCGGTCGGCATCGCTGGCGGCCAGCCGCACCAGCCGGCCGCGCGCGTCCCGGCCGACCTCGCCCAGCTCCCTCAGGCGGGCCAGCAGCACCCGCCCGTCGATCCCGGCACTCACGCCACCAGTTCCCGGTAGCGCGCCGGATCGGTGGCACCCTCGGTGACGAACAGGAGCACGCGGGCCTGCCCGTCCAGGCCCAGCGCCGCCCGCATCTGGCCATCCTCCGCCACGCGCAGCAGGCCGGCCAACCCCGCGGCGCCGCTCTCGCCGGCCGTCACCGCCTGATCCTCGCCGCCGGGCCAAGCCAGGCAGCGCATCGCCGCCACCGCGTCCGCCTCGTCGACGGTCATGAAGGCGTCGGCCGAACGTGCCAGTACCCGCCAGGCGATGCGCGAGGCTTCCTGGCATTCCAGCATCGCCATCACGGTGGGCTCGCCATGCGGCAGGCGTACGACCTCCCCGGCCTCGGCGGCTGCCAGTACGCAGGCGGCCCTGGCCGGCTCGACCACCACGATCCGCGGCCGGTCCGCCTCGCTGAAGACCAGGCGGCAATGCGCGGCCACGGCCGCCGCGACACCGCCCACCCCGGCCTGGATGAACACATGGGTAGGCGGCCGGGCGACCTGGCCCAGCGCCTCGCTCACCATCCTGGTATAGCCCTGCATCACCAGGGCCGGGATCTGCTCGTAGCCCGGCCAGGACGTGTCGGAGACGACCGTCCAGCCATGTTCCCCGCAGACCCGCGCCGCGTCGGCCACCGAATCGTCATAGCTGCCGGCGACCCGGACGACCTCCGCGCCGTAGGACGCGATGGCATCGACCCGGCCGGCGCTGACCCCGCCATGGACGAAGATGACGGCCTTCGCCCCGACCAGCTGAGCACCCCAGGCGACCGAGCGGCCGTGATTGCCGTCGGTGGCACAGCCGAAGGTCAGGCCTCCGGCGATCGCCCGCACCTCCGGCCGGTCCAGATCGGCGAATGCCACCGGCCGGCCCAGCTGCTTGGCCGCCGCCTCGCGCACCAGCGTCGCAACCGCATAGGCACCGCCCAGCGCCTTGAAGCTGCCCAGGCCTAAGCGCCCGCCCTCGTCCTTCACCAGCACCGCGCCCAGGTCCAGGCGCTGGGCCAGGTCCGGCAGGCTGACCAGCCGCGTGGCATGAGCAGCCCCCACATGCTGCAGGAACTCCTGCAACTCACCCAGCCCGTCCCGGCCCAGCATCGCCTGGTCGGCCGGCGCCAGCGCCAGGCCGAATTCCGGAAGATCGTTCAATCGCACCATCTGGCTCTCCTCTCTCGGGGCATGGATATTGCGCTTTGCCCGAGAAGTGCGCCCTGATCCGGTGGTCTCGATGCAACATTGTTGCGAGTTCGCCCGCCCCATGGCCGATTCCATTCTCGACCGGTTCGACCGCGCGATCCTGGCGATCCTCCAGGAGGACAACACCACGCCACTGCGCCGGATCGGCGAGCTGGTCCATCTGTCCGCCGCCGCGGTGCAGCGGCGAATCCGGCGGCTGGAGCAGACCGGCGTGATCCAGGCGAACACGGCGCAGCTCGACCCGGCCAGGCTCGGCCGCGCCATCACCCTGATCGTGGAGATCTCGGTCGAGAGCGAGCGGCTGGACCTGCTGGACGCGACCCAGGCACGGCTGGCCGCCGCCCCGGAGATCCAGCAGTGCTACTACGTCACCGGCGAGAGCGACTTCGTGCTGATCGTGACGGTCAGGACCATGGCCGAGTACCAGGCGCTGACCCGCCGGCTGTTCTTCGCCGACGGCAACGTGAAGAGCTTTCGCACCCATGTGGTGATGGACCGGATCAAGACCGGCACCCGGATCCCGGTCGACTGACCCGGCCGGGTGGCGAGGCTCCCGCTGGGCCGGCTAGCCCGCCTCATCGGCCCGATTGCTCAGGTGCAGGATGACGCTCCCATCGCCGGTCAGCGAGCCCGGCTCGATCTTGCCCAGGCGCGACAGGCGCACCGAGCTGCACACGTCGCCGCCGATCGCGAGCACATGGTCCGGGCGCACGCTGACCAACACCTGGGCAATGGCGGAAGGTTCGTCCGTCAGGGCAGTTCCCTCGCCGCCATCCGGCCAGCCGCAGCGGGTCAGGACCACGTCGCCGATCGCGAAAGCCCGCTCGCCTGCCCGATAGCCCCAGAATGGCGCACCCGCCTCGCCCTGCCGCCGCTTGGCGAAGGCATCCCGGCCATAGTCGTGGTGGCGGCCGCTGAAGGCGAAGCGATGGTAGGCGGGAATGATCACTGCAGCGTTGCGGACCATGAAGGACAGTGCCGCTGCCGACCAGCCCGGTCCGCCCGCCCTGCCCTCGCCGAGGCTTTGCCACATCTCCTCGACATGGCCGGCGAACGGGGCCCGGTCCGCCTTGCCCAGCCCCTGGGCAAAGCGCAGCCATTCCCGCACCGCCTGGGCGATCAGGGCCTCGCGCCCGGCCGTGACCGGCTGGCGCAGGGTCGATCGGCCCTCCTGTTCGGCCGGCACCACGCCCGCGAGGTCGCGGCCACCCGCCCTTACCACCACGCGCACCCAGCCCGGTGCATCCGCCTGCCCCAGCAGCTCGACCGGCTGCCCGAGATGCAGGATGCTCAGCCGTGACCATGGCGCCACCGCCGGCTGTGCGCACAGGTTCAGCGTCTCGACATCCACGTAGCGGAGCATGGGCGCCTTCTTGGCATGGCCGATCGAGGGGATGGAGGAACCAGTCTAGGGGGCGGCCTCCGGGTCGCTGTGACGGGAGTCACGCAGCCGCTGCCTCGAGACGTACACAAGTCCGCATCATGCTCGATTGGCCACCATGGCTGTTCCGGACGCTACCCACCAACGCACGGCTTGTTCCACTCCAGGCAGGAGATTACGGTCCCGCGCGCGACAGCGTAGAACCAAGTCCCGTCGGGAGTGACGTTTGAGCGATTCGAGTTGGTGGTCGGAGGCTGGCAGCATCTGCGCCCATGACCCGGGCTTCGACGAGGGGGCGGTGGTCCCGCCGATCTACCAGACCTCGTTGTTCACCTTCGGCTCCTATGCCGAGATGCGCCAGGTCTTTGCCGGCGAGAAGCAGCGGTCCATCTACAGCCGGGTGGGCAACCCGAGCGTGCGGGTGTTCGAGGAGAAGCTGGCCCGCCTGGAAGGCACCGAGCAGGCCAAGGCGTTCGCCTCGGGCATGGCGGCGATCAGCGGCACCGTCCTGGCTCATGTCGCGAGCGGCGACCGGATCGTGGCGGTGCGCCACCTCTACCCGGACGCCTACCGCTTCTTCCAGACCATGCTGCCGAAGCTCGGCGTCACGGTCGACTATGTGGACGGCAGCGACCTGGGTGCGGTCGAGCGGGCCCTGCCGGGGGCGAAGCTCCTCTACCTGGAGAGCCCGACCTCCTGGCTGTTCGAGGTCCAGGACCTGGCCGCGATCGCCAGGCTCGCCAAGGCCGCGGGCGTGGTCACGGTCGCCGACAACAGCTGGGCCACGCCGATCTTCCAGCGCCCGGCGACGCACGGCATCGACTTCGTCCTCCATTCCGCGTCGAAATACCTGTCCGGGCACAGCGACACGGTGGCGGGCGTAGTGTGCGGCAGCGCCGCCGGGATCGAGCAGATCTCCGCCACCAGCGTGCCCTATCTGGGTGCCAAGCTCGCCCCGTTCGAGGCATTCCTGCTGCTGCGCGGGCTGCGCACCCTGCCGGCCCGGATGCTGGCCCAGGAGAACGCCGGCATCGCGGTCGCCACGGCGCTGGCGAAGATGCCGGGCGTGGCGCGGGTGCTGCATCCGACGCTGGCGGGCAAGGTGGACGAGCGCCAGCTCCTGGGCAGTTCGTCCCTGTTCTCCTTCGAGGCGGCTCCCGGGCTCGACATCGAGCGGTTCTGCGACGCGCTGCGGCTGTTCCGGCTGGGCGTCAGCTGGGGCGGCCATGAGAGCCTGGTGATCCCGGCCGCGATCGCGCACGAGCAGGCCGGCGGCCCGAACTCCGTGATCGACTTCGGCGTCAGCCCGCGCATCATCCGGCTCCATGTCGGGCTGGAATCGTCCGATGCGCTGATCGCCGACCTGAAGCAGGCGCTGGACAGTGCCGGCGGCGAGGTGGTGCCGGCTGCGCCCGCGCAACCGGTGAAGAAGGGCTGGTGGGCGAAGAGGCCGCGGAGCACCTGAGGTCCGGCGGGACGCACGGACCGTTCGGGGGTCCGCCAGGAGGACAGCGGGCCGCTCCCGGCCCGCCCAGGAGGGGAGACGAGCCATGTTGAGGTCGATGGCGGCGGGTGCACTGGCGCTCGCCCTGACGGCAGGCAGCGCACTGGCCGATACCACGCTCCGGCTGACCGAGGTGATCACCAGCCCGCAGCGCACCGAGCATCTGAAGGGCATGATCGCCAAGTTCGAGGCGGCCAACCCGGGCGTGACGGTCGAGGTGACCTCCCTGCCCTGGGGCCAGGCCTTCGAGAAGCTCGCCACCATGGTCCAGGGCGGCAACATCCCCGACGTGGTCGAGATGCCCGACCGCTGGCTGGCGCTGTATGCCGCCAACGGCCAGCTGGAGGATCTGTCGGCCTACCTGAAGGACTGGCCGGTCACCGAGCAGCTCACCGACCGCGCGGTGCAGTTCGGCTCCTGGTACAACGACACGCCCTACATGATTCCGTACGGCTTCTACATCCGGGCGATGTTCTGGAACAAGGAGCTGTTCGCTGAAGCCGGGATGACCGAGCCGCCCAGGACCACGGCGGAATTCGTCGAGGCGTCGCGCAAGATCGCGGCGCTGGGTGGCGGCAAGACCGGCTACTGCCTGCGCGGCGGCCCGGGCGCCACCAACGGCTACATCATGTTCATGCTGAACGAGCTGGGCTCCAACGAGTTCTTCGACGCGGAGGGCAACTCGACCCTGGACAAGCCCGAGGCGGTGCGCGGCCTCCAGATCCTGGCCGACATGTACCGGGAAGGCCTGGTGCCGAAGGACAGCGTCAACTGGGGCTTCAACGAGATCGTGGCTGGCTTCTATTCCGGCACCTGCGCCATGCTCGACCAGGACCCGGACGCGCTGATCGCGGTGGCCGAGCGCATGCCCGCGGACAAGTTCGCGGTGGCGCCGATGCCGCTGGGCCCCGCCGGCAAGTCCTTCCCGACCATGGGCTATGCCGGCTGGGCGATGTTCTCGTCGACCGAGCACAAGGACGAGAGCTGGAAGCTGATCGCCCATCTCTCCTCGCCGGAGATGAACCTGGAATGGGCCAAGGTCGTGGGCGTGATCCCGATCCACAAGGGTGCCGAGAAGGACCCGTTCTTCGACACCGAGCAGTATCGCGGCTGGTTCACCGAGCTGAACGACCCGCGCTGGCAGCTCACCGCCATGCCCACCTATCTGGAGGAGTTCGGCTTCTTCGCCGACCAGATCTCGATCTCGGGCGGCCAGGAGCTGCTGCTGGGCCAGCGCACGCCCGAGGACGTCGCCGGTGAGTGGGCCGCCTACCTGACCGAGGCGCAGAAGAAATGGCTGGCCGCGCGCTGAGGCTTGCCGGGAAAGCTCCGGCCGGGCGCCGGAGCTTCCGCTCGATCGCCGAGCCCTGGACCTATCTCTCGCCGACCCTGGTCCTGATCGCCCTTTTGATGCTGGTCCCGCTGGTGGTCGGCATCGGCTTCGCCTTCCAGAACGTCCAGATCCTGAACCCGTTCAAGCGCGGCTTCGTGGGCCTGGCCCATTTCCAGGCGATCGCGCGGGACCCGATCTTCTGGCAGGCGCTGGTCAACACGCTGTGGTGGACCTTCGCCTCGCTGATCCTCCAGTTCCTCCTGGGCCTGGGCTTGGCCCTGCTGCTCTGGCGCGAGTTCAAGGGCAAGCGGCTGGTCCAGGCGATCGTGTTCCTGCCCTGGGCGGTGCCGTCCTTCCTGTCCGGCCTGACGTTCGCCTGGCTGTTCAACCCGGTGGTGGGTCCAATCCCGCACTGGCTGCACGCGCTGGGCCTCCTGGCGTCGCCGGACAACATCCTGGCCGCCCCGGCGCTCGCCATGTGGGGGCCGATCACCGCGAACGTCTGGTGGGGCATCCCGTTCTTCGCCATCACCATCCTGGCGGCCCTGCAGTCGATCCCGAACGAGATGTACGAGGCGGCCGCGATCGACGGGGCCGGCACGCTCGCGCGCTTTCGCCATGTGACGCTCGCCTATCTGGTG
>NZ_DATMFZ010000229.1:0-43067 GCF_035556675.1 Geminicoccus sp. | reverse complement strand
CGCGCCCGAGGTTCCGGCCGGCTCCGGCAGGCGGCCTCCGTCCGGTGCCCCTTGCCTGCCTTTGCCGTCGCCGCTTCGACAGCGACCGCAGGAGCGAAGTCTGCCACGGTCTGGAACGAAAGTGGCGAAATCGGGGCCATACGGTTACGCCGCTGCAAATCAGCGGTGGCTTCATCCCGTCGGTCATCGGCCGAGGCATTCGTGCTCCACCGAAATTTTTAGTGATTCCCGTCACATTTCCGGAAAAAACCACTTAACATCTACCCAATGTACAATCGATATTCCGACCGCCGCGCCAGAGGTTCGCGGCAGGGGAGGAAAAATGGCGATCATCAAAGGTGATGACCGGGCTAATATCCTGAATGGCACGGAATCCGCGGACACGATCTGGGGTTACGGCGGCAACGATACGATCGGTGGCTTGGGCGGCAACGATACCATCTATGGCGGCACCGGGCGCGACCTGCTCTACGGCGACGCCGGCGACGACCATCTCTACGGCGACGTCGATAACGACACGATCTATGGCGGCGATGGCCATGACCGGATCTATGGCGGCGACGGCCGCGACCTGATCTATGGCGGCAACGGCCGCGACGTCATCGCCGGCGGCAACGGCACCGACCAGATCCATGGCGGCGACGGCATCGACTACATCACCGGCGGCGGCGGCAGCGACGGGCTCAGCCTCGCGGCGCTGCTGACCGGCGGAATCGGCGGCGAGCCGACCGATATGAGCGGCGTGGACGACCTGAGCGACCTGCTGGGCTTTCTCGTGACGCGGATCGGCGGCATCGACGCTGGCTCCGGCAACGACAAGGCCTATGGCGGCGACGGCAACGACCTGGTCTACGGCAATGACGGTGACGACCTGGTGCGCGGCGATGCCGGCGACGACATCCTCTCCGGCGGCAACGGCAACGACACGATCGAGGGCGGTGCCGGCGACGACTTCATCCTGGAAGGCGTGCCGGAGGGCATGCTCGGCGACGGCCCGGCGCCGAGCTATTCCGGCGACGACGTGATCGATGGCGGCGACGGCGACGACATCATCTCGGCCGGCGATGGCGACGACACCGTCACGGGCGGCGCCGAGTCCGACCTGATCTTCGGCGATGCCGGCGATGACGAGATCTCCGGCGGCAGCGGCGAGGATGCCCTGTTCGGCGGATCCGGCGACGACCATCTCGACGGCGATTCCAGCGCGGATCTGCTGTCCGGCGGCAGGGGCGACGACGAAGTCCATGGCGGCGACGGCGACGACATCGTGGCCGGTGGCTATGGCAGCGACGAGCTGGAAGGCGGCGAGGGCGACGACCTGTTCGACCTGACCCAGGACATCCTCGACGACCCGGATGCCAGCGTCGACAAGATCGTCGATTTCGAGCGCGGCAGCGACAAGATCCTGACGTTCGAGTTCGACCTGTTCGCCGAACTCGACAGCAACAATGACGGGGTCGTCAACCGCAAGGACGACAACGTGGCGCAGAGCAAGATCGACGGCGCCAACTCGCTGGTGATCTCCACCGACTTCTCGGACGAGTCGCACGTCCTGATCGTGGTGGGCCAGACCAAGCTCGACGCCGACGACTTCACCTGTGAAGTGCCGGACTTCATCCCCGGCCCGGACCTGACGATCCTCAGCCATATCGCCGATATGCTGCAGCCGCAGCCCTGACCTCCACGCCGCAGGCCGGGCACATCCGGCCTGCGGCAAGTTCCACGGGATCCGGCCTTCCTTTGTGGCAGGACGGCCTTTGTGGCAGGATGGCCGATCGTATGGCACGCATGGGCAGGGCCAGGCACGATCATGGCCGATCGCGTGATTCTGCGAAACGAACCCGAGCCTGTCCTCGACGCCGTTCGGACCGGGCGGCTCGCGAACAACCCGCCACGGCGCGGAAATCTCTCGACAGTGGGTCGCGTCCGCAACTCGCCCCGGAGGACCGGCCCGACTGGAACGTCGGGCCCTGCGTTCCGGTTGTTCCGGTTGATCCTGGCGCAGGCGGGCCGGCCCGGCCGGCCCGGGACCGGGTCCGACGGTACGAGGGAAGGTGCAGCGATGGAATGGCGTAGCGGCAGGCGCAGCAGCAACGTCGAGGACCGCCGCGGCATGGGCGGGATGCGCATGGGCGGCGGCGCCATGCGGGTCGGCGGCGGGATCGGCGGGCTGGGCCTGGTCGGGATCCTGGTGGTCTCCTGGCTGCTCGGCATCGACCCGAGCATGATCATCGGCGCGATCGACGGTGGCGGCCCGGTCGAGACCCGCCAGGAGCAGCCGCGCCAGAGCGGTGCCGGCAGCGGCAGCGACGAGCAGGCCGAGTTCACCCGCGTGGTGCTCGGCAGCACGGAGGACGTCTGGCACGAGCTGTTCCAGGCCGACGGGCAGACCTACCAGGAACCCGGCCTCATCCTGTTCACCGATGCCACCCAGTCTGGCTGCGGCTTCGCTCAAGGGGCCACCGGCCCGTTCTACTGCCCGGGCGACCGCAAGGTATATCTGGACCTGGGCTTCTTCGACGAGCTGTCCCAGCGCTTCGGTGCACCTGGCGACTTCGCGCAGGCCTACGTGATCGCGCACGAAGTCGGCCACCACGTCCAGAACCTGCTGGGCATCCTGCCGCAGGTGCACGAGGCGCAGGCGGGTGCCGACCAGGCCTCCGCCAATGCCCTGTCGGTGCGGGTCGAGCTGCAGGCGGACTGTCTGGCCGGCGTGTGGGCCAACCGGGCCGACCGGAGCCGGGGCGTGATCGAGCCGGGCGACGTCGAGGAGGCGCTGGGTGCCGCGGCCTCCGTGGGCGATGATCGGATCATGCGGGCGGCAGGACGGCGTGCCAGCCCGGAGAGCTTCACCCACGGCAGCTCGGAGCAGCGGGTCGAGTGGTTCAACCGCGGCCTGGAGTCCGGCGAGGTCAGCGACTGCAACACGTTCGGCTGACAGCAGCGCGCCTCACGCTCAAATCCGCGGCAAGGCCGGACATGCGGCATCGCCTGCCCTGCCATGAGCGGCAACCACCAAAGCATCAGCACGCGCACCCAGGCGAGTTACGCGCATGTAATCTTTGAATCAGTTTCCGATTTCACAATATATAACTGATGAATTTCTTGTAACCCGCTGTTTCCATGACCATGCCAATATTCCCCCTGCTGTTGCAGTCGTGTATCAGCGAATTACTGCCGGCTGGCGGAAGGAATTAGGGAGAAGCTGTACCCGGCTTGCTGTCGGGCAGCAGGACAAGAAGTCCAACCAATAATGTCTCTCGCGTCCTCCGGACTCAGCCAATAGTTAGTCCGGGGGGACGATGCGCTTTATCCGAAGAGCGGCGGTTGCCGCTGTGTCGTTGTTGGTTTGCGCCTACATATCTGCGATCGCCATTCAGCCAGCGCTCGCTGCGGTCGATCTGGGCAACGTCGAGATCCGCAACGAGGGCTGGCGGTACAACATGACCGTCATCCGCGAGCAGGCCAAGACCAGCGCGTTCAAGGCCCAGCAGTACGCGGACTATCTGGTCAAGTACAAGATCACCGACGAATACGTCGTGGCCTACGCCAAGGCTGTCGCCGCAAAGTTCGGCACGGGCAGCTCCAGCACTGGCAACGGGAGCCAGACCAGTACGGGCAGCTCCAGTAGTGCGAATGGCGGGACGACCACGGACCCGCTGGCCAATCCGCTCCTGAAGGGCGTCGAGATCCGCAACGAGGGCTGGCGGTACAACATGACCGTCATCCGCGAGCAGGCCAAGACCAGCGCGTTCAAGGCCCAGCAGTACGCGGACTATCTGGCCAAGTACAAGATCACCGACGAATACGTCGTGGCCTACGCCAAGGCTGTCGCCGCAAAGTTCGGCACGGGCGGTGCCAGCGCCGGGAGCGGCAACCAGAGCAGCACAGGCAACTCCGGCAGTGGCAGCAGCGGGGGCAACTCCGGCAGCAGCGGGAGCAATACTGGGACCTCAGGCTCCGGCTCCGGCTCCGGCAATGGCGGGGCGATCACCGATCCGCTGGCCAGTCCGCTCCTGAAGGGCGTCGAGATCCGCCAAGATGGCTGGCGCTACAATCTGACCGTCATGAAGAAGCTCGGCGAGTACAGCGCCAGCAAGCGGGCCGACTACATCTATTATCGTGACAAGAACCGGGTTACCGACGCTTTCGTCGATGCCTATGCGGCTGCAGTCGCAGCCAAATTCAATCCTGACGACGTCGGCAAGGACATCAAGGTCACCAAGAAGTCCGGCTTTGTCATCTACCAGGGCTTCCGCTACCATGGCATGCCGAACCTGAGCAGTTGCGGCCTGAGCACGGACATCCGCATCCTCTATCAGGACGAGCTGTTCGGCGGCGCCAGCAAGAGCACGCCCAATGCGAGCCATCTGAAGAACAAGGTCGTTCCGGATCTGCTCAAGCGCAACGTCACCTACGTGATGATCGACATCGAGCACTGGAACGCAGTCACCGAGATGGACAAGCTGATCACGGTGGTGCGCACGCTGAAGGAAGGCGTGCGGGCGGCCGGGAACACCAAGATGCAGTTCGGCTACTACATGCTGGTGCCGGAGCGGAACTATCTGGCGCCGACCACGCGGGGCAACCGCCCCGACCGCTGGGACGCCTGGATGGCGACCAACGACAAGATGCGACGCTTGGCAGCCGAGGTCGACGTGATCTTTCCGTCGCTCTACACGCCTTACGAGAACCGCCAGGACTGGCTGACCTATGCCCGCACCAACATCGCCGAGGCGCGCAAGTACAACAAGCCGGTCATCCCGGTGATCTGGCCGCAGTACCACGACACCACACCCGGCATTGGCACGACCTACATGCCGATCAAGTTCTGGGAGATCCAGATGAAGGAGATCTACAACCTCTCCGACAGCATGGTGATCTGGGGCTCGGTGGCCTTCCAGTCGAAGGGCTGGGACAACTGGGACAAGACTCGCGAATGGTGGCCCTACACCCGGAAGTTCGCGGCCGACTATACCAACGTTCCGCAGAACTCCGGCTGCGTCGACTAGGGCCCGACCACAGTATTCGACACTCCTGAGCGCGCCCCCTCCCCCTGGGTGGGGGCGCTGCCTGTTTCTGGCGGCCAATACTTCTGGATGCCGTCCCTGCGAGGATGAGAAACCGTCAGATCTGGCATGCAGCGTTTCATAAGCAGAATGACAAATGCTTCATGATGTAACCCTCAAGCGGCCCTGTCCTGGGTAGATTGACCATCGTTCATTTTTCGGCCAGACGACAGCGTTAGCCTAGATGTACCATGAACGTTTCTTTATAAACTTATGATCTTCTGTCGCAGACGTTCACGGCTCCGCGATCATCGGGTATCGCTTCTGGTGTTATTTCCGGGAAGCAACCGCCCGAGCTTTAAGAGGCTGCAGATGCTTCGTGTCGTCATGACACGGGACAGGAGAATTGCGGCCATAGAGGTGGAGCTTCCCGGATCGTACATCCATTGCGATCCTGGGGGGATCATGAGAAGCCTACGCTTGGCTGCATTATGTGCAGCCGCGTTCCTTACGTGCTCGACCGCCCTGACTGGTGCTGCGTCGATGGCCGAGGCGGCCGTCAACTTGGGTAATGTGCCCATCGCCAACAGCGGCTGGCGCTACAACATGACGGTCATCCGGGAGAAGGCCAAGACCGACTCCTTCAAGGCCAAGCAGTACAAGGAATATCTCGCCAAGCACAAGCTGACCGACGCCTGGGTCGTGGCCTACAAGGCTGCGGTCGACGCCAAATATGGTGGCGGCTCCTCGTCCCAGAGCAGCAGCTCGTCATCCAAGAGCAGCAGTTCGGGAAGCTCAGCGGGCAGCGTGAACCTGGGCAACGTGCCGATCGCCAACAGCGGCTGGCGCTACAACATGACGGTCATCCGGGAGAAGGCCAAGACCGACTCCTTCAAGGCCAAGCAGTACAAGGAATATCTCGCCAAGCACAAGCTGACCGATGCCTGGGTCGTGGCCTACAAGGCTGCGGTCGACGCCAAGTATGGTGGCGGCTCCTCCTCGTCCAAGGGCAGCAGTCCCGCTTCATCGAGTAGTTCGGACACGCCCATCAGCGCCGCTCCGGCCAGCAGCGGCAAGCGCAAGCCGGTCTATGACGGCTTCCGTTACAACAAGAAGCCCAACGTTTCCGGTTGTGGCTTGACCTCGCTCAAGATATTCTATGAGGGCGAACTGTTCGGCGGCAAGTCGAAGAAGCAGCCCAACATCGCCCAGCTCAAGAACGTCATCGTCCCGCAGATCCTGAAAAACAAGTGGGACTATGTCGTCATCGACATCGAGGTCTGGGACGAGATCAAGGAGATGGACAAGCTCATCCTGGCGATGAAGACCATCCGGGATGGGGTCCGCGCCAAGGGCGGCAAGTCCAAGCTCGGATACTACATGATGATCCCGAAGCGGGACTGGTACGCTCCGGTGCAGAACAATTCCAGCAAGATCAAGGCCTGGAAGTCGAGCAACGACAAGCTGGCCCGCCTGGCCAAGGAAGTCGACGTGATCTTCCCGTCGCTCTACACCATGTTCGACAGCCAGGGCGACTGGATCAAGTACGCCAAGGGCAACATCGCCGAGGCCAAGCAGTACGGCAAGCCGGTGATCCCGTTCATCTGGCCGCAGATCCATGACTGGAACAAGACCGACGGCCAGAAGTACATGTCCGCCAGCTTCTGGAAGACCCAGCTCAAGACCGCGCACGACTTGGGCGACGGCGTGGTGATCTGGGGCTCGATGACCACCAAGAAGGGCAAGCGCGGCTGGGACACCTGGAAGAGCGGCATGCCCTGGTGGCAGGTCACCAAGGAGTTCGCCAAGTCCAACGGCACCGCCAAGTTCAGCGGCTGCAAGGCCTAAACCGGCAGACGAGGGCGGGGTACCGCAGCGAAGCGGCCCGCTTACCGGGAAAGACAGGGGCTGCGCCTGGGGCGCAGCCCCTTTTTCGTGTTCGCGGTGGGCTGCCTGACCCGGCCGCCGCGGGGTCGGCAGCACTGCCTCTGGCGGCCTGTCCGACGGGCGCTCACGCTCATGTCACCAGGGAGTGAGCGAGCGGTCCTCCGGGCGGGCCGCCATGCCCGGCTACTTGTCCAGCGCGTCGCCGATCATGTGGTCGGGAATGAACACGTCGCCGCGGCGCGCCCAGCCCAGCCCCAGGAGTTTCTCCTCCAGGAGATCGGCGTCCATCGTCCGGTCGCCGAGCAGGGCCTGCTGGCGCTTGAGCGCGTCACGCTTGGCCGCGAGCGCGGTGAGGTCCTGCTCCAGCACCTGCACCGAACGGCGCTGGTCCATGTAGGCATAGAAGCCGCGCGAGCCGTGCAGCGCGTGCCAGGCGAACCAGGCGCTGAGCAGGAGCAGGAGACTGCCGAGCCAGCGCCAGCGGATCTCCCGGCGCAGCCAGATCCAGAACCGGTCGACATAGTCCGCCGCGATCATGTTCGCTCCAACTTCGCACGATAGTGGAAGTAGCCTGAATTCGCGCGCCCCGCGAGTGCAAAACCGGCCGACCTCGTCCCGCCGGCCAGTCCGCTTCCGGACCGCGTGCCGGAACCCGATCCGGGCTCGGACGCTGTTCAGGGTGTGGTACAGTCCCGCCCGACTGGGCAATGCAACAGTCAGGGCGAAGTATCGGGGAAGACATTCGTTGTGCAATGCAGCATACGCCCGTCGTTCTAGCTGCGCATGACGCCCATGCATCGCCGAGGACTGTCGGTGTCGGTCCGTTGATGGCATCTGCACGTGGAAGCCATGCAGCTTCGGCCTTGCGCAAATCGCGCCGCCGCCACAGGTTGCCGGCCAGCGAAGGCGGCCGGCGCTGCACGAGTGCCTAAGACGCCGCTATCCAGGGGGGAAGCTGGATGACCGCCATGAGCAAGCGCAAGAACGGGAACGGGGGCGACGCCGTCACGGCCGTCAGCAATCTGCCGCAGCCCGAGACCCTGATGGCCTGGTACCGGGAGATGCTGCTGATCCGCCGGTTCGAGGAGAAGGCCGGCCAGCTCTACGGCATGGGCCTGATCGGTGGCTTCTGCCACCTCTATATCGGTCAGGAGGCGGTCGCGGTCGGGATCCAGCATGCGCTGACCGAGAAGGATTCGGTGATCACCGGCTACCGCGACCACGGCCACATGCTGGTGTGCGGCATGGATCCGCGGCGGGTGATGGCCGAGCTGACCGGCCGCGAGTCCGGCTACTCCAAGGGCAAGGGCGGCTCGATGCACATGTTCGCCAAGGACAAGAAGTTCTATGGCGGGCACGGCATCGTCGGCGCGCAGATCCCGCTCGGCACCGGCATCGCGTTCGCGCACCAGTATGAAGAGGATGGCGGGCTGTGCGCCGCCTATTGCGGCGACGGCGCGGTCAACCAGGGTCAGGTCTACGAATCGTTCAACATGGCGGCTTTGTGGAAGCTGCCGGTGCTCTACGTGATCGAGAACAACCGCTACGGCATGGGCACCTCGGTGCAGCGCGCGGCGGCCGGCGAGCGCCTGTGCGACCGGGGCCGGGCGTACGGCATCCCGGGCGAGCAGGTCGACGGCATGGACGTGCTCGCGGTGGAGGCGACCGCCAGCCGGCTGGTCGAGAAGATCCGTGCCGGGGAGGGGCCGCAGATCCTGGAAGCGATGACCTATCGCTATCGCGGCCATTCCATGTCCGATCCGGCCAAGTACCGCACCAAGGACGAGGTCGAGGAAATGCGGACCCAGCACGACCCGATCGAGAACCTGAAACGGATCATCGAGGTCAACGGCTTTGCCGACGAGGCGGCGTTCAAGGCGATCGACAAGGAGATCCGCGACGTCGTCAACGAGAGCGCCAAGTTCGCCCAGGACAGCCCAGAACCCGACCCGTCCGAGCTTTGGACCGACATCCTGGTAGAATCCTGATCCTGGGGCGCAACGTCATGCCGACCGAGATTTTGATGCCGGCCCTGTCGCCGACCATGACCGAGGGCAATCTCGCCCGCTGGCTGAAGAAGGAGGGTGATCCGGTCAAGTCGGGCGACATCCTGGCCGAGATCGAGACCGACAAGGCGACGATGGAGTTCGAGGCGGTCGACGAGGGCGTGCTCGGCAAGATCCTGGTGCCGGAAGGCACCCAGGGGGTGGCGGTCAACACGCCGATCGGCGTGCTGCTGGAAGAGGGCGAGAGCGCCGACGCCATCCCGACCACCGCTTCCGCCGCGACCGGCGGGCGCGCCAAGGGCGACGAGCCGCGCACCGCCGACCATGCGCCGGTCGGCGAGAAGCCGGCCAGCGAGGCGCCGGCGGCACCCAGCGAGGGTCAGGCACCCGCGCCCGCCGGCAGGATACCGGCCGAGGCGAAGAAGCCGGCCGCGGCCGATCCGGACCTGCCGGCGGGCACGACCTTCGTGAAGCAGACGGTGCGCGAGGCCCTGCGCGACGCGATGGCCGAGGAGATGCGCCGCGATCCCAAGGTGTTCCTGATGGGCGAGGAAGTCGCCCAGTACCAGGGCGCCTACAAGGTCAGCCAGGGCCTGCTCGACGAGTTCGGCGCCAAGCGGGTGATCGACACACCGATCACCGAGCATGGTTTCGCAGGATTGGGCGTGGGTGCGGCCATGGCCGGGCTGCGGCCGATCGTGGAGTTCATGACCTGGAACTTCGCCATGCAGGCGATGGACCACATCATCAACTCGGCAGCGAAAACGCTGTACATGGCCGGCGGCCAGATGGGCTGCCCGATCGTGTTCCGCGGGCCGAACGGTGCCGCCGCGCGCGTCGCCGCCCAGCACAGCCAGGAATACAGCTCCTGGTATGCGCACTGCCCGGGCCTGAAGGTGGTCGCCCCCTGGTCGGCGGCGGACGCCAAGGGCCTGCTCAAGGCCGCGATCCGCGACCCGAACCCGGTCGTGTTCCTCGAGAACGAGATGCTCTACGGCCAGAGCTTCGAGGTGCCGCAGATCGACGACCACGTCCTGCCGATCGGCAAGGCCAAGGTGGTGCGGGAAGGGACGGACGTCACCATGACCGCCTTCTCCTTGATGATGGGCCATGCCGTGGCCGCCGCGGACGCGCTGGCGGAGCAGGGCATCTCGGTGGAGCTGATCGACCTGCGCACCATCCGGCCGCTGGATGTCGAGACGATCGTGAACTCGGTGAAGAAGACCAACCGGCTGGTGTCGGTCGAGGAGGGCTGGCCGCAGTCGGGCATCGGCTCGGAGATGGCGGCGCTGATGATGGAGCACGCCTTCGACTATCTGGACGCGCCGGTGGTGCGGGTGACCGGCAAGGACGTGCCGATGCCCTATGCCGCCAATCTGGAGAAGCTGGCGCTGCCGCAGGTGCAGGACATGGTGGAGGCGGCCAAGGCCGTCTGCTACCGGACTTGATGGGGAAGGCGGGGGGAAACGACCGGATGAGCATACAAATCCTGATGCCTGCGCTCTCGCCGACGATGAGCGAAGGCAATCTGGCCCGCTGGCTCAAGAAGGAAGGCGACGCGGTCAAGTCCGGCGACGTCATGTGCGAGATCGAGACCGACAAGGCCACGATGGAGTTCGAGGCGGTCGACGAGGGCGTGCTCGGCAAGATCCTGGTGCCGGAGGGTACCCAGGGTGTCGCCGTCAACACGCCGATCGCCGTGCTGCTGGAAGAGGGCGAGGATGCCTCGGCGGCCGAAGGTGCCGCCGCCACGGCACCCGGCCAGCCCGCACCCGAGGCGCCGCGTGCGGCAGCCGAGGGCCCGGTCGAGGCCGAGCGGATGAAGGCGGCCGGCCCGGCGCCGGGCGGCGATGCCAAGCCCGCCGGGGTCGCGGGCGCACCGGGTGCCGGGTCCAACACCGGCGCCGCGACCGCGCAACCCGCCAAGGCGGACGGCGACCGGGTGTTCGCCTCGCCGCTGGCCAAGCGGATGGCGGCGCTGGCCGGGATCGACCTCAGCACGGTCACCGGCAGCGGCCCGCACGGGCGCATCGTGAAGGCCGACATCGAGAAGGCGGCGGGTGCCCCCAAGGCGGCGGCCAAGCCGGCCGAGGCGGCAGCACCGGCAGCGGCCCCGGCTCCGGCGGCAGCACCGGCCGCGATCCCGGCTCCGACCGCGCCGCACCAGGTCATCCAGCTCAACAACATGCGCAAGGTGATCGCGCGCCGGTTGAGCGAAGCCAAGGCGACCATCCCGCACTTCTACCTGACGGTCGATGTCGAGCTCGATGCGCTGCTCAAGCTGCGCGAGGAGCTGAACAGCCGGCCGAAGGTCGACTACAAGCTCTCGGTGAACGACTTCGTCATCAAGGCGGTCGCCCAGGGCATGAAGAAGATCCCGGGCGTGAACGCCGCCTGGGGTGGCGACAAGATCTACCAGTTCGACGACATCGACATCTCGGTGGCGGTCGCGATCGAGGGCGGGCTGATCACGCCGATCATCCGCAAGGCCGACCAGAAGGGGCTGGCCACCATCTCCGCGGAGATGAAGGATCTCGCCAAGCGGGCCAAGGACGGCAAGCTCAAGCCCGAGGAGTTCCAGGGTGGCGGCTTCTCGATCAGCAATCTCGGCATGTACGGGGTGAAGGACTTCGCCGCGGTCATCAACCCGCCGCAGGCCTGCATCCTGGCGGTGGGAGCCGGCGAGAAGCGTCCGGTGGTGAAGAACGACGCGCTCGCGATCGCCACCGTGATGAGCGTCACGCTCTCCACCGACCATCGGGTGGTGGATGGCGCGCTGGGTGCGGAGTTCCTGCAGGTGTTCAAGAAGACCGTGGAGGACCCGCTGTCGCTCCTGCTGTGAGGATCGCCCGTGCCATGCCCGGACTAGCCACGGTCTCGCCGGGGGACGATGTCCTCGACGACGTGCTGGGACCGGGCCTGCGCGTGGTGTTCGTCGGCATGGCGAGCGGGCGGGTGTCGGCACTGCGGCGCCGCCACTATGCCGGGCCCGGCAACAAGTTCTGGCCGACCCTGGCCGCGGTCGGCCTCACCCCGGAACGGCTCACCCCGGACCGGGAGCGGGAGATCCTCCGCCATGGCATGGGCCTGACCGACGTGCAGAAGCGCCAGTCCGGCAGCGACGTCGAGATCGAGGTGGCACCGCGCGACGTCGCCCTGCTGCGCGCCAAGCTGGCACGGATCCGGCCAAGGCGCATCGCGTTCAATGGCAAGCGGGCGGCCAGCCACTGGCTGGGGAAGCCGACCGCTGCCTTGTGCTACGGGCCGGCGGCCGATCCGCATGGTGTCGCCGAAGAATTGTTCATCCTGCCGTCCACGTCGGGTGCGGCCTCGGGTTTCTGGGACGTCCGGCCATGGGCGGACCTGGCCGATCGGGTGCTGCGTGACCTGCCGTCGCAAACGGCTTCTCTGAGTGGGATTAGCTAATGGCCAACCACAGTTTCGATCTGGTGGTCGTCGGCGGTGGGCCGGGTGGCTACGTGGCGGCGATCCGGGCAGCGCAGCTCGGCATGAAGACCGCGCTGGTCGAGCGCGAGCATCTGGGCGGGATCTGCCTGAACTGGGGCTGCATCCCGACCAAGGCGCTGCTGCGTTCGGCCGAGATCTACGACTATATGGGCCACCCCGAGGCGTTCGGCCTGAGCGTCAAGGACCGCGGCTTCGATGCGACGGCGGTGGTCAAGCGCAGCCGCGGCGTGGCGGCGCAGCTCTCCGGCGGCGTCAAGCACCTGCTCAAGAAGAACAAGGTGACCGTGTTCGACGGGGCGGGTGCGCTCGCCGGCAAGAACACGCTGAAGGTCACGACCAAGGGCGGCGAGGAGACGATTTCCGCCCCGCACATCATCCTGGCGACCGGCGCCCGCGCACGGGTGCTGCCCGGCCTGGAGCCGGACGGCAAGCTGGTCTGGACCTACAAGGAGGCGATGGTCCCGCCGGCCATGCCGAAATCGGTCCTGGTGGTGGGCAGCGGGGCCATCGGCATCGAGTTCGCCTCGTTCTACCGCTCGATGGGCGCCGAGGTCACCGTGGTCGAGGTGCTGGAGCGGGTGCTGCCGGTCGAGGATGCCGAGATCTCGGCGCTCGCCCAGAAGCAGTTCGAGAAGCGCGGCATGAAGATCCGGGTCGGCACCAAGGTCGCCAAGCTCGACAAGAAGGCCGATTCGGTGGTCGCCACGCTGGAGATGCCGGGCGGCAAGACCGAGCAGGTCGAGGTCGAGCGGGTGATCTCCGCGGTCGGCATCGTCGGCAACACCGAGCATATCGGCCTGGAAGGCACCAAGATCAAAGTCGAGCGCTCCCATGTGGTGGTCGACGAATGGTGCCGGACCGGGGAGCCCGGCGTCTATGCGATCGGCGATCTGGTGGGGGCGCCCTGGCTCGCGCACAAGGCCAGCCACGAGGGCGTCATGTGCGTCGAGAAGATCGCCGGCAAGGGCCACCCGCACCCGCTCGACCTGACCAAGATCCCGGGCTGCACCTACTGCACCCCGCAGGTGGCGAGCGTGGGCTATACCGAGGAGGCGGCCAAGAAGGCCGGCTACGAGGTCAAGGTCGGCCGGTTCCCGTTCATCGGCAACGGCAAGGCGATCGCACTCGGCGAGCCGGACGGGCTGGTGAAGACCGTGTTCGACGTCAAGACCGGCGAGTTCCTGGGCGCGCACCTGATCGGCGCGGAAGTCACCGAGCTGATCCAGGGCTTCGTGATCGCGCGGCAGATGGAAGCCACCGAGGAAGACCTCATGGCCACCATCTTCCCGCATCCGACGCTTTCGGAAATGATGCACGAGTCGACGCTTGCGGCCTATGGTCGGGCCATCCACTTCTGAGGTGCACGTCCGCCCCGTCCGGTCGGGGACGGGCCGGTTTGGTTGAAGGGTAGCTGATGGCCACGGTCACGATCACGCCGCCGCAGTTCCAGCGCAAGCCCGCCTGGATCCGGGTCAAGGCGCCGACGTCGGAGACCTATCACGAGGTCCGCAAGCTGATGCGGGCCAAGAAGCTGCACACCGTGTGCGAGGAAGCCGCCTGCCCGAACATGGGCGAGTGCTGGCAGCAGAAGCACGCGACCTTCATGATCCTGGGCGACACCTGCACCCGGGCCTGCGCGTTCTGCAACGTCAAGACCGGCATGCCGGTGGCGGTCGACCCGCACGAGCCGCGCCATGTCGCCGAGGCGGTGGAGGCGATGGGCCTCAAGCACGTGGTGATCACCTCGGTGGACCGCGACGATCTGCCGGACGGCGGTGCCTTCCAGTTCGTCCGGGTGATCAACGCGATCCGCGAGCGCTCGCCCGAGACCACGGTCGAGATCCTCACCCCCGACTTCCTGCGCAAGCCCGGGGCGATCGAGAAGGTCGTGGCGGCCAGGCCCGACGTCTACAACCACAATCTCGAGACGGTGCCGCGCCTCTACCGGACGGTGCGGCCGGGTGCGCGCTATTTCCACTCGCTGCGCCTGCTGCAGAAGGTCAAGGAACTTGACCCCTCGATCTTCACCAAGTCCGGCGTGATGCTGGGTCTGGGCGAGGAGAAGCGCGAGATCCATCAGGTGATGGACGACATGCGCTCGGCCGAGGTCGACTTCATCACGATCGGCCAGTACCTGCAGCCGACCCGCCGGCACCATCCGGTGATCCGCTTCGTGGAACCCTCGGAGTTCGAAGCGCATTCCAAGATGGCGCGCGCCAAGGGCTTCCTGATGGTGTCGAGCTCGCCGCTGACCAGGTCCTCGCACCATGCCGGCGACGACTTCGCCCGGCTGAAGGAAGCGCGCGACGCGCAGCTCGCCCGTCAAGGAATCCGCTTCGAAGCAGCCGAGTAATGCCGACCCACTCCGAACGCCGCTATCTGCCCTACACCCCGAACCAGCTCTACGAGATCGTCGCGGCAGTCGACCGCTATCCGGAGTTCCTGCCCTGGTGCTCGGCGGCGCGGATCACCGAGCGGCAGGACGACATGTTCCTCGCCGACCTGGTGATCAGCTTCAAGGTCTGGCGGGAGAAGTTCACCTCGAAGGTCACGCTCGACCGGATGGAGCGGACGATCCACGTCGAGTACGTGAACGGTCCGTTCAAGTACATGAACAACTACTGGAAGTTCCTGGACGGACCCGAGGGGGGCTGCATCCTCGACTTCCACGTGGATTTCGAGTTCAAGTCCCGGGTTCTGCAGCAGCTGATCGGCCTCTTGTTCGACGAGGCAGTGCGCCGGATGGTCGCCGCCTTCGAGGGCCGGGCCCGCAAGCTGCACGGCGACCGCGGGCCGTCGCGGCCGATCACCGATGCCGGCGAGATTGGGCTCCTGCCGCGCGGGTGAGCTGCTTGGGCCGACTGCGCCAGGGCGTGCAGCCGGCCCAGCCGGTCAACCGAACCAGGACGCGTCCACGCCGGTGACGCCGGTGAGCGTCACGGTGTGGTCGAGGCCCAGGTTCAGGATGGTGTTGCCATCCACCACGCTGGCGCCGGCCAGCGCGTTCTCCACGGTGTTGCCGTAGCCGCGCAGCTCGATCTTGTCGGTGCCGGCCTGGAAGTCGGTGATCGTGTCCTGATCGCCGGCCACCCGCAGGATGATGAAGGTGTCGGCACCCGCACCGCCGGTCATGGTGTCGTTGCCGAACTGGCCGTTGATGATGTCGTCGCCGGTGCCGCCGTCGATGATGTCGTCGCCAGCCCCGCCGGTGATGAAGTCATTGCCGCTGCCACCATCGATCACGTCGTCGCCGGCTCCGCCATCGACCAGGTCGTCCTTGCCGCCGGCATAAATCGTGTCGTCGCCCAGCCCGCCGAAGATCCGGTCGGCACCATCCGGCCGGTTCGGGTCGTTGTCGCCATAGATGACGTCGTTGCCGGCGGCGCCATAGAGGATGTCGTCGTCCGAGCCGCCATAGACCTTGTCGTCGCCGGCCCCACCGGTGATCACGTCCTTGCCGGTGAAGCCGCCCCAGAGCTCGTCATTGCCGGTGCCGCCGTCGATATAGTCGTCACCCCACTCGCCATAGATGAGGTCGTCGCCGTCGCCGCCATAGAGGCGGTCGGCACCGCCCTCGGTGGGTGCCACGTCCCATTCGACGCTCTCACGGTCGCCGCGGATGACGTCGTCGCCTTCGCCGCCATAGATGATGTCGTCACCCTTGCCGCCGAGCATCCGGTCGTTGCCGGCGCCGCCGGACAGGATGTCGTTGCCGTCCTGCCCGAAGATCCGGTCCACGCCATCGCCGCCGAACAGGATGTCGTTGCCGCTATAGCCGAACAGGGAGTCGTTGCCGGCTTCGCCATAGAGCCGATCATGCCCGCTGCCGCCATACAGCGTGTCGCTGCCCGACCCGCCATAGACAACATCGTGGCCCATGCCGCCATTGACGATGTCGTTGCCTTCGTCACCGAACAGGAGGTCGTCGCCGCCCTGTCCGTTGATGCTGTCGGCACCGGCCAGGCCACGGATGATGTCGGCCTGATTGGTGCCGTTGAGCACATCGTTGCCAGGCGTGCCGTTGATCACTGCCATCGGGTGGTCTCGTTCCGAACGCTGAGAGGACAGACGTCCCATGCCACGGGCGCGGCATGGGACGGGGATGGTTTGGCGGTGCGGCTCAGCCGAACCAGGACGCGTCCACGCCGGTGACGCCGGTGAGCGTCACGAGGTGGTTCAGGCCGAGGTTGAGCACGGTGCTGCCCTCGACCACGCTGGCACCGGCGATCGCGTTCTCCACCGTGTTGCCGCCGCCGCGCAGGTCGATCTTGTCGATGCCGACCTCAAAGTCGGTGATCGTGTCCTGGTCGCCGGCGCTGCGCAGAATGATGAAGGTGTCGGCGCCGGCCCCGCCGGTCATGGTGTCGTTACCGAACTGGCCGTTGATCGAATCGTCGCCATCGCCGCCGCTGATGACGTCGTCACCGTCGCCGCCGGTAATGAAGTCGTCGCCGGCCCCGCCCTCGATCACGTCGTTGCCGGCCTTGCCGTCGAGGATGTCGTTGCCGGCGCCGCCATCGAGCACGTCGTCGCCCAGGCCGCCGAACAGCCCGTCATCGCCGTCCTCGCCGAACAGCTTGTCGTCGCCGAGCGCGCCGAAGATCGTGTCGTTGCCGTCGCCGCCATAGACGGTGTCGTCACCGGCCCCGCCGGTCATCCGGTCGTCGCCGCTGTCGATCAAGCCCAGCGCGTCGCCGCCATAGATCAGGTCGTTGCCGGCCCCGCCATCGACGACGTCGTCGCCATACTCGGCGAAGATCTGGTCGTCGCCGTCGCCGCCATAGATCAGGTCAGCACCGCCGGTCTGGAAGATCACATCGGGCCGGTGGCGGTCGCCATGGATGAAGTCGTTGCCGGCACCCGCCGAGATGGTGTCCTCGCCGAGCCCGCCATAGAGGCGGTCGTCGCCGTTGCCGCCGATCAGGATGTCGTTGCCGTTCTCGCCGAACATCCGGTCGAGACCGTCGCCGCCACGCAGGATGTCGTCACCGCTGCCGCCATAGAGCACGTCGTTGCCGGCCTGGCCTTCCAGGACATCGGCATAGGCACCGCTGCCGCCATAGAGGGTATCGTTGCCCACCCCGCCGAACAGGATGTCGGCGCCTTCGCGACCATCCAGAATATCGTCGCCGTCTTCACCGTACAGGAAGTCGTCGCCAAGCTGGCCATAGATGACGTCATTACCACCGCGGCCACGAATCACATCATTCTCGGGGGTTCCCAGGATTTCGTCATTCCCGGGGGTGCCGTTGATCGTAGCCACGAGGCGCTCCTTTTATGGTTTGTATCTACGTCGGCCAGAATCACCTGCGCTCAGCGCAAGGATCTGCCATGCCCCATTTTGTTACCAATCGTCCATGAACATGTCGACCCCTTGATCTCCCGATTTATGGAAAGACGGGATGGTGCTGACGGCGTTGTGATCCGTCGCCAGAAACGGCACGGCCCCGACCGCAACGGGGGCGATCGGGGCCGGTCCTGATCAGGAAAATGGAGTAAGGGCGGGCTCAGCCGAACCAGGAGGCATCCACGCCGGTCACGCCAGTGAGGGTGAGGGTGTGGTTCAGGCCCAGATTGAGCACGGTATTGCCCTCGACCACCGTGGCACCGGCGATCGCATTCTCGACCGTGTTGCCGTTGCCGCGCAGCGAGATCGTGTCGATGCCGACCTCGAAGTCGGTGATGGTGTCCTGGTCGCCCTCGGTGCGCAGGATGATGAACAGGTCCTCGCCGGCACCACCGGTCAGCGTGTCGTTGCCGGCCTGGCCATTGATCTGGTCGGCCCCGGCACCGCCATCCAGAATGTCGTCGCCGGCTCCACCGGTCAGCTTGTCGTCGCCCTCGCCACCCAGCAGCTGGTCGGCGCCGTCCTTGCCGTCCAACTCGTCGTTGCCGGCCCCGCCATCGACCACGTCGTCGCCCATGCCGCCAAACAGGCCGTCATTGCCGTCCTCGCCGAACAGCTGGTCGTCGCCCAGCGCGCCGAAGAACCGGTCGTCACCGTCGCCGGCGCGGATGATGTCGTTGCCCGCACCACCAGTGCCGATGTCGTTGCCGGTGTTGACCGAGTTGGTCGGGCTGCCGCCCCAGATCAGGTCGTCGCCGGCGCCGCCATCGAGGCTGTCGTCGCCGAACTCGCCGGAAATCTGGTCGTTGCCGTCGCCGGTGAAGATCCGGTCGGCCGAACCGGCAGTGGACTCGACATTGACGTTCATCCGGTCGCCCCAGGCCAGGTCGTCACCGGCGCCACCCGCGATCGTGTCCGTGCCGAGCCCGCCATAGAGCCGATCGGCACCGTTGCCACCGATCAGGACGTCGTTGCCTTCGTGGCCATAGAGTCGGTCGAGGCCGTCGCCACCGCGGATGATGTCGTCGCCATTGTTGCCGTACAGGTCGTCGTTGCCGGCCTGGCCTTCCAGCGTGTCGTTGCCGGCTGCGCCGAACGCGGTGTCGTTGCCGAGCCCGCCGAAGATGATGTCGTTGCCGACCTCGCCGTTCAGCTGGTCGTCGCCATCCTCACCGAACAGGAAGTCGTTGCCGCCTTGGCCGAGGAGATTGTCGTTGCCACCCCGGCCGTGGATTTCGTCGGATTCGGGCGTGCCGACCAGGTTGTCGTTGCCGGGCGTGCCGTTGATGAGCGCCATGGAGAGTTTCCTTGTGAAGTTCTAGCCGCGTCTGATGCGGTTCAAGCCAAGCAGGGAGTAATCAGGACGGTGTCCGCCTACAGGGTTGCCGCTGGTCATCATGTGCCGCGCGGTGGCGGTAGGGAAAAATGCATCGCCAAGCAATGCGGCGGCCTGCCTGCCGGTGGCATGCCGATCGAGTCGGCCGTGCGCCGGGCTCGGCCGCTGCTGCATCAGCCGAACCAGGACGCATCCACCCCGGTGACGCCGGTAAGCGTCAGCGTATGGTTCAGGCCGAGATCGAGAATCGTGCTGCCGTCGACGGTCTGTGCCTGGGCCAGCGCGTTCTCGACGGTATTGCCGGCACCGCGCAGGTCGATGCGGTCGGTGCCGACCTCGAAATCGGTGATGGTGTCCTGGTCGCCCTGGCTGCGCAGGATGATGAACAGGTCCTCGCCGGCCCCGCCAGTCATGGTGTCGTTGCCGGCCTGGCCGTTGAGCTCGTCCGCGCCGCTGCCCCCGTCCAGGATGTCGCCGTCATCCCCGCCGGTGATGCTGTCGTCGCCCGCGTCGCCGAACAGCCGGTCGACCCCGGCCTTGCCGTCCAGCACGTCGTTCTGGCCGCCGCCATGGACCTCGTCGTCCCCCATGCCGCCGAACAGGCGGTCCGCGCCGTCCGGCCGGTCCGGGTCGTTGTCGCCGTAGATTAGATCATTGCCGAGGGCACCAAACAGCGTGTCGTCGTCCGACCCGCCGGTGATGTGATCGTCGCCGGCACCGCCGGTCACGACGTCCTGGCCGGTGAAGCCGCCCCACAGCTCGTCGTTGCCCGTGCCGCCGTCGATCCGGTCGCTGCCCCATTCGCCGAAGATGATGTCGTCGCCCGCACCACCGGTCAGGTGGTCGTCCCCGCCGCTCGACGGAATGACGTCGAACTCCGCGCTGACGCGATCACCGCGGATCTCATCATTGCCTTCACCACCGGCCGCGATGTCGTTGCCGGCCCCGCCGAGAAACCGGTCGTCGCCGGCGCCGCCGATCAGGATGTCGTTGCCATCCTGCCCGAACAGGCGGTCGTCGCCGTCGCCGCCGCGCAGGATGTCGCCGCTTGCGTAGCTGTAGAGAACGTCGTTGCCTTCCTGGCCATCAAGAAGGTTGATGCCTCCATTGCCGAACAGCGTGTCCCGGCCCGGGCCGCCAAGGATGGTGTCGTTGCCCGTGCTGCCGCTGATGAAGTCGTCACCTTCCTCGCCAAACAGAAGATCGTCACCCCCGCCGCCGGCGATGCCGTCGTCGCCGGCCAAGCCATGGATCTCGTCCGCTTGGTTGGTGCCGGCAAGGTTGTCATTGCCCGACGTGCCATTGATGAGCGCCATGGACTGCAACCCGCTTTCTGTGAGGCGATTGTTTTCACACAACCGGGTTTGCACAAGCGGCTTGTGTTCTACCCGGTGGTGTTCAGGTGCAAGCTAGCGAAGACTGCGCCCGGATTCGACCCCGAGATGGGGCTATGGCCGGCTGATGTTGCCGCAGCGGATCGGTGTGGCACAGTCGCCGCAACGACCCGGCAGGCCGGCGGCAGCCGGGAGGTCGTTCCCCGGCTACCGCTGGTGCAGCCATATGCGTTGCCAGCGCGTGGCTGGCCGTGAAATGACCAGGGACAGCGAGACTGCGTCACCCGAACCAGCTGGCGTCGATCCCGGTGACGCCGGTGAGCGTCACGACATGGTTCAGGCCGAGATTGAGCACCGTGTCCGTACCGACCACCTGGGCATTGGCGATCGCCAGGTCGGGTGTATTGCCGGCACCGCGCAGGTCGAGCTTGTCCACACCGATCTGGAAGTCGGTGATCGTGTCCTGATCACCGGCACTGCGCAGCAGGATGAAGCTGTCGGCGCCGCTGCCGCCGGTCATGGTATCGTTGCCGAACTGGCCGTTGATCTGGTCGTCGCCGTCGCCGCCGGTCAGGATGTCGTCGCCGGTCCCGCCGACCAGATGGTCGTTGCCTTCACCGCCATCGACCACGTCGTCGCCGGAGCCGCCCTCCAGCCAGTCGTTGCCCTCCCAGCCGGCGATGGTGTCATCGCCGATGCCGCCCATGATCCGGTCATCGCCGTCGCGGGTCCACTTGTCGCTGTCGCCGCTGAGCGTGTCGTTGCCAGCCGCGCCGTAGATGATGTCGGCGCCGTCACCGCCATGGATCTCGTCGTCACCGGCCCCGCCGGTGATGATGTCGTTCCCCTCGTTGCCACCCCAGAGGATGTCGTTGCCGTCGCCGCCGTCGATATAGTCGTCGCCCCACTCGCCATAGACCTGGTCGTTGCCGTCGCCCGCATAGACCCGGTCGCCGGCACCCTCGGTCGGCACCACGCCAACCTCCTCGCGGTCGGTGAAGATCACGTCGTTGCCCGCGCCACCCCACAGCGTGTCGGAGCCGCCGCCGCCATAGATGCGGTCGTCGCCGTCCCCGCCGATGACCACGTCATTGCCGAGACGCGAGAAGATCCGGTCCAGCCCCTCGAAACCGCGGATCACGTCGTCACCAGAGGTGCCGTACAGGTTGTCGTTGCCTTGGGTGCCGTTGATGATGGCCATGGGGCGCTCTACCTCGTCTCGTTCTTGCGCCCGCTTAAGCGGGCGGCCGACTGGTTTCAATATGAAGGCAGGCCCAGGAGGGCCTGCCGGGACAAGAGGGTCGTGACGGTCCGCGTCAGCCGAACCAGGAGGCATCCACGCCGGTGACCCCGTTGAGGGTGACGGTGTGGTTGAGGCCCAGGTTGAGCACGGTATTGCCCTCGACCACCGTGGCACCGGCGATCGCGTTCTCGACCGTGTTGCCGGCACCGCGCAGCGAGATCGTGTCGGTGCCGACCTCGAAGTCGGTGATGATGTCCTGGTCGCCTTCGGTGCGCAGGATGATGAACAGGTCCTCGCCGGCCCCGCCGGTCAGCGTGTCGTTGCCGGCCTGGCCGTTGATCTGGTCGTTGCCGGCACCACCATCCAGGATGTCGGTGCCGACCCCGCCGGTCATCCGGTCGTCGCCCTCGCCACCCAGCAGCGTGTCGTTGCCGTCCTTGCCGTCCAGCTCGTCGTTGCCGGCACCGCCGTCGACCACGTCGTCGCCCATGCCGCCGAACAGGCCGTCATTGCCGTCCTCGCCGAACAGCTGGTCGTCGCCCAGCGCGCCGAAGAACCGGTCGTCGCCGTCACCGGCGCGGATGATGTCGTTGCCGGCACCGCCGGTGCCGATGTCGTTGCCGGTGTTGACCGTGATCTCGACGCTGCCGCCCCAGATGATGTCGTCGCCGGCGCCGCCGTCGAGGCTGTCGTCCCCGAACTCGCCGAAGATCTGGTCGTTGCCGTTGCCGGTGAAGATCCGGTCGGCGGCGCCCACGGTCGGCGTCACGTTCGGCTGCGTCCGGTCGCCATGCGCGAAGTCGTTGCCGTCGCCGCCGGCGATCGTGTCCGCGCCGTTGCCGCCATAGAAGCGGTCGTCGCCGTTGCCGCCGATCAGGACATCGTTGCCGTCATTGCCCTGCAGCCGGTCGAGCCCGTCATTGCCGCGCAGGATGTCATCGCCCGAGTCGCCGAACATGTCGTCGTTGCCGGCCTGGCCGTCCAGCGTGTCCGCGCCGGCCCCGCCGCGCATCACGTCGTTGCCGAGCCCGCCGAAAATGACGTCGTCGCCGGCTTCGCCGAACAGCTGGTCGTTGCCGTCCTCGCCGAACAGAAAGTCATTGCCCCCCTGGCCCGCGACGACGTCGTTGCCGCCCAGGCCGTGCATCTCGTCGGAGCCGGGAGTGCCGACCAGGTTGTCGTCGCCGGGGGTACCGTTGATCTGAGCCATGATCCGATCCTTCTTGGCGAGTAGCAGGGGCTCCTGCCGGGTACCCCGAACCTGCGGCCTGTCCTTAAGCCGCGGGTCTCCGGGCTCCCCGCCGGCAGGTCGTCCCCACCGATAGCGAGGGTTAACTGGTTAGACATGTACCGTCCTAGTTCGGATCAGACATCTGACGAAAAATTGAATGCGCTGCATCCTGGTGCGTCGTTCGACCGCAAGGGCCGTAGACCGACCGGACGGCCGACGGCTGACCCGTGGGCGGGATGCAACGGGATGACGACCTGCCTGAACCTGCAGGCGTTCCGGCTGTGGAATGACCACCGGGTTCGCCCCGACACCTGCCGGCATCTTCGATCGACCGGGTGCAATAGTTGTCGGGGGGCCAGGCCGGGTCTAGCGTCTGGCGGCAATACAGCTGCCGGAGGCAAGATGGCGGTCCCCTCGGTCGTGCGCGCCGCGCTCCTGGTCCTGGTGCTGGCCGGCTGCGCCACCAGCCCGACCATCCGCTCGGACTATGACACGAGTGCCGACTTCGCCGCCTATCATAGCTTCGGCTTCGCCGAGAAGCTCGGCACGGACAGCACCGGCTATGCCAGCCTGCTGACCCAGCGGCTGAAGGAGGCGGTGTCCCGGGAAATGGCCGCGCGCGGCTATGAGTACACGGGGGAAAAGCCGGATCTCCTGGTCAACTTTCAGGCCCGGCTGGAGGACAAGGTGCGGGTCTATCCGGCGCCCGCCGCCTGGGGGCCCTGGCCCCGTGGCTATTACGGCTATCGCGGCGGGTTCTACGACCCCTGGTTCGGCTATGCCGGCGGCAGCGAGGTGGTGAACTACACCGAAGGCACCCTCAACATCGACCTGATCGACCGGGAGCGCCGGCAGATGGTGTGGGAAGGGGTGGCGGTCGGCGAGGTGGACGCGGACGAGGGCGTGCCCAGCCAGGCCAAGATCGACGCGGCGGTGAAGGACATCTTCGCCAAGTACCCGTTCAGGGCCGGCAGCACTGCCGCGGCGGTGCCGGCCTCCTGAGGAGGCCGGACCGTTTACCTGCGGGGATCAGACGTCCAGGTTGACCACGCGCAGCGCGTTGCTCTGGATGAAGTCGCGGCGCGGGTCGACCACGTCGCCCATCAGCGTGGTGAAGATCTCGTCGGCCTCGTCGGCATGATCGACCTTCACCTGCACCATCGAGCGCTTGGTCGGGTCCAGCGTGGTTTCCCAGAGCTGCTCCGGATTCATCTCGCCCAGCCCCTTGTAGCGCTGGATCTGCATGCCCTTGCGGCCGAGCGTGGCGACCCGCTCCATGAGCTGCAGCGGACCGCTGACCGGCATGGTGGTCTCGCCCTGGACCAGGGTGGGGTGCTCGCCCCACAGCCCGACCAGTTCGTCCACCATCGCGGCGACCTTGCGCGCTTCCAGCGAACGCAGGCCGACCGGCTCGATCCGCCAGCGCTCGCGGCGCTCGCCGCGGGTGCGGTGCATGATCAGCACGCCGTCCACGTCCTGGGTCGCCTGCCAGTGGCCATTGCCGGCCTGCACCAGATGGCGCGCCAGCGCCTGGCCCTGCTCCAGCCCCGGATCGGCCTCGGCACCGATCAGCCGGGTCGAGGCGAGAGCCTCGATCAGCTCCGCCGGCAGCCGGCGGGCCAGCCCGCGGATCGCCTGAGCAGCCTGGCGGGACAGCTCGAAGGCCCGGTCGGCGGCCTCCATGTCGAGCGGCGCCCCGTCGCGGCCGCTCAGCACCACCTCGCCGCGCACGGTGGCCAGCAGGTAATCGTCCAGCGCCGCGTCGTCCTTGAGGTAGAGTTCCTCCCGGCCGCGCTTGATCCGGTAGAGCGGCGGCTGGGCGATGTAGAGGTGGCCGGCCTCGATCAGCTCCGGCAGGTGCCGGTAGAAGAAGGTCAAGAGCAGGGTGCGGATGTGCGAGCCGTCCACGTCCGCATCGGTCATGATGACGATGCGGTGGTAGCGCAGCTTGCCGATGTCGAAATCGTCGCGGATGCCGGTGCCGAGTGCGGTGATCAGCGTGCCGATCTCCTGGCTGCCCAGGATCTTGTCGACCCGCGCCCGCTCGACGTTCAGGATCTTGCCGCGCAGCGGCAGGATCGCCTGGAACTGCCGGTCGCGGCCCTGCTTGGCCGAGCCGCCGGCGCTGTCGCCCTCGACCAGGAACAGCTCGGATCTGGCCGGGTCGCGCTCCTGGCAGTCGGCGAGCTTGCCCGGCAGGTTGGCGATGTCGAGCGCACCCTTGCGCCGGGTCAGCTCGCGCGCGCGCCTGGCGGCCTCGCGGGCGGTGGCGGCTTCCACCACCTTGCCCATGATCTGCTTGGCCTCGGCCGGATGCTCCTCCAGCCAGCGCGAGAGCGCGTCGCCCACCAGGTTCTGCACGATCGGCGTCACCTCGGACGAGATCAGCTTGTCCTTGGTCTGCGAGGAGAACTTCGGGTCCGGCACCTTGACCGACAGGACCGCGGTCAGGCCTTCGCGCATGTCGTCGCCGGACAGATTGACCTTCTCGCGCTTCAGCGTGCCGCTGTCCTCGGCATACTTGTTCAGGACGCGGGTCAGCGCCTGGCGGAAGCCCTGCAGGTGGGTGCCGCCGTCACGTTGCGGGATGTTGTTGGTGAAGCACAGGCAGACCTCGTGGTAGCCGTCGTTCCACTGCATGGCGACCTCGACGACGATGCCGTCGCGCTCGCCGCCGACTGTGATCGGCGGCTGGAAGACCGGCGTGCGCGAACGGTCGAGCCAGGTCGCGAAGGCGGCGAGCCCGCCCTCGTAGAACAGCAGCTCCTCGCGCGGCTCCTCGCCGCGCAGGTCGCGCAGGAGGATCTGCACGCCGGAGTTCAGGAAGGCCAGCTCGCGCAGGCGGTGCGCCAGCTGGTCGAAGGAGAACTCCACCCCGGTGAAAACGGAAGGCGAGGGGTAGAAGGTGACCCGGGTGCCGCGCTTGCCCTCGGCCGGGCCCACCACGTCCAGCGGCGCCTCGGTGCGGCCGCCCTCGACGAAGCGGATGAAGTGCTCGAACCCGTCGCGCCAGACCGTCAGGTCCAGCCGGTCCGACAATGCGTTGACCACCGAGACGCCGACGCCGTGCAGGCCACCCGACACCTTGTAGGAGTTCTTGTCGAACTTCCCGCCGGCATGGAGCACGGTCATGATCACCTCGGCGGCCGAGATGCCCATCTCCTGGTGGATGTCGACCGGAATGCCGCGGCCGTCGTCGACCACCGTGCAGGAGCCGTCGGCGTTCAGCACCACCTCGACGCGGGTGGCGTGGCCGGCCAGCACCTCGTCGATCGCGTTGTCGACCACCTCGAACACCATGTGGTGCAGGCCGGAGCCGTCATCGGTGTCGCCGATATACATGCCCGGTCGCTTGCGGACGGCCTCCAGGCCCTCCAGGACCTTGATGGAGCTGGCGTCGTAGATGGGGGCGGAAAGAGTCGGCGTGTCAGACATGATCGGCGAGGTCGCCCCGGTGCAGGTGGAGGAAGGCGGCCTGGTCGCGCAGCGGCGCGAAGGGCGCATGGTCGGTTCCGGTCAGCCAGGTCTGGCCCGGCAGGCCGGTGATGCGGTCGAACAGCGCCTGGCGGCGCCGCTCGTCCAGATGGGCGGTGGCCTCGTCGAGCAGCAGAATCGGCACGAGACTGCCGGCCTGGCGCTTGCGCGCGATCTCGCCCAGCACGATCGCGACCAGCAGGGCCTTCTGCCGGCCGGTCGAGCAGCGCGCCGCGGCCGTGCCGGTCTCGGCATCGATCGCCACCAGGTCGCTGCGATGCGGGCCGATCGAGGCACCGCCCGCCTCGCGATCCATGTCCCGGCTGGCCTGCAGACGGGCGGCTACCGCCTCCTCGACGTCCAGGGCCGGCCGATCCTCGAGCAGGGTTTCCAGCTCGCCGGCGAGGGCCAGGCGGACCGCAGGGAAGGGACCGCCGGCGGCTGCCACCACCCGGTCCAGGCTCTGCACCCGCTCGGCACGCACCGCGGCGATCGCGACGGCATCGGCAGCCAGCCCCGCCTCCAGCGCATCCAGCCATACCGCATCCGGCCGGCCGCTGCGCAGCACGCTGGAGCGCTCGCGCAGGCGGCGTTCATAGCGGGAGGTCAGGCCGGCATAGGCCGGGTCGTCCGTGGCGATCAGCCGGTCGAGAAAGCGGCGTCGCTCGGCTGGTGGATCCTGGAACAAACGGTCCTCCGCCGGGGTCAGCCAGATCACCCCGACAATGCCGGGTAGTTCCTCGCGCGCGGCGACATCACGGCCGTCCAGCCGGAAGCGGCGGCGCTCGTGACCAGGCTCCAGGCCCGTAGCGATCGTGTGCGGTCCATCTGGACCTTCCATATGGGCATGAATTGCCCAACTGCCAGTTCCGCTAGTGCATGCCTGCTCGGCGGCCCGCGCCCGGCGCAGCCCGCGTCCTGGCGCCAGCATCGACACCGCTTCCAGCAGATTGGTCTTGCCGGCACCGTTGTCGCCATACAGCACGACCGGCCCGCCCGGCAGGTCGAGCCGGCAGTCGGCGAGATTGCGGAACCCGGTGAGCTGGAGGCGGCGCGCGGCGCAGGCAGGCGGGTGGAAGGAAGCGTCGGCAGCGGCAGGCGCGCTGGCGGAAGCGATCATACCCGCATCGGCATCAGCACGTAGATGGTGGCGACGTCCTCGGGATCACGAATCAGGGTGGGCGAGGCGGGGCTCGCCATCTCCAGCCGGATCTGGTCGCCCTCCACCTGCTGGGTGATGTCCAGGACGTAGCGGGCGTTGAAGCCGATCTCGATCTCGCCGCCGGACAGTTCGCAGTCGACCTCGTCCTGGGCGCGGCCGGCCTCGGCACTCACTGCGGACGCCAGCACCCGGCCTTCGGAGAACCCGAGCTTGACCGCGCGGACCTTGTCGGTCGCGACCGTCGATACCCGGTCGATCGCCACCGCGAAGGCCTTGGCGTCGACCAGCGCCGCCTTGTCGTTGGCCTGCGGGATGACCCGCTCATAGTCCGGGAATACGCCGTCGATCAGGCGGGACACCAGCACGGTCGTGCCGATCTGGAAGCGGATGCGGGACGGCGACAGGGCGATGCCGACCTGGGCGTCCTGGTCAAGCGCCTCGAGCAGGCGCCGGGCCTCGCCCACCGTCTTCTTCGGCACGATCACCGGTGGAATGCCCTTGGCACCCTCAGGCAGCGGCGTCTCGACCCGGGCCAGCCGGTGGCCGTCGGTCGCCACCGCGCGCAACGTCGCCGCGGCACCGTCACCGCGGGTCGCATGAAGGTGGACGCCGTTCAGATAGTAGCGGGTTTCCTCGCTGGACATGGCGAAGCGGGTCTTGTCCAGGAGCTTGCGCAGCACCTGGGCCGACAGCTCGAAGGAGACGCCCAGGTCTTCCTCGTTCATCGCCGGAAACTCGTCGGCGGGCAGCGAGGGCAGGACGAAGGACGAGCGGCCGGAGCGCAGGTTCAGGTCGGCACTGCCGCTGGCCTGCTCCAGCTCCACGATCGCACCCTCGGCCAGGCGGCGGACGATCTCGTAGAGCGTGTGCGCGGCCACGGTGGTGGTGCCGGGCTCGCTGATCTCGGCGGCCTCGCGCGAGACCAGGGTCAGGTCCATGTCGGTCGCGGTGAGCAGGAGCTCGCCGTCGCGCGCCTCCAGCCGGACGTTGGACAGGATCGGGATCGTCGTGCGGCGTTCGACGACGCTCTGGACATAGCCGAGCGACTTGAGCAGGGGTGCGCGCTCGATGGTCAGCTTCATGGTCAGGGCAAGTCGCTATGCTCGAGGAAACCCCGACCACGAACATCGCGTCGGGCCCCGAATCTAGCAGGCTCTGCCGCTAAGTTCACGAATTTTCGATAAAATCGGGCGGCTGCACCGGGAAGCAGCTGCAGCCAGCCGACCTGCTCGGTGCCGGGGGTCCCCATCCGTTCCAGAACACCCTGTCAGACTTGCCGGAAGCGGTCTGATCGGGCGGGCGGCTGGCTCAGCGGCCAGGAGTCCAGAACGTCTGCATCCGTCAGACGCACCATCACCTCGGCAGGGATCGCTGCAGGCCACCCGGTCGGAAGACCCGGGCCGGTCAGCTCATCAGGCGGCGCTTCAGCAGTTCCACATCGTCGGCGAGCTGCCGGTCCTCGGCAATCAGCTTCTCTATCTGGCGCACCGCATGCATCACCGTCGTATGATCACGATTGCCGAACTTCTTGCCGATTTCCGGCAGGGAGCGCGGGGTGAGCTGCTTGCACAGATACATGGCCGTCTGCCGGGGCCTGGCGATGGCGCGCGAGCGGCGCGGCCCGGTCAGGTCGGCCATCTTCATCTGGTAGTGCTCGGCGCAGGCCTTCTGGATCTCCTCGATCGTGACGCGCCGGTCGTTGGCGCGCAGCAGGTCGTGGAGGATCTCCTGGGCCATCTCCACCGAGACTGCCCGGTTGGTCAGGCTGGCCTGGTGAACCATCCGGTTGAGGGCACCTTCCAGCTCGCGGACGTTGGAGGTGATCCTCGCGGCCAGGAACTCCAGCACGCGCTGCGGCACGTCCGAGCGCAGCTGCTCGGCCTTGGCCTGCAGGATGCCCAGACGCAGCTCGTAGGTGGTGGGGTGGATGTCGGCCACCAGCCCCCAGCCCAGGCGCGAGCGGATCCGTTCCTCCAGCCCGGACAAGTCCGAGGGGCTGCGATCAGCCGAGATCACGATCTGCTTGCCGCGGTCCACCAGCGTATTGAAGGTGTGGAAGAACTCTTCCTGAGTGCTGTCCTTGCCGGAAATGAACTGCACGTCGTCGACCATCAGCAGGTCGACCGAGCGGAACATCTCCTTGAACGCGATCGTTTCCTTGATCCGCAGCGCACGTACGAACTGGTACATGAACTTTTCTGCGGTCATGAACACGATCTTCTTGGTCGGGTCGATCTGCAGGACCCGGTGACCGATCGCGTGCATGAGGTGGGTCTTGCCGAGGCCGACCCCACCATACAGGAACAGTGGGTTGAACATGGGCTTGGGCGAGGTCGCGACCCGCTCGGCGGCGGCCACCGCGAACTCGTTCGGCTTGCCCACCACGAAGTTCTCGAAGGTCAGGCGCGGATCGAGCTGGACGGAGAGCTCGTCCGGCGAATCGTTGACCGGGCGCGGCTGCGGCTCCACCACCCGCAGGGGCGGCTGCTCGCGGTTGACGATGGTGCCGGGCGAGCCCTTGCCCTGCGCCACCACCAGGCTGATCGAGCGGACCTGGCCGTTCACCCCGTTCCAGAGCGTGCGGATCCGGTCGGCATAATGGGCGGCCACCCAGTCACGCATGAACTGGGTGGGCACGGAGACCAGGCCCCGGTCACCTTCGATGCCGAGGGCCAGGAGCGGCTTCAGCCAGGTGCTGAAGGCCGTATCCCCCACCTCCGCCCGAAGGAGGCCACGCACCTGCGTCCACTGTGCCTCCAGATCGCTCGACTGCGGCACGATCATCCGTACCCCGACCCGGCTGTCGCGTTGTCACTATGGTCCCGCCGGCCGGGCAAGAACACCCGCAGGCCAGACCGTGCTCGATTCGTATGTCCGCCACAAAACGACAACATGACCTCCTGGCTCCAGGAGATCCAGCTGCCGAAAGCTGGTAGACTGCAGCCCGATGAGGGGCGGAACCGAGATTGCTTCGACTTTGGCGATAGAACAGCCTGTCCAGGGACAGTTGAGTTACTACACCGCAGCGGAACAGTCTTTAGTTCTCGATCCTAAATACTCGACTGCAATCAGGCGCCTATGCGTGGCGGCCGAACGTTTGGTGATAGTAATGCCGGGCCTGGGGAGAGGCAAGCGCCCGTTCTGCCACAATCGAAAATTCTCTCCGTGGTTGAAAAATCACGAATAACTAATATGAGAGAATCACGATGCAACAAAACAGGCGACGAGGACTTGCGTCCTCGTCGCCTGTTTTGACGATCTGCTGGAAACTCTCAGGCGGCGGCGCTGGAGAGCTTCTTCACCATCTGGGCCAGACGCGAGATGCGGCGGGACGCCGTGTTCTTGTGCAGGACGCCCTTCGTCACCCCGCGGGCGATCTGCGGCTCCGCCTGCCGGAAGGCCACGACAGCGGCTTCCGCATCGCCCTTGGCGACCGCGGTTTCCACCTTCTTGATGAAGGTCTTGATCTGGCTGGTGCGAGCCCGGTTGCGTGCAGTCCGTGCTTCGGTCTGCCGCACCCGCTTCTTCGCCGAAAGGGTGTGCGCCACGATGCGATTGCCCAATGTTCTGAAAGTGAATGGGGCTCTTATCCCCAGGCCGCGCCCACGTCAACCCGGGCTTGTCCACAAGGCACTCCGCCGGTGCCGTTCAGCGGTGCTTGAATTCCGCCGAGCGCTTCTCCACGAACGCGCTCATGCCCTCGGTGCGGTCCTCGGTGGCGAAGCTCGCATAGAAGGCACGCCGCTCGTAGCGCAGCCCCTCCGCGAGGCTGGTCTCGAACGCGGCATTGACCGCGTCCTTGGCCATGCGCACGGCGATCCGGCTCTTGGCGGCGATCGCCTGGCCGATCTTGAGCGCCTCCTCGACCAGCTCGCCCGCTGGCACCACGCGGGTCACCAGGCCGGAGCGCTCGGCCTCGGCCGCGTCCATCATCCGGCCGGTCAGCACCATGTCCATGGCCTTGGCCTTGCCCACCGCGCGCACCAGGCGCTGGGTGCCGCCGGCACCGGGCAGGGTGCCGAGATTGATCTCCGGCTGGCCGAAGCGCGCATTGTCGGCGGCGATGATGATGTCGCACATCATCGCCAGCTCGCAGCCGCCACCCAGGGCATAGCCGGCCACCGCCGCGATCAGCGGCTTGCGCTTGTCCGCGATGCGCGCCCAGGCGGCGATGAA
Source organism: Geminicoccus sp. (assembly GCF_035556675.1). Classification (GTDB taxonomy): domain Bacteria; phylum Pseudomonadota; class Alphaproteobacteria; order Geminicoccales; family Geminicoccaceae; genus Geminicoccus. Next base: position 11,394 of record NZ_DATMFZ010000229.1, on the reverse strand, counting down.
ATCGCTCTCATAGGCGTCGGTGAAGCTCATCTGCGCCATCTGCTTGACGTCCGCGCCGGCGGCGAACGCCTTTTCCGAACCGGTGATCACCGTGGCGGCGATCTCCCGGTCGGCATCGAACCCGTCCAAAGCCAGGTTCAGCTCCGCGACCAGCTCGTCGTTCAGGGCGTTCAGCGCCTTGGGCCGGTTCAGGGTGATGAGCCCCACCCCATCACGCCGGTCGACCAGGATATTCGTGTATGCCAAGGGGTCACTCCTCCCCAAAACCGGAAGGACCGGCCACGAAACGAAATGGATGATACTGGTAGAGCCAGGTCTCGGTGAGCGCGTTGTCGCCCAGGCGCAGATAGAGGCGCAGGTCGACCGGTTCCTCGCCGTCCACGACCAGCTCGAAGATGGCCCGCCAGCGCTTGCTGCCGACCATCTGGAAGGTGAACGCGTTGCGCACCTCGCCGCGCGAGGTGGCAACCACCGCCTGCACGTCGTCGCCCTTGCGCAGGGGGTCCAGCGACGGCCCCTCGAAGTCGACCACGAAGCGCTTGACGTCGCCCTCGTCGGCACCGCCCGGAAAGCCGCCCCGGCCGATCCGGGTCGCTATGCAGCGCGCGACGGCCGGGTCCTGAGGGATGCCGTCCTGCCAGTAGAGCCGCCAGCCGAGGTCGAAGCGCATGCCCGCCTCGGTCTTGACCTCCGGCACCCAATAGGCCGCGATGTTGTCGTGGATCTCGACGTTGGTCGGGATCTCCACCAGCTGCACCGCACCCTTGCCCCAGGGTTGCAGCGGCTCGACCCACAAGGAGGGCCGCCGCTCGTAGAACAGGGAATCGTCCTCATAGGACGCGAACTGCCGGTCGCGCTGCAGCAGGCCGAAGCCCTTCGGATCGGTGTCGGAGAAGGACGAGACCGTCATGGCCTGCGGATTGTTCAAGGGCCGCCACAGGCGCTCGCCGGCACCCGTCCAGATCGACAGACCATCGCTGTCGTGGATCTCGGGGCGCCAGTCGGTGGCGGTGTGGCGGTTGGTTTCGGAGAACCAGTACATGCTGGTGAGCGGGGCGATGCCCAGGCGCTGCACGCCATGGCGCATGAACAGCTTGGCCTCGACGTCCATCACCACCGCACCCGGCCGGCGCACCATGAACCGGTAGGCGCCGGCCAGGGCCGGGCCGTCCAGGAAGGCGCAGATGACGAGGTCGTCATTGTCCGGCGCGGCGCGCTCGATCCAGAACTCACGGAACGCCGGAAATTCCTCAGGCGTGGGCAGGCCGATGTCGATCGCCACGCCGCGCGCGGAGATCCCGTACTGGTCGTGCTCGCCGGATGCCCGGAAATAGGAGGCGCCCAGGAACGACAGCCAGTCACCGCCGCCCTGCTTGTTCATCACCCGGAACCCGGCGAAGCCCAGATCCTCGGGCAGGCCGGTGACGAAGGAGGCCTTCTCGCCGAACTCGAACAGCCAGGGCTCGTAGAGGATCTCGCGCGCCTGGCCGTTCTCGACCAGGTTGATGTGGACCGGCCGCTTGAACCAGCGGCCGGGGTGGTGGAACCGGATCGGCCAGGGGCCGCTGCCATCCGCCCAGAGCGCCTGATCCGGGCGGAAGCGGATGTCAGCGAACACTTCCGGGTCGATCCGGTCCAGGATGTCGTCGAACCGGATGATCGGGGACGCATAAGGCTCCTTGGCCGCCGCCTCCGCCTGCGCCACCAGCTGCTCGAACGAGAAGGGCCTGGGCTCAGAAAAGCGCAGCCCGGTCTGGGGCGGGGGCGGCGGTGCCGCCTCTTCCTGCGCGACCGCTTCCCGCAATGCGGTCAGTCCGGTCAGCCCGAGCAGCGAAAGGGCCGAAAGACCGAGCGAGACCGAGCGCCGAGTGGCGTCCATGGATTCCTCGAAATGATGTCGGGATTTCCCAACCTGTCCAACGGCTGTTGTCGCGCCGGGTGCCGAAGCTCGTCATGGTTCATAATCCCCTGCCTTCGGCGGTGCAACCGGAGGGGGCGGGCCCAGTCGTGCCGCCAGCAGGGCACGGGCCGCCGCGGACGCCGGATGGAGCAGCACCCGACCGACCGGACCCTCCTCCACGATCCGCCCCTCGGCCATGACCAGCACCCGGCTGCACAGGCGCCGCACGATGTCGAGATCGTGGCTGACCAGGAGATAGGCCAGACCGTGCCGCCTCCGAAGCGCTGCCAGCAGCTCGAGCACCTGCTCCTGCAGGGGCCGGTCGAGGGCCGAGAGCGGCTCATCCAGGACCACGAGACGAGGGTGTGCCACCAGGGCACGGGCGATCGCGATCCGCTGGCGCTGCCCGCCCGAGAAGGCGTGGGGATGGCGGCGGACCGCTTCCGCCGGCAGGCCGACCTCGGCCAGCGCCGCCAGCACTCGGCGGTGGCGCTCGGCCGGGTTCAGGCGGAGCCCGTGCAGCGGCTCGGCCAGGATCCGCCCGACCCGCCAGCGCGGATCCAGGGAGTCGAACGGGTCCTGGAACACGAGCTGCACCGGATGCCGGGGAGCGGCGGGCTCGGCCGGATCGCGGCCATCCAGCCGGACGACGCCGCCATCCGGCGGCTCCAGCCCGGTCAGCAGCCGCACCAGGGTCGACTTGCCACTGCCCGAGCCGCCGACCAGCCCGACCGCCTCGCCCGCAGCGATCGTCAGGTCGACGCGGTCCACGGCCTGACGTGTGGCACCACCGGGCAGGCGATAGTGCCGGCTCACGCCGGTCGCGGTCAGCAGGGCCGGGGGCCCGGGATGGTCCCGAGGCTGGAGCGGCAGGACAGCGCCGCTGGCGGACGGGACGGCGGCGGGCCCGGAGCGGACGATGCGGCCGCCCGCCATCACCAGGACCTGCCGGCACATCCGCGCGATCACGCCTTCGTCATGGCTGACCAGCAGCAGCGCCAGGCCCTTTTGGGCCACCAGCTCGTCCAGGAGGTCCAGGATCTGGCGCTGGATCACCAGATCCAGGGCAGTGGTCGGCTCGTCGGCCAGGAGCAGGTCCGGCCCGGCGGCGAGCGCTGCCGCGATCAGCACCCGCTGGCGCTGACCACCCGACAATTCGTGGGGGAACAGGGCGGGCGAGGCGCGCTCAGGCGGCAGGCCCACTGCGCGCAGCATCGCCTCTGCCCGCGCGATCCGTTCACGCTGCGTGCCCAGGCCGTGGATCGCCAGCGGCTCGGCCACCTGGCGGCCGATCCGGCGCGCCGGGTCCAGCGCGGTGAGCGGTTCCTGGAACACCATGGCGATGCGCCGCCCGCGCAGCCGGGCCAGCTCCGGCTCGGGCAGGTCCAGGATCTCCCTTCCGTCCAGGCGGACCGAGCCTTCCGCGATCAGCCCGTCCGGAAGCAGGCCGGCGATGGCCAGCGCGGTGAGCGACTTGCCCGAACCCGACGCCCCGACGATGCCCAGTCGCTCGCCGCGCGCGATCTGGAAGCTCACCTCGCGCACCAGGGGCGGACCGCCCGGACGGCGCACGGTCAGGCGCTCGACTTCCAGCAGCCGGATCATGGCTGCCGGCCCAGCCGGGGGTCGAGCCGGTCACGCAGCCCGTCGCCCAGGAGGTTCAGGCCGAGCACGGCCAGGGCGATGGCGAGGCCCGGCAGGATCGCCAGGCGCGGCGACACGGCCAGGAAGCTCTGCGCATCCGCCAGCATCCGGCCGAGCGTCGGTGCCGGCGGCGGCACGGACAGGCCGAGATAGCCCAGCCCCGCCTCGGTCAGGATGGCGAGCGCCAGCTGCAGGGTCACCTGCACCAGCAACTGGTCCAGGATGTTGGGCAGGACGTGCTCGAGCGTGATCCGGGTCCTGGACTTGCCCGACAGGCGGGCGGCCTGGACGAAGGCGCGCGGCCAGATGCGCACCGCGGCGGAGCGGGTGACACGGGCGAAGACCGGCAGGTTGAACAGGCCGATCGCCAGGATCGCCACGCCCATGGATGGGCCCAGTGCCGCGGCCAGCATGATCGCGGTCAGCACTGCGGGAAAGGCGAACAGGAGGTCGCTGCCGCGCATCAGCAGATTGTCGAGCCAGCCGCCCCGTGCTGCGGCCAGGGCACCGAGCGGCACCCCGATCCCGACGCTGAGCGCCACCGCGCCCAGGGCGATGCCGAACGAGTTGCGGGCACCCGCCATCAGCAGGGACAGGACGTCCCGGCCGAACGGGTCGGTGCCCAGCGGATGGGCTTGGCTCCAGCCCTGGAGGCGGGCCTTGATGTCGATCGCGGCCGGGGGATAGGGAGTCCAGACGAGCGACAGGGCGGCCGGCAGCACGATCGCCAGGGTGATCGCCACGCCCAGCCACAGGCTCCAGTTCCGGTCGGGTCGCTCAGCCACGCTGGCGGAGCCTCGGGTCCAGCCGCAGCAGCAGCAGGTCGACCGCGAGGTTGACCACCACCACGGCGGTGACCAGCAGCATGACCAGGCAGGCCAGGGTGGGCAGGTCGCGGCCGCCCACCGACTGGACCACGAGGCGGCCCAGGCCCGGCAGGTAGAAGACGTTCTCGACGATCACCGCACCGGCCAGCAGGAAGGAGAACTGCAGGCCCAGCACGGTGACGATCGGCGGCAGGGCGTTGGGCAGAGCGTGGCGGCGCAGCGCCTGCGTGCGGGTCAGGCCGAAGGAGCGGGCGGTGCGGACGAAGTCCAGCCGCATGATCTCGACGATCGCGGTCCGGGTCACCCGGGCCAGCACCGCCGCCTGGGGCAGGCCCAAGGCCACCGCCGGCAGGATCAGGGCCGCGATGCCAGGAAGGATGCCGGCATCCCAGCCGGGAAAGCCGCCCGCCGGCAGCCAGCGCAGCCCGATCGCGAACAGGAGGACCAGCAGGATGCCGATCCAGAAGGCCGGCACCGACAGGCCGACCAGCGCCACCGCCATGGTGGCGAGGTCGCCGGTGCGGCGGTGCCGGGTGGCGGCGAACAGGCCCGCCGGGATGCCCAGGCCGATCGCGACCAGCAGGGCCAGGAGTGCCAGGGGCACGCTCACCACTGCGCGCGTCGCCACCAGCTCGGCGACCGGCACGCCATAGGTGTGGCTGGTGCCGAGCTCGCCCCTGGCGAGCCCGGTCAGCCATTGCCACCAGCGCAGCGGCATGGGCTGGTCCAGCCCCATCTGCCGGCGCAGGGCGGCCAGCGTGTCCGGCCGGGCCTCGGTGCCGAGCATCACCGCTGCCGGGTCGCCCGGCAGGACGTTGAGCGCCAGGAACACCAGGACCGACGCCAGGAGGAGGGTCAGGAGCGCCGCGGCGATGCGCGCGACGCCGCGTGAGACCCCGCCCGGCTTCACTCCGCCCAGCGCACGCCGGTAAGATCGGTCGCCTGGATCGGGGCGTTCGCCCACATCCCCTCCAGCCTGGCGTTCCACACGCCCTGCTTGGGCAACTCGAACAGGAACCCGTTCACCGCGTCGGCCGCCAGCATCTCCTGGGCCTGGCCGTAGAGCGTGTTGCGTTCCGCCTCGTCGGCCGTGCCCTCGATCCTGGCCATCAGCGCCTGAAAGTCGGGATTGCGGTAGTTGAAGTAATAATCGTCGCGCGCATAGATGCCGATATCGAGCGGCTCGGTGTGGCTGACGATCGTCAGGTCGTAGTCCTTGTTGGCGAAGACCTGCTCCAGCCACTGCGCCCATTCGACCGGCACCAGCTCCGCTTGGATGCCGACCTCTGCCAGCTGCGCCTGGATGATCTCGCCGCTGCGCCGTGCATAGCTGGGCGGCGGCAGCTTGATGGTCAGCTTCAGGTCACCGACCCCGGCCTCGGCCAGGAGCCGGCGGGCCAGCTCCGGATCGTGGGCCGAGCGCGAGGTCAGGTCGACATAGGCCGGATGGCTCGGGCTGAAATGCGAGCCGATCGGCTGGCCGTAGCCCATCATGGCGCCGTCGATCAGCGCCTGGCGGTCGATCGCATGGCCGATCGCCCGGCGCACCCGCACGTCGTCCAGGGGCTGCCGCCGGTTGTTGATCGCGAGCAGCGTCTCGCCCTCGGTGGTGCCGATCACCACGGCGAAGCGCGGGTCCGCCTCGAACTGGGGCAGGGCCTCGGGCGCCGGGAAGTTCAGGTAGCCGTCGACGTCCTCGGCCATCAGCGCCGCGGTCGCGGCCGCCGGGTCGGCGATGAAGCGGAAGGTGACCTGGGCTAGTGCCACGTCCGCCCCCTCGCGGCGGCTCAGCACCAGCCGGTCGCCCTGGCGCCACTCGGTGAACTGGAACGGCCCGGTGCCGACCGGGCGGGTCCGGTTGGTCTCGGCGCTCTCCGGCGCCACGATCACCGCGTCGCCCCAGGCGAGGTTCCAGGGCAGGAGCCCGGTCGGCCGCTTCAGCCGGATCACCACCGTGGCGGGATCCGGCGTCTCCACCGCCGCGATCGGCTCGAACAGGCCCTTCTGCGCGTTCACGCTGTCCTCGGCCAGCGCCCGCTCCAGCGAGAACTTCACGTCGGTGCTGTCGAAGCCCGTGCCGTCATGGAAGGTCACACCCTGCTTCAGGTGGAAGGTCCAGGCCAGCCCGTCCGGCGAAACTTCCCAGGACGTTGCGAGCTGCGGCTGCACGCTGCCGTCCGCGGCGATCCGGGTCAGGCCTTCGAACACGTTGGCATAGACGATCTCGTCGATCGCCGCCGCGGCACCGGCGGTGGGATCGAGATGGGGTGGCTCCAGCACCTGCCCGAGCGTCACCGTGTCCTTCGCGACCGCCGCATCCGCCAGTGCCGTCACCAGCAGCGAAGTCGCCAGGAGCCGAGCCAGCTTCATCCATTCCCCCCACGAGCGCGTTCCCGCCAGGACGGGACCGTGCCGAGCGGCCGTGCCGCGAGCACGCCGCGCGCCACGGCGCGGGCGGTGCAGTCCGCGGCGAGCGCACCCAGCCGCATCAGCACCTCCGGTGTCACCGTGAGGTCCCGCCGCCCGGTCGACAACGCGAAGATCGTATCCCCGTCGAACGGCGTGTGGATCGGCCGAAGCGAAACGGCAAGCCCGTCCTGCGCCATGATCGCCATCCGTCTGGCTTCGGCCTTGGTCAGCGGTGCATCGGTGGCGACCACGCCGATCGTGGTGTTGGCGCCGAGGGAAGGGCTCTGCTTGGTGCGCAGCTCGAGATCGATCGGCCCGGATGGCAGGGGCTGGCCACCCATCTCGCCGGCCTGCTCCAGGTGCCAGGCGAACAGGGTGCGCCCGTCGGGAAAGCCCGGCTCGCCCATGGAATTGACCGCGATCAGCGCTGCGACCGTGCAGCCGGTCACCGGGCAGACCGCCGAAGCACTGCCGAGGCCGCCGGCGACCGAGCCAGCACGCGCTCCGGCCCCGGCACCCACCGAGCCCAGCTCCAGGGGCGCATCAACGGCAGCCAGCGCACGCAGCGCCAGGGCACGATAGGGCGGCGTCTCGCCCCATTCCTTGTCGCCGCCATTGGCCAGGTCGAACAGGATCGCCGCCGGCACGATCGGCACGACAGCCCCTGCGACCCGCAGGCCGACCTCGCGCGCCGCCAGCCGGTTGCGCACCGCACCGGCTGCGTCCAGGCCGAAGGCGGAACCGCCGGACAGCACCAGCGCATGGACCTCGGTCACGCTGTTGGCCGGGTCAAGCAGCTCGATCTCGCAGGTCCCGGGGGCCCCCCCGCGCACGTCCACGCCGCCGACCGCGGGCCGCTCGGGCAGGACGACCGTCACGCCGCTGCGCACCCGGAAGTCCTGGGCATTGCCGACGCGGATACCCGGGACATCGCAGATCGTGTTGCTCGGTCCTGGGACCGCGCTCACGGCGGCGGCTCCGGCAGGGCGGCGCGTTGCGGCAAGATGCTGGTCCTCCAGGCTGTGCCCGGAGGCTTAGCAGGGTCGTGCCCGGCCTGCACGGGGGCTTGCGTCCGGGCCCGCCCGGCGTCACTGGACCGTCAGGGCAGCAAGGGAGCCGGAAAAATGGCGTCACGCAGCGGCGGGCGGATCCTGATCGACCAGCTGGCGATCCAGGGCGTGCGGACGATCTTCGGCGTGCCGGGCGAGAGCTATCTGGAAGCCCTGGACGCGCTGGTGGACAGCCCGATCCGCTTCGTGACCTGCCGCCAGGAAGGCGGGGCGGCCATGGCGGCCGAGGCCTATGGCAAGCTGACCGGCCAGCCCGGCGTGTGCTTCGTCACCCGGGCCCCTGGCGCCACCAACGCCGCCTCGGGCGTCCATGTCGCCCAGCAGGACAGCACGCCCATGGTGCTGCTGGTGGGCCAGATCGAGCGCGCCGCCCGCTATCGCGACGCCTTCCAGGAGGTCGACTACCGCCTGCTGTTCGGCGGGATGGCCAAGCTGGTGCTGGAGATCGACGACGCGGCGCGGCTGCCGGAGCATGTGCATCGCGCGTTCCGCACCGCCACCTCCGGCCGGCCGGGCCCGGTCGTGCTGGTGCTGCCCGAGGACATGCTGACCGACCGGGTCGAAGTCGCGGACGGGATCGCCGCCGAGCCCGCCATCGCCTGGCCGGACCCCGCCGCGATCGACCGGCTGCACGAACTGCTGGCGAGGGCGGAGCGGCCCATGGTGATCCTGGGCGGCTCGACCTGGGACTCGGCCGGCCGCACCGCGCTCGAGCGCTGGATCGACGCCAACGACCTGCCGGTCGCCTGCGGCTTTCGCCGCCAGTCGCTGTTCGACAATCTCCATCGCTGCTGGGCCGGCATGGTCGGCCTCGGCCCCGACCCCCAGCTCGCCCAGCGGGTGAAGGAAGCTGACCTGCTGATCGCGTTCGGCTCGCGCCTCTCCGAGACCGCGACCGGCGGCTACACGCTGCTGAGCCCGCCGCGCATGGGCAAGACCTTCGTGCAGATCCACCCGGACCCGCACGAGATCGGCCGGGTCTACCAGCCGGACCTGGCGATCGCGGCCGACCTCTCCGCCACCGCCATCGCCCTGGCGGGCCACGCCCCGGTGGCAAGCCGGCCCTGGGCGGCGGAGGCGGAGACGCTGCACGCCCGCTACCTGGCCTTTTCCGGGCGGGTCGAATCGCCCGGCACCCTGAACATGGCCGAGGTGGTCCGCCAGCTGCAGGAGCGGCTGCCGGCCGACGCGGTAGTGTGCAACGGGGCCGGCAACTTCGCGACCTGGGTGCATCGCTTCTGGCGCTACCGTATGCCCGGCAGCCAGCTGGCCCCGACCTCGGGCTCGATGGGCTACGGCCTGCCGGCCGCACTCGGCGCTGCGGTCGCGGCACCGTCGCGGGCCGTAGTGGCGTTCGCCGGCGACGGCGACTTCATGATGACCTGCCAGGAGCTCGCCACCGCCGTGCAGGCGGAGGCGAAGTTCCTGGTGATCGTGGTCGACAACGGCATGTACGGCACGATCCGGATGCACCAGGAGCGCGAGCATCCCGGCCGCGTGTCCGGCACCGCCCTGAAGAACCCCGATTTTGCCGCCATGGCACGCGCCATGGGTGCGCATGGCGCCACGGTCCGTGCCACCGCCGAGTTCGCCCCGGCCCTGGACGCGGCGCTGGCGGCCGGCGGACCGGCCCTCCTGCACCTGATCCAGGACCCGGAGGCGATCACGCCGGTGCGCTCGCTGACGAAGATTCGGGAAGAGGCGCAGGCGGCGGGCAGGTGAGGGCGCGGCCGCTCAGTCCGGCACGAAGTCGTCGGCGGTCAGCTTGGTGATGCCGAACAGGGTCAGGCTGTCGCCGTGGAAGACGTCGAAGCGGCTCGCATCGCCCGCGTGGATGATCATGGATTCCCGGCTGACGCCGCCCAGGCTGATCTTGCCCACCTCCACCAGCTCGTCACGATCGTCGAGGCGGCCGTTGCGGTCGCTGTCCAGCTCGGCAAAGCCGATCCGCTCCCGGATCAGGCCGATATCGTCGAAGGGGTTGGAATCGTACCAGTCGAACCGGATCTCGATCTGGTCCTCGCCGCGCGTGAAGTCGGCGACGAGGTCATGGTCCGGGGTGAGGAACGCTTCGCCATAGATGTCGGGATTGCCCTCGATCGAGATGCCCTTGAACACGACCCGGTCCTGGCCGGCACCGAGCCTCAGCAGGTCGTTGCCTTCCCAACCGTCGACGATGTCGTCACCGCTGCCGCCCTCCAGCAGGTCGTCGCCCCGCCAGCCATCGAGCACGTCGTTGCCGCTGCCGCCGTCCAGCCGATCATCGTCGAGATGGCCGACCAGCCGGTCGTTGCCGGCACCGCCCTCCACGATGTCCGGCCCGTCCACGCCAGGGGGATACGCGCCGGTCGTGATCCGGCCGAAGTCGTCGATCAGCCCGTAGAGCACGTCGTCGCCGTCGCCGCCGATCAGGCGGTCGCTGCCATAGCCGCCTTCCATGACGTCGTTGCCGGCGTCGCCGCGCAGCAGGTCGTTGCCGCTGCCGCCGAACACATGGTCGTTGCCGTCGCCACCACGGCCGGCATCGTCGCCATTGGCACCATAGAGCCAGTCGTCGCCGTCGCCGCCGTTCAGCTGGTCGTTGCCGTTGCCGCCGCGCAGGACGTCGTCACCCCGCTGGCCGAACAGCCGGTCATGGCCGTCCTTGCCCCAGAGCGTGTCGTCGTCCCCCTCGCCATAAAGGGCGTCGTCACCGTTCAGGCCGATCAGGACGTCATTGCCGCCCCGGCCGTAGATCGTGTCCTTGGACAGGGTGCCGGTCAACGTCTCGCCGCGAGACGTACCCTTGAATGTCGCCATCGACTTTCCTCCTCGACCCGAGGTCGATCACCACACAGGGTAAGAGGAGGAAACGACATCGCCTTGATTGAAATCAAGTAGTCCCGCTGAAGTGCCGGCGGTGCCGGAGCTGCAACTCGCCGCACCTATTACTTCCGGAAAAATCGTGCGCCGCGGTGGGTCGCAGCCCTACACCATCGACAGGTACCACTCGTACTCCGTCGGCGTGATCCGCATGACGAAGCGCTCGCGCTCCACGTCGCGGCAGGTGGCGTAGACCCGGCAGAACTCGGCCCCGAAATAGTCGTGGAGCGGCGAGGGCTGCTCGAATGCCTCGATCGCGTCCTCCCAGGTGACCGGGATGGCGACCGGGACCTGCTCGTAGGCGTTGCCCTTGATCGGCTGGCCGGGATCGCCGCCCTTCAGCAGCCCGTCCAGCATGCCGGACAGGACCGCGGCCAGGACCAGATAGGGGTTGGCGTCGGCCCCGGCGACCCGGTGCTCGATGCGCCGGGCCTTGGCCGAGCCCGCCGGGATGCGGAAGGCGACCGTCCGGTTGTTCCAGCCCCAGCTCGGTGCCGTGGGCGCGTAGGAGAGCAGGCGGAAGCGCCGGTAGCTGTTGGCGTTGGGTGCGAGCGCCAGCATGGATGGGCCCAGCAGCCGCTGCATCCCGGCGACGCAGCGCTTGAGCGTCGCCTCGCCGTCCTCGGTCTCGCTGAAGACGTTGCGGCCGTCCCGGTCGAGCAGGCTGACATGGACGTGGAAG